>CAZKAX010000061.1:0-20536 GCA_964550775.1 uncultured Novosphingobium sp. | reverse complement strand
AGCCCCTCCAGCGCGACCGGGCCGCGCGCGTGGAGCCGTCCGGTGGCGATGCCGATTTCGGCACCCAGCCCGAATTCGCCGCCATCGGCGAACTGGCTGGAGGCATTGACCATCACGATCGCCGAATCGACTTCGGCCAGGAATCGTTCGGCGACGGCCGCATCCTCGGTCACCACCACGTCGGTGTGGCTGGAACTGTGCGCTGCGATATGGGCCAGCGCCGCATCCAGGCCATCGACCACCGCAACCGCAAGAATCGCGTCGAGATATTCGGTATCCCAGTCCGCATCGTCCGCCGCGAGGATGCGCGGATCGAGCGCGTGGGCGCGGGCATCGCCGCGCAGTTCGCAGCCTGCATCGAGCAGCGCGGCAACCACTGCCTGCCCGGCGGGAAACTGCGCATCGAGCAGCAGCGTTTCCATCGATCCGCAAATCCCGGTGCGGCGCATTTTCGCATTGCGCGCGATTTCCACGGCCTTGGCCGGATCGGCGGCGGAATGCACATAGGTGTGGCAGATCCCGTCGAGGTGGGCGAGCACCGGCACGCGGGCATCGGCCTGCACTCTGGCGACCAGGCTCTTGCCGCCGCGCGGGATGATCATGTCGATCAGCCCCGCTGCGGTCAGCATCGCCCCCACCACGGCGCGGTCCTGCGTCGGGACGAGCTGGACGGAGGCTTCGGGCACCCCTGCACTGGCCAGACCGCGCACCATCGCGGCGTGGATCGCGCGGTTGGACTGCACCGCCTCGCTCCCGCCGCGCAGCACCACCGCGTTGCCCGAACGCAGACACAGCGCGGCGGCATCGGCGGTCACATTGGGGCGGCTTTCATAGATGATCCCGATCAGCCCGACCGGCACCCGCACCCGGCTCAGCTCCAGCCCGTTGGGGCGCGCCGAACGATCGATCACCGCGCCGACCGGATCAGGCAGATCGGCCACGGCATCGATCGCCGCCGCGATCCCTTCAAGCCGCACGGGATCGAGCATCAGCCGGTCAAGCATGGCCCCGGAAAGGCCGTTTTCCGCGCCTTTCGCCATGTCCTGCGCATTGGCGGAGAGCACCGCTGCGCTATCCGCGCGCAGCGCCGCAGCGGCGGCATGGAGCGCGCGCGCCTTGGCCGCGGCATCCATCCGCGCCAGCACCCGCTGGGCCGCGCGGCCAGCCCGGGCGAGCTGGTCGATCAGGGCCACGGCGTGGTCGGCAGGGGGGTTGGCGGCAGCATTCATGATGGCGGTGCGCCTAGCACCCGGATCGGAGATTGTCAGCTACGCAAACGACTCGTCGCGCGAGTCCTTCGATTCAACGACTCCGCCCTCCGGGAGATTCGCTAAGACCTTGTTAAGGTGCTAGCGCGCGGCAACTTAAATCTAAGGGACGCGGGGTCGCCTTGCAGAAATTGGCCGAAGGGCGGTTGGTTGACCGCCTGCGAGCCTGGTTCCCGGACCGTGAGTTTTTCATGCGGTCCGAAGGACAGGTTCGTTTTATCAAGCTGTCATCGCGGCTGCAGATGCGCGTGGCCGGCCTTGTTGCCGTGTTGCTGCTGGTCTGGGTGCTGTCGATCGGCGGCATGGCTATTTCGCAATACCTGACCGCGCGTGACCGGCTGAGCCTGCTGGACCGCGAAGCCAAAGTGACCAGCGCGGAAAGCCGCGTTTCCGCCTATCGCGGCGATCTGGGCAAGGTTCAGACCGACCTGCAAAAGCGCCAGGATTTCATCGAAAAGCTGGTCCAGACCCACCTGGGCGATCTGCCGCGCGATGCCAAGGCCGGGGAAACCGTGTCCAACAGCACGGGTGCCGCCACCGAAACGGTCAAGAAGGTTTCCGCCGCCCTGCCCGAAGCCGCCGGGCTGGCCCAGATCGAAGCGCGCCAGCTGTCCTTCGTCGAAGCGCTGACCCGCATGGCCGATCGCCGCGCCGCCCAGGCCGAAGCGCGACTCGCCGCATTGGGGCTCAACCCGCAGGCCATGCTTGCCTCGCTCGATGATCGCAGCGCGCAGGGTGGTCCGCTGATTCAGCTGGCGAGCGAGCCGGACGGATCGATCGATCCGCGGTTCGAACGACTCGGGCTCAGCCTGGCGCGGATGGATGCGCTGGAACGCTCGGTCGCGGGGCTGCCTCAGGCATTGCCCGCCAATTTCGAATATATCTCGTCCGGCTTCGGATTCCGCGCCAATCCCTTCACCGGCGGCGGCGGCGAATTCCATCCCGGGCTTGATTTCAAGGGCCCGCACGGCGCGCCGATCTATGCCGCCGCGCGCGGCACGGTCAGCTTCGTTGGCCAGCGCAGCGGCTATGGCAATTGTGTGGAAATCGATCACGGCAACGGGCTGGTCACCCGCTATGCCCACATGTCGGGCTTTCGCACCGTGGTCGGCAAGGCGGTCATGCCGGGCGAACAGATCGGCCTGATCGGCAGCACCGGCCGTTCCACCGGCCCGCACCTGCATTTCGAAGTCCGGATCGGCGACCGCCCGGTCAACCCCCGCCCCTTCCTTGAGGCTGTGCCCCATGTTCTCGAAAAAATCAGCGCCGCAGACGGTGCGCAGCCAGCAGGATAGACAGATGGCCGGATCGACCTTTTCCGTGTTCGGTGCCGATACCCGGATCAAGGGTGACGTTCAGGCCGGGGCCGACCTGCACATCGATGGCGGGGTCGAAGGCGATGTCACCTGCACCTCGCTGGTTCAGGGCGAAAGCAGCCTGATCGAAGGCGCGATCCGCGCCGAAAGCGCCCGGCTGGCCGGTACGGTCAAGGGCACGATCACCGTGCGCGAACTGGTGGTGCTGAAGACCGCGCGGATCCACGGCGACGTGCATTATGACGCGCTGACCATCGAACAGGGCGCGCAGGTTGATGGCCGCTTTGCCCCGCGTGCATCGGGTGTGGACGATACGGTGGTAGCCATCGCCGGATAGCCCGGTTTGCCACTGGCCAGCACTGCCAGTGGTTGCAAAGTTCCCGGTTCGTTCCTAAACCGCGCGGATGACCGCGCCGGAACCGATTCCCGACAGCCCCTTTACCCGTGAGGCCATGGCCGTGGCGCGCGGGATCGGGCGGCTGTTTGCCCGCAACGATATCTGGTGCCTGCCGGAAATGCCGCTGCGCAATGGCCGCCGCGCCGATCTGATGGGGATCGATGCCAAGGGCCATCTGGTGATCGTGGAAATAAAGGTCGCCCGCGCGGACCTGATGGGCGATGCCAAGTGGCCCGATTACCTCGACTATTGCGACCGGTTCTATTGGGGCCTCGCCCCGCATCTGGACCGCACCTGCATGGAAGATGCGATGTTCCTGCCCGAACGCTGCGGGCTGATCGTGGCCGATGGCTATGACGCCGAAATCCTGCGCCCCGCCGCCACCGTCCCGCTCGCCGCCGCGCGCCGCAAAACCGAAACCGAACGCCTGGCCCGCGCGGCCTTGCGGCGGCACCACGGGTTTGTAGATCCGGGGCTGGCGGGGCTGGTTTGAAGGAAACACGAAGGGGGTTCGCGCAGAAGAGCAGAGATGGCGCGCTGGGCCGCAGGCTCATTCACTTCCGACAACCTGCCGTTTGCCGGAAGCTCAGTGATCGCAAGCGGCTGCGCCGCAATCGCTACCCCTCTGCGTCTCCGCGTCTCTGCGTGAACCATTCAAGCCTGAGGTCCCCGGCAAATGCCCGCCGGAAAAGATTTTCCTACACGCCGCCACGCTGGTATGATTCGCGCGGCTCTTTGAACTTGTGGATCTTGTCTGGATCGGCGTCGCCCATGGGGCAGACGCCTGCTTTTTGCTGCCCCGTGCGGCCGGGAACGGGGCAATATTTTTCAAAACAGGGCAAGTGTCACCTTGTTTGCCCTATCTTGCTGATTTCAAACCGGAACATGCCCGGACAGGGTGTAACCTTGGTGTCACCTTGTCATCCGGCCACCTTAGTAATATCAGAGGTTTAGCGCGAAGGCTCGCGTGACAGGCGTGACATCAGCAGCGCCGCGCGCTTGGCCTGACGCCACAGGCTGGGCAGGTCCATCACCTCGTTCGCGGTGTGATCGCCCTCGCTCGCCGGGCCCAGCCCGACCAGGCTGTCGACATCGGCGGCGACGAAGCTGATGTCCCCGGCCCCGCGCTTGAGCGGATCGAGCGCGCCCATCGGTTCCAGCCCCAGCGTGGTGTTTACAAGGTTGAGCTTGTCGAGCAGCGCGCGGTTGCCGGGCGTGGGGGCCATCGGCGGATACTTGCCGTCAAAAGTCAGCGTGGCGCTGCCGCCGTTGAACGGACGGGCGACGATTTCGCGCATTTTCGCCTCGGCCCGCGCAATCGATTCGGGGGTCAGCGCGCGCAGATCCCCGCTGGCGATGGCAATGCCGGGGATGATGTTGCTTTTGCCCGCCGCGCTCGCATTGGCATCATTCGCTGCCACTTCCGCGCTGGCCCCGCCGGTAATCAGCCCGACATTGAAGGTCAGGTTGGGTTCGGGCAGTTCCTTGCGGAAGGCGGTGAGAATCGCGGCGAGCGGATAGATCGCCCCTTCACCGGCGCGTTCGGAAAAGATCCCGCTCGAATGCCCGCTTTTGGCGGTGACCATGACCTTCCAGCCCCCGGCCGAGCGCCGCGCGATCGAGCCCATGTCCTTGCCGCCGTCTTGCGCCAGCCCTTCGAAATCGAGCGCAACGTCGGCGCGCTTGCCCGCCGCGACCAGATCGGCGCGCGCCGTTTCCAGCGGCAGGCCCGAATCTTCCTCGTCCCCGGTCAGCACCACTTCGATATTGGCGTCCTTCAGCGTGCCCGCCTTCTGCATCGCCCGCAGCGCGGCGAGCATGGCGATGTCGCCGCCCTTGTCATCGGCCACCCCCGGCCCGGCGACGGTATCGGCATCCTTGCGGCTGAACGTCTGGAACGGATGATCGGGTTCGAACACCGTATCGAGGTGCCCGATCAGCAGCAGCCGCTTGCGCCCCGGCTTGCCCTTGTGCGCGGCGATCAGGTGCCCGGCGCGGCCAACCGCAGCCTGATCGACCCAGCGCACGGTAAAGCCCAGCCCCTCAAACTCCGGCACCAGCATGTCGCGCACCTTGCGCACCCCATCAAGGTTGCGGCTGCCGCTGTTCTGGTTGACCAGCCGTTCGAGCAGGGCCAGCGAACGCGCCTGTTCGGCATCGATCGTCTGGATCATCACCCGCTCCTGCGGCGTCGGCGGTGCGGCGAGTGCGGGGGCGGAAACAAGGGCGGCGGCGAGGAGCAGGGTGCGGTTCATGGGGCGCAGGTTAAGCCCTGTGGCGGCGGGGGCAAGTGCGGGGCCGCGTAATTTCCTTGCTTTTTCCGGCAATGTCGCTTAAGGCCTCGTTTGCAATCGGCGCGCGGGCCTTGTTCCCGCCGCAGTCCCGGCAGCGTGAGGTTGGCGTTTCAACGCCTGACCAGCCCGGACTTACGGTCGCCGTTTTCGCTGAAGCTTCCTTCTTCACGCAGGGTCGCATCTATCGACACCTCGCTTCGCGGCACGGGATCATTCCGTGCGCGCCGCTTCTATATATTGAGAGATTTTCATGTCCTATTTTTCCGACCTTGGCCTGGCCGAGCCTTTGCTGCGCGCACTTGAGACCAAGGGTTATGCCGACCCGACCCCAATCCAGAAGCAGGCGATCCCCGCGCTGCTGCAGGGCCGGGACCTGTTGGGGATTGCCCAGACCGGGACCGGCAAGACCGCGGCCTTCTCGCTGCCCTCGCTGCACCGCCTGGCCGCCGATCCGCAGCCGCGCAAGAGCGCTTCGTGCCGGATGCTGGTGCTGAGCCCGACCCGCGAGCTGGCCGCCCAGATTGCCGAGAACATGCGCGGCTATGCCAAGTACCTCAACCTGTCGGTGCAATGCGTGTTCGGCGGCGTGCCGGTGGGCAAGCAATCGCGCGCGCTGGTCCCGGGGACCGACATTCTGGTCGCCACCCCGGGCCGCCTGCTCGACCTGATCGACCAGCGCGCGCTGACGCTGCGCAATGTCGAGATCTTCGTGCTCGACGAAGCCGATCAGATGATGGACCTGGGCTTTATCGTGCCGCTGAAGCGCGTCGCCGCGATGCTCCCCAAGGAGCGCCAGAGCCTGTTCTTCAGCGCGACCATGCCCAAGGCGATTGCCGACCTGGGTAAGCAGTTCATCAACAACCCGGTCCGCGTCGAGGTGACCCCGCAGGCCTCGACCGCCGAGCGGGTCGATCAGTTCGTGACTTTCGTCAACCAGTCGGAAAAGCAGGCGCTGCTCTCGCTGCGGCTGCGCGCCGGGCTGGCGGACGGTTCGATCGAACGCACGCTGGTGTTCACCCGGACCAAGCACGGCGCCGACCGCGTGGTGCGCCACCTCTCGACCGCCGGGGTCAATGCCGCGGCGATCCACGGCAACAAGAGCCAGGCCCAGCGCACCGCCGCCTTGCTCGCCTTCCGCAAGGGCACCACGCCGGTGCTGGTCGCAACCGACATCGCCGCGCGCGGGATCGACGTGACCGGGGTCAGCCACGTGTTCAACTTTGAACTGCCCAACGTGCCCGAACAGTACGTCCACCGCATCGGCCGCACCGCGCGCGCCGGGGCGGACGGGGTGGCGCAAAGCTTTTGCGCGCCGGACGAAAAGGCTTACCTGAAGGACATCGAACGCCTGACCGGGATCAAGCTGATGCCGCAGCCGCTGCCGGATGACTTCCAGAAGGAAGCCGCCCGCCTGCCGCTGCCCACCCGCAAGCCCGCCGAGGCCGAACAGGACGCCCGCCGCGATGCCCGCGATGCGCGCGGCCGGGGCGGTGCCCGTGGTGGTAGCGGCGGCGGCGGCGGCTCGCGCGGCAATGGCAACCGCAGCCCCGGCGGCCAGGGCCGCAACGGCCAGCCGCGCGACACCTGGCTGCGCAAAGACCGCCAGGGCAGCGCGCCCGCACGCGGCCCGGTGTTCAACCCGCTGGCCGCCGAAGGGCGCGGCGCGGTGGAAGACCGTCCACGCCGTGACGAACGCCCCGCCCCGCGCGGTGACCGTGCGGCCCAGCCCCGCGCATTCGGCGAACTGCCCCGCCGCGACAGCCAGCCCCGCGCTGACCGTCCCGCCGGTGAGCATCGCGGAGACCGCCCCGCCCACCCGCGCGGCGATCGCCGTCCGGGCGGCGGCCAGGGCGGTCAGGGCCCGCGCGGCAATGCCCAGGGCGGTCGCAGCCCGCATCGCGGGCGCGGTTGAGCCAGACCTTGCATCACCCGCTCACCCTGCCTAACCCGGCCGGGTGAGCGATGATGCGGCCCAACCTGACGCCACCGGCCTGACTGCACCCGGCCGGGCGCTCGCGCCGTTCCGGTTCCCCGCTTTCCGCGCGATCTGGACCGCGAACCTGGCCAGCAACCTCGGCTCGATGATCCAGTCGACCGCGGCGGCCTGGCTGATGACCGACCTGACCCGGTCGCATCAGCTGGTCGCGCTGGTCCAGGCTTCGGTCACCATGCCGGTGATGTTGCTGGGCATTTTCGCCGGAGCGATTGCCGACAATTTTGACCGCCGCGCGGTGATGCTGTGGGCGCAGTGGGCCATGCTGCTGCTGTCTTCCGCGCTGGCACTGATGACCTGGCAGGGGCTGGTCGGCCCATTCTCGCTGCTCGCTTTCACGCTGGCCGTCGGCTGCGGCACCGCGCTCAACGGCCCGGCCTGGCAGGCCTCGGTGCGGATGCAGGTGGGCCCGGCGGACCTGCCGCAGGCGATCTCGCTCAACACCATCGCTTTCAACCTGGCGCGCAGTGTCGGTCCGGCCTTGGGCGGGGTGCTGATTTCACTGACCAATCCGGCGATGGCCTTCGCACTCAATGCGCTGAGCTATCTGGCGCTGATCGTGGTGCTGATGAACTGGCACCCCGAACAACCGGCGCGGACCCGCCAGCCAATGCTCGCCTCGATCCTGACGGGGCTGAAATTCTGCGCCGGATCGAGCCCGGTACGCCGGGTGCTGACCCGCGGCTTTGCCTTCGGCTTCGGCGCGGCGGGTTATCTGGGCCTGCAGCCCTTGCTGGTGCGCGAGCAATTGCACGGCACCGAAACCCAGTTCGGGCTGGTGCTGGGCGCGTTCGGGGTCGGCTCGATCGTGGTCGCGCTGTGGATCTCCCCGGTCCGCCGCCGGTTTGGCAGCGAGGCGGTGGTGTTCGTCTCGACCATCATCTTCGCGCTGACCCTGCTGCCGACCAGCACGATCACCAGCCTGCCCGCGCTGCTGGTGCTGGTGCTGATCGCGGGCGGAGCCTGGGTGGCGACCCTGACCAGCCTGAATGTGGCGATGCAATTGCGCTCGCCCGAGGGAATCCTGGGGCGCTGCCTGTCGATCTATCAGGCGGTAACCTTTGGCGGCATGGCGCTGGGCGCCTATGCCATGGGCCTCGCCTCGGACGTCGTCGGCCTCAGCCGCGGTGTCCAGCTGTCCGCTGCCTGGCTGATCGCCAGCCTGGTCCTGCGCTGGTTCGCGCCGATGCCCGGACCGGACGAGGGCCGGGTGAAGGTGGTTTAAGGGGGAGGAAGGGAGTCCTTGTCCGCCTGACGGCGGTGCGGGAATGCCATCCGGCATTCCCTGGCCTGGCCGGCCCACTCCCCCGGCCCAACCACCCGTTTAAGGTACCCTGTGGGTGGTTGGGCCGGGGGAGTGGGCAGGCCAGGCCAAGCTGATCGCGGAGGCGATCAGCGCACCCAACAAGGACTCTTTCCCGCATCGCCGTGAGGCGGAAATAACTCATCCAGCGCAACTTAACCCTTCGTTTACCATGTTGCGCCACAAGGGGTCTTGAAAAGGGACTTCTTGGGGAACCCGCATGGATACGTATCGGGGTAATTTCGTCGATCGCATGGACAGCGATACGCCGGACTATGATTACGAGGACGACGAAATCGCCCGCGAAGTGCCGCCCAGCCCGGTCGGGCAGGACGAGCGCCGGATGCAGGTGCGCGCCTACAATTTCTGGGCCAGCCTGCTGGATGGCCGCAGCTTTCCTTCGATCGAGGATCTCGATCCCGAAGACCTGCCCGATTTCGGACCGCATTCGGTCCTGCTTGATTTTACCCGGGGCCTCGAAAACCCCTCGATCCAGTTCCTGGGCGACAAACTGGCGCTGGAATGCGGCGCCGAAGGGCCGATCGAGACGCTGTCCGACGTGCCCAGCCGTTCCCTGCTGTCGCGCATCACCGATCACTATATGCAGATCCTGGCCAACCAGGCGCCGATCGGGTTCGAAGCCGAATTCGTCAACCAGCGCGAACAGACGATCCTCTATCGCGGGATCCTGCTGCCGTTTTCGAGCGACGATGACACGATCGACTTCATCTATGGCGTGATCAACTGGAAGGAACTGGCCGACCAGCGCACCACCGACGAGCTGCTGCTGGAAATCGATCAGGCGCTGGAAAGCCCCGCCGCGCGCCGCGACGAGCCGCTGACCGACTGGGCCGATGGTCCGGCGGATCAGCAATCGACCGGTGACCGCCTGGCCGCCATGGCCATATCGATGACCACGGCTGACGACGAGGACGAGGACGTGCTCGATCTTGCCAATCTGGCCCCCGCCGCTCCGGGCGGACTGCATGTGCCGGGTCCGGCATTTGCCGCCAATGAAGACGATTGGAGCGATCTGCCCGCGCTGGAACTGAGCGAACCCGATCCCGAAGAGATGGGGCTGGGCGATTGGCTCGCTTCGGCCCGCGAACTGGCCGAAGCCGCACGCGGCAGCGAAGACCGCACCCGCACCGCGCTCTATGCCGCGATTGGCCGGGCCTATGACTTCTCGATCGCCGCCGGTGAACGCGAAGACGAATTTGCCGAACTGGTCGCGGACAGCGGCCTGACCGTGCAGGACCGCGCACCGATGACCCCGGTGGTCAAACTGGTGTTCGGCGCCGATTACGACAAGACCCGCCTGACCGAATATGCCACCGCGCTGGGCCACGCCCACCGCGTCGGGTTGGGCCGGGGCGAACTGGCCAGCTACCTTGCCCAGGCCCCCGGCGGGCTGAAAGGCGTGGTCACCGAAGAACGCAAGTTCAAGCGCGCCGACAGCGGCAAGCCGGTGGACGCGCGCGAAACCCCGCGTGAGGCGCTGGCCCGCAAGCTACGCAAGCTGGAACCGCAAGGGTTTGACGCAATCGATCCCGAAGGCAGCGAATTCACCCTGCTCATCGCCCGCCGCCTGCCCTCTGGCGAAGTGGTGCTGGTGGGCGAAGTGCCCGACGACGTGCCCCTGCTCGAAAAGGCCGCACGCCGCCTGCTGGGGTAAGCAAATTTCCGAACTGCGAGGGGGACGGGCGCCGTGTCTTCGGACATGGCGCCCGTTTGCCGTGTGGCGGTGGATATATTGGACAAATCCGCGCGGTTCGTCACCCCGCACACCGGTCCGCATCCGCTCACCACAGTCGTCATCCCTGCGAAAGCAGGGATCCAGGGCGTTCCCCGCGCGACTGTCCGGCTAAAGGCCCAGTCTCGCCCGCCAACCCTGGATCCCCGCTTTCGCGGGGATGACGAAGTTGAGGGTACAGGCGGGTGGATAGCTACCCAACCACCTTTAGCAGGCTCCCGCCTGTTCGGCACCATAGCGTGCTTGAGCCTTGGCATATTTTGACCCAGCTTCGGACGATAACTGTTCGATCAACCCACGACAGGAAAATCCGGTCATTTCAAGATACTGTCTAGCTGAGCGTGCCGCCTGTTCGTTCCAGTCCACGGTCAAGCTATCGACCGCTGCCGTGGCATCCTCGACATTATATCCTTCGCCAGCGTCCGACGAAAGCTGCTCAATTAATCCACGACGTGAGAATCCAGTCATCTCGAGATACTGCTGAGCGCTTCGCGCCGCGTTTGCCTGAGGACCAAAGAGTCCAACGCTCGGGACGCTTTCCGGCACTTCTGCTGTGGACTTTACTTGGTTCCCTCCAGCAGGAGGGCCCAATGATAAGGTGTTGTTCTTACTTATGCTTTCGCCCGCTTCCATCTTTGATGAAGACGCGGCTCGTTCACCCTGACCCGAGAGCGATCCGATGATCCCAAGCGTGACGAAGATGCCCAAGGCTATCAAGCAACCCTTTCCCCTGCCATTCCCCTTATAAGGCAATGACGAACCATCAGGCTGGGACGGATCAAACCCATTGAACGAGTACCCACAATAGCGACATATATTCGCTTCAGCTTTTATCGCCTCAGCACACTGCGGACACTTCTTCTCGTCAAATCCCAAGTTTGATCTCCTTTTGCGGATCCCAATTGATATTGCTTCTATACTTTTGTCAACGACGCGCGGCTGGGAATCTTTGGGGCGTTAGCGTACGAAACACGCCACTCGGCAGCGGACTTAGCTTGCCATCCCCCCTGCCTTTCGGCTTTGCCCAATCCGCACAATATGCTTAGTCCTGCGCTTCATGGCATTCAGGAAACCGGGCAAATTGGGCTGGACTCTCATCGGAATCGCGGCGCTGCTGGCGCTGCTGGCGGGCGCGTTTGTCTATGGGGTGAAGAACCATGGCCTCGCCATGCTCGACTGGGCGGACCGGACCATGGCCGGGACCAAGGGGGCGCGGCAGGTGCTGGACGGGGCGGCCTATGGCCCGCTCCCCGCGCAGAAGATCGATGTGTTCGTGCCGGAAACAGCGGGGCCGCATCCGGTGCTGGTCTGGGTGCCGGGCGGCGGCTGGCACAGCGGCACTGCCGGGCAATACCACTTCATCGGGCGCCAGTTCGCACGGATGGGCTATGTCACGGTGCTGGCCGGTTACCGGCTGGTGCCCGAAGGGACCTATCCGCGCATGCTGGAAGACAGCGCCATGGCCGTGCGCTGGACGCTGGACCATGCCGCAGAGCTGGGCGGTGATCCCCAGCGCCTGTTTCTGATGGGGCAATCCGCCGGGGCCTATAATGTGGTCATGCTGGGGCTGGAACGGCAATGGCTGGGGCGCGAGGGCGTGCCCGATGGCGCGATCAAGGGGGTGATCGGCCTGTCCGGACCGTACGATTTCCATCCCTTCACTTCCGATTCGGCGCGCAATGCCTTTGGCCACGTGCCCGATCCCGCCGTGACCCAGCCGATCAACCACGTGCGCGGTGATGCCCCGCCGATGCTGCTGCTGACCGGGGATACCGATACCACGGTCAAGCCGCGCAACTCCTTTGCCCTGGCCAAGGCGCTGACCGCCGCCGGACAGCCGACCCAGGCCGTGGTGATCAAGGACGCCAATCACGAAGATACGGTCAAGCTGCTGGCCGCACCGTTCAACCGTGATCGCCGCCAGCTTGACGCGGTGCTGGCCTTCCTGGCCCGCCACGGCGCGCCTTCAGCGCCCGTTCAGGCGCGCGGAGGCTAGTCGGCGGGCCATGTCTTTGCTGTCCCGCCTGCTTGCCGCGCTGACCGCGCTCAGCCTGACCGTCCAGCCAGTCATGGCGCAATCGATCCTGCGCGATGCCGAAACCGAAGCCCTGCTGCATGATATGGCGACCCCGCTGATCGCCGCTGCAGGGCTTGATCCTGCCAATGTCGACGTGGTGATGATCGGCGACAATTCGATCAATGCCTTCGTTGCGGGCGGGCAGGTAGTCTATATCCATTCCGGGCTGATCAATGCGGCAACCAGCGCGGCCGAAGTGCAGGGCGTGATCGCGCACGAACTGGGCCATATCACCGGCGGCCACGTGATCAGCGACGGCGGCAGCAAGGCCGCGACCGGGATCTCGATCCTCAGCCTGCTGCTGAGCGCGGCGGCGGCGGCGGCCGGGGCAGGCGATGCGGCGATGGGCGTGTTCATGGCCGGGCAGCAGGCAGCGCTGGGCAAGTACCTGGCCTTCAGCCGCAGCCAGGAATCGAGCGCCGATGCGGCCGGGGCGCAGTATCTTTCCAAGGCGGGGATTTCGGGCAAGGGCTCGCTCGCCTTTTTCCGCAAGCTGCAGAACATGGAATTCCGCTATGGCTTCCAGCGCGATTCCGACAGCGAGTTCTATTCGACCCACCCGATGACCGCAGACCGGATCGCCACGCTGGAGGATACCTATCAACAGGACCCGGCCTGGACCAAACCCGGCGATGCCGCGCTGGAAACGCGGTTCCAGCGGGTCAAGGCCAAGCTCTATGGCTATGTCGCCGAACCGCAGGCGACCTTGCGTGACTATCCCGTGACCATGACCGGGGTGCCTGCGCGCTATGCCCGGGCCTATGCCTGGCACAAGGACGCGCTGATGGACAAGGCCATGGCTGAAACCGACGCATTGCTCGCCGCCGCGCCCAACGATCCCTATTTCCTTGAGCTGAAGGGCCAGATCCTGCTCGAAAGCGGCAAGCCTGCCGATGCGCTTGCCCCTTTGCGCCGCGCGGTTGATCTGACCAGCAACCAGCCGCTGATCGCCACTACATTCGGCCACGCCCTGATCGCAACCGAGGATCCGGCCAATTTCAAGGAAGCCGAACGGGTGCTGAAAGCAGCCGTGGCGCGCGACCGCGAGAATCCCTTCGCCTGGTACCAGCTCGGCGTGGTCTATGAAGCCAATGGCGACACGGCCCGCGCGCGCCTCGCCAGCGCCGAACAACAGGTGATGAGCCTGCAGATGCCCCAGGCACTGCGCAGCGCCGAAGCCGCCGAAGCGATGCTGCCCAAGGGCAGTGCTGACTGGCTGCGCGCGCAGGACATCGCGATGCAAGCGCGCGCGGCGATTGAACGCAAGGGCAAACGCAGGTAGGCCGCTTGCCCATGACCGATCGAAAAACCGCAAATTCGCTGCTGCTCTCGCTTGCCGGACTGGCTCTGCTGATTGTCGGCGCGGCGGGCGGCTGGTGGTACGAAAGCCGCCGGACGCGGGAAGTGGTCAAGCAGACCATCCTCGAAAACCCGGAAATCCTGCCCCAGGCGATGCAGGAATTGCAACGCCGTGAAAGCGCCAAATCCCTCGCCACCGTTTCGGAAACGATCTTTGCGCCGTTCCCCGGATCGGTGCTGGGCAATCCGCAGGGCAAGGTTACACTGGTCGAATTCACCGATTTCGCCTGCACCTATTGCCGCGCTTCGGTGGCCGATGTCGAAGCCCTGATCAAGGCCAACCCGGACCTCAAGGTGGTTGTGCGGCATATGCCGATCCTGTCCCCGCAGAGCGGGGTGGCGGCGCAGTGGGGCCTGGCGGCGGCAGAACAGGGCCGCTATGCCGCGTTCCACCACGCGATGTTCGCCGCGGGCCGCCCCGATGCCACCACAATCGAAGCCGCCGCGCGCGTCGCCGGGCTTGACCTTGCCCGGGCACAGAAGTTCGTGGCCGATCCCAGCGTGGCAAAAGAGCTGGAAGGCAACCTGAACTATGCCCGCACTCTGGGGTTTGAAGGCACCCCGGCCTGGGTCATCGGCGGCCAGATGTTCAGCGGCGCCGTCGGCCGCGACCTGCTGGCCAAGGCGATCGCGGAAGAGCGCGGGGCCTGAACCTGTTCGCCCCCCGGCATTTTTCTGATAGGTAGCCCCCATGGCCGTGCTGCCCTTTCGTCCCACCCCGTTTTTCGCGAACAAGAACCGCGCGTTCTGGCGCCTGCAGGCGGTGGGCTGGGGCGGGGCGATGCTGCTGCGCGCGATGTCGGGGATCGCCAATGGGCTGGCGCTGTCCTACCTCGTGCTGGTCCTGCTGCAGACCATCACCGGCTTTTCGATCACCCTGATCCTCTCGGTGATATACCGCCAGCTGATCAACCGCCGCCCGATCATCACCTGGGGGGTAACCGCAGTGCTGCTGCCTTTCGCGGTGGCGCTTTATGCCTTCATCGATGCCTGGGTGAACGGGCTTTATTACGGCACCAGCGCGGTCGGCTTTGCCCAGCGCTTCATCGGCGGGTTCTATATCGACGCGACCCTGCTGATGAGCTGGTCGGCGCTCTATTACGCGATCAATTTCTTCCTTCAGATCGAGGAACAGAACGATCAGCTGATCCAGCTGGAAAACCAGGCCACCAGCGCGCAGCTGGCGATGCTGCGTTACCAGCTCAACCCGCATTTCCTGTTCAACACGCTCAATTCGATATCCACCCTGGTGCTGTTGAAACAGACCGAACCGGCCAATGCCATGCTCAGCCGCCTGTCGAGCTTTCTGCGCTATACCCTGGTCAACGAACCCAGCGGGCGGGTGACCGTGGCGCAGGAGGTGGAGACGCTGAAGCTCTATCTCGACATCGAACGGATGCGGTTTGAAGAGCGACTGCGCACCTCGTTCCGGATCGATCCGGTCACCGAACCGGCGCTGCTGCCGTCCCTGCTGCTGCAACCCCTGGTCGAAAACGCGATCAAATATGCGGTCGGGCCGCAAGAAGCGGGGGCCGAAATCACCATCGCGGCGCAACTCGTCGGCCCAAACCTTCGCATCACCGTCTCCGACACCGGCCCGGGATTGCAAAACAGCGCGGCGAACAACAGACTCTCAGGCGTGACATTCGACGGCGGCGAACCGGTATCCACCGGCGTGGGTCTGGCCAATATCCGGGATCGGCTGGCCCAGGCTTATGGCGAGGATCACCGGTTCGAAACGATGGAACCGCCGGAAGGCGGCTTCGCCGTGCTGATCGAACTGCCATACGAGCGCCGCGACCCCAATCCTGCCGTGCCCGGGGCTGACCAGCGTCCGCTCCCGGCGCCCTGAAACGGAACCAGTCCCCATGACCATCCGCACCATCATCGTCGACGATGAAAAGCTCGCCATCCAGGGGCTGATGCTGCGCCTGCAGAAGTTCCCCGATGTCGAGATCATCGACACCTGCAACAACGGACGCGAGGCGATCCGCAAGATCAAGACCGAAAAGCCCGATCTGGTGTTTCTCGACATCCAGATGCCGGGGTTTGACGGGTTCAGCGTGGTCAAGGGCGTGATGGAAATCGAACCGCCGCTGATCGTGTTCGTCACCGCCTATCAGGAACACGCCGTCCGCGCGTTCGAGGCCAATGCCGTCAACTACCTGATGAAGCCGGTGGACGAAGACAAGCTGGCCGACACGCTGGAACGTGTGCGCCAGCGCCTGAGCGAAAAGCACGCGGCGGAAGAGGCCGAGAAGCTCAAGATCGTGCTGGCCGAAGTGGCCCCCGACGCAATGGACGCCATGCCCGAAGAGGCCGAGGTCACCGCGCGCTATGAAAAGCTGATCAACATCAAGGATCGCGGCCAAATCTTCCGGGTCGATGTCGATTCGATCGAATATGTCGAAGCGGCCGGCGATTACATGTGCATCTACACCGGCGACAACAGCTACATCCTGCGCGAAACGATGAAAGACCTCGAACGCCGCCTTGATCCGCGCGCCTTCCAGCGGGTCCACCGCTCGACCATCGTCAACCTCGACAAGGTCCGCCAGGTCAAGCCGCACACCAATGGCGAATGCTTCCTGGTGCTGGAATCGAACGCCCAGCTTAAAGTCAGCCGCTCCTACCGCGACGTGGTCGCGCGGTTCGTACACTGAGCCCAAAAGGTCCTCTCCATTTTCACGAAGCGCAAATGGAGAGGTGGATTGCCCGCAGTGCGGGGCACCTGGAGGCATACGAAACAATTTACCCCCTCCCCGTTCGTGTCGAGCGAAGTCGAGACACGTGAGCGCGGCGCTGGCGTGTCTCGACTACGCTCGACACGAACGGACGGGTTTGCAATGAGTGGGTCATGACCAGCTTCACCCTCCCCGGCTTTGACCTGAACCACTTCGTCCGCGCCACGCTCGACGAGGATCTCGGCCTTGGCCTGCCCGGCGGCGGGCATGATGTGACCAGCGAAAGCGTGATTCCGGCGGATGCCCGCTTTTCCGGCGTGATGGACAGCCGCGATGCCATCACCGTGGCGGGGCTCCCCATCGCAGAGGCGTTCTTTCGCGCGCTTGATCCGGACATGCAGATCGAAGTGCTGGTGGAAGAAGGCGCGCAAATTGGACCCGGCACCGATCTGATGCGAATCGAGGGCAATGCCCGCGCCATGCTGACGGCGGAACGCGCCGCGCTCAACACTGTGCAGCACCTCTCGGGCATTGCCACCCTGACCCGGCAATATGTCGACGCGATGCAGGGGAACGCGACCCTGCTCGATACCCGCAAGACCATCCCCGGGCTGCGCCATCTGGAAAAGTACGCCACCCGGATGGGCGGAGCGCAGAACCACCGCATGGGGCTGTGGGACGCGGCGATGATCAAGGACAACCATGTGGCAGTGGCTGGCGGCGTGACCGAGGCCGTCGCCCGCGCCAAGGCTGCCGGGGTGGAATGGATCATCTGCGAGGTTGACCGGCTTGACCAGATCGAACCCGCGCTGGCCGGGGGCACCAGCCACTTGCTGTGCGATAACATGACGCCGGACATGCTGCGCGAAGCCGTGGCCATTGTTGCAGGCCGGGTGCCGGTCGAGGCCTCGGGCGGGGTGCGGCTTGACACCATCGCCGCCATTGCCGCCACCGGCGTCACTTACGTCTCGGTCGGCCGCCTGACCCAAAGCGCCCCGGCGGCGGACGTCGGGCTGGATTTCACCCCGCTGTGAGAGCCGCGATTGCCCTGATCGCGCTCGCGCTGCCCGCCCCGGCGCTCGCCCAGGCCTATCAGTGCCGCGTGCCGCAGAACCTGGCCATGCCGCGTCCCGTGCAGCCCGATGGCAAGACCGTGCGCGCAGCCGTGAGCGGCTATACGCTGGCGGTGAGCTGGTCGCCCGAATTCTGCCGGGGCAAGAACGCCGGCGATCCGGACAATCTGCAATGCAACGGCAGCGCCGGGCGATTCGGCTTTGTGCTCCACGGTCTGTGGCCCGAGGCCGCCAAAGGCCCGGCGCCGCAGTGGTGCGCGCTGAGCCCGCGTCCGAGCATGGAAGACTTCAAGGCCAACTTGTGCATGACCCCGGTGCCCTGGCTGATGGAGCACGAATGGGCCAAGCATGGCAGCTGCATGGCCACCAGTCCCAAGGCCTATTTCAAGGTCGCGGCGATCCTGTGGAACTCGCTGCGCCTGCCCGATGCCGACAAGCTGTCGCGCCAGCCCGGCGTGACCATGGGCGATCTGCGGCAGGCTTTCCTTACCGCCAACCCGGGCTGGCGCGAATCGTCGATCGGGATCCTGGCCAGCAACGGCGGCTGGCTGCGCGAACTGCGCCTTTGCTATGGCAAGGACTTCAAACCCGCGGCTTGTGACCGGCGCAGCTTTGGTCCGAAGAACGATATGCCGCTGAAGGTGTGGCGCGGGCTCTGATTGGTTTTCCTACACGGCAGCGATCTGGTATGATGCCAGTTGCTCTTTGAAATTGTGGGTTTTTGTTTCCGGTATCCGCCGTGGCGGTGATGCTGGATTGCGTCTGCTGAGCGCTGAAAACCGGGGCGCTGCGATTTTTCCCTGAACCGTGTCCAGTGTGTCCACCCGGGCCGATTCAGGCCCGGCGCGCGGCGAAAAATCCGCGCAGCAGCTCCCCCGCCTCAGCCTCGCCCATTCCGGAATAAATCTCGGGCCGGTGGAGGCACTGGTCATGCTCGAACACCCGCGCACCGTGTTCTACCGCACCGCCCTTGGGATCAGAGGCCGCGTAATAGAGCTTGCCGATCCGCGCATGGCTGATCGCCCCGGCGCACATCGGGCAAGGTTCCAGCGTGACCCACAGCTCGCACCCGTTCAGCCGTTCGCTGCCCAGCACCCGGGCGGCTGCGCGAATCGCCAGAAGTTCGGCATGGGCAGTGGGATCATGCAGCCCGCGCGGTTGGTTGTGGGCCGCGGCGATCACTTGCCCATCCTTGATGACCACCGCGCCGATCGGCACTTCACCCGCCGATTCGCCCTTGCGGGCCTCGCTCAGGGCCAGTTGCATCGGTTCGGGCAGCGGCCAACGGCTCATTTGCGTGGAAATAGGGCGCTTTCATGGGTGCGGCAAGGACATCCGTCCTTGCCTCGGCGACACCGGCCCGCGCCCCTGGCCCGACCACCCATAGGGTACGATCAACGGGTGGTCGGGCCCGGAGGCGCGGGCCGGTGTTGCCAAGGGGTCTGCGGAGGCAGATCCCGCACAAAACAGAGACTCTGCTTGACCAAGCAAGGGTGAATCGGTATGCGCGCGCCTTCTCCCGTCATGGGCGGCAACATTCGAAGCGAGTTTTACCATGTCCCGTATTTGCGAACTGACCGGCAAGGGCCGCCAGGTAGGCCACAACGTCAGCCACGCCAACAACAAGACCAAGCGCGTGTTCCTGCCCAACCTGCAGAACGTCACGCTGATGTCCGAAGCGCTGGATCGCAGCTTCAAGTTCCGCGTATCGACCCAGGGCCTGCGCTCGGTCGAACACGTCGGCGGGCTGGACAACTGGCTGCTCAAGACCTCGGACAGCAAGCTTTCGGAAAGCGCCGTCAAGGTGAAGCGCGAGCTGGTCAAGAAGCAGGCCGCCTGAACCGGATACTCCGCAAGGGGTAACAGCAGGGCGCGTGGGACCAACCCGCGCGCCTTTTGCTATTGGGGAAGGTCCTGCATCCGGAATTCAAACGCCAGCAGCAGCGTACGTTGCAGATCGGCGTTGTTGTCATCGCTGATCACCCAGGCGGCCATGCGGCCATGCCCCAGCGATTCCAGCGCCAGCCCTTCATAATTGTCCATCGGCACGTCGGCGGGAAATTCGCCCAGGTCCTGCATCGCCACAACCGCTCCGGGAGTGATGCCGCGCGGATCGAACAGGCCCAGCCGGGCTGCAAAGCGCATCGGGAATGGCCAGATCAGGCGACGTTGCAGCACCAGCACACGGCCATCGGGCAGCACGGCCATGTCGGTTGGGCGGAATTGCCACGGCCCGGCCAGATAGAAGGGCACCGGCGTTCCGCCCTCTGCCGGATCGCCCGTGAACAGCAGCGCCGGGTGAGCCGCTTGATCGCGCCAGCGCGTGGTGCATTCGCACAGCGCGATGGTCCGTCCACCAGGCAGCCGCGCGATCGCTTCGGGCCCAGTATTGGCGGGCCAGTGGCGCATCGCGGCGCTCTGGTGCCAGGCTTGCAGTTGCAACCGGCGGTCAAACCGCATGATCAGGTTGCGCCCTTCCGAAGCGATCCACAACTGGCCGGTGGCGGGATCGCGCTGGGCCGCTTCGGTATCGCGGTCCTGCTTGCGCCAGGCGCGCGGGGCGAACAGGCTGCCAAGATGCACCGGCCCGCGCTCGCCCGGTTCGGGGAACTCCAGGGTATAGCCTGCATCGCTGATCGCCAGCAGGCGGCCCGGTGCCTGCTGGACCAGCGCGGAATAGCCGCCGAACTGCTGATTCGGGCTGGTCAGGTGCCAGGCCCCGGTCAGGCGCAGCGGGCCGACCCGGCAGCAACCGGTGGGTAGTGGTAGGGCTGTGGCGCTGAGTTCCTGGGCCAGATTGAACGGCCGCAAGGGGCTGCGGAGCCAGGTAACCGGGGCAAGCGCCGCGATCAGCAGCAGGGCAAGGATCAGGCGGCGCGGCATGGCCTGCTTGCACTGGGCGCTCTGCCACGGCAAATCAAGGCCGTGCGCCGCGCTGCAGCGATTGACGCCCCGCCGGGCAAGGGGCAAGATCGCGCCAGACCATAAGAGAGGGGACAGTTCCCGTGCCCAGCCTGTT
>CAZKAX010000060.1:0-20670 GCA_964550775.1 uncultured Novosphingobium sp. | reverse complement strand
CGGGCAAGACCACCACGCTGCGGATGCTGCTGGGGATCATCGATCCCGACGAAGGGGTGCGGCGGATCCTGGGGCATGACCGTCCGCACGAAGTGGCGCACACCATCGGCTATCTGCCCGAGGAACGCGGGCTCTATCCTTCGATGAAAGCCTATGAGGCGATTGCCTTCATGGGTGCACTGCGCGGACTGCCGCTGAACGAAGGGCGCCGCAAGGGCAAGGAACTGCTGGAAGCGCATGGCCTTGGCTATGCGATTGACCGGCAGATCCGCCAGCTGTCGAAAGGCATGGCGCAGCAGGTGCAGTTGCTGGGCACTTTGGTTCACGATCCCCGGCTGGTGGTGTTTGACGAGCCGTTTTCCGGCCTCGACGCGCTCAATCAGGGCAAGCTGGAAAAGATGATCCGGGGGCTGGCGGAAAAGGGCACCACGGTGATCTTTTCGACCCACGTGATCGCCCATGCCGAACGGCTGTGCGACGAAGTGGCGATCATCGCCGGGGGCAAAGTGCCCTTCGCCGGGCCGGTCGATGTCGCGCGGGACCGGATCCGCCCGCAAGTGCGGCTGGAAACCCGCGCGCAGGACGGGGCCTGGCGCGCTGCCTTGCCGCAGGACGCGCGGCATGAGGGCAGCTTCTGGTACTTCTCGCTGCCTGAAAGCGGGATCGAACCCCTGCTGCGCGCGCTGATCGAAGGCGAGGCGGGGATCCTTTCGCTGTCGATCGAACGCGCGGGCCTGCACGATGCCTTTGTCGCGATTGCGGGCGAAGCGGCGGCGCGCGCGCTGGAGCAAAGCCCTGACGAGGAGAACGGACGATGAGCGGCCGGACCATTTCAGGACGCCTGTCCACCCTGCAAGCCGCGTGGGTGATCGCGCGGCGCGATTTCACCGCGATCCTGTTTTCGCGCAGCTTCTTCTTCTTCCTGCTCGGCCCGCTGTTTCCCTTGCTGGTCGGCGGGCTGGCCGGGGGCGTGGGCCAGCGCGTGCAGGACCATGCCGGACGGCCCGAACTGGGCGTGGCGATGTCGGCCGCCGATGTCGCGGCGATGACCGCTGCCTACAAACGGCTGGAACCGCAGCTGCCCAATCTGCCTGCACTGGTCACCGTGACCGAGCTGACCCCGGGGGCAAACTTCGATCCGGCGGCGGCGCTGTCTGACAAGCGGCTCAATCTGGCCGCCGTGGTTACGGGCTCGCCGTCGGCACCGGTGCTGACCGGCCCGCAGGACCAGATCGAGCGCTGGCAAGGTCAGGTCGGGCTGATCGCCGCCGAGGCTGCGGCGGACAATCCCAGCCGCTTCCCCGCAGTTTCGCTGGCCGCGATCACCACCAAGACCACGGCCGACGAAACCCGCAGCCGGCTGGTCACGGCGCAGCTGGGCCAGACGGTGCTGTTCCTGCTGACCATGCTGCTGGCGGGCATGGTGCTGTCCAACCTGGTCGAGGAAAAGGGCAACAAGATCATCGAAATCCTGGCCGCCGCGATCCCGATGGACGCGGTGTTCCTGGGCAAGCTGTTCGCCATGCTGGCGGTCAGCTGGGTCGGGATTTCGGTCTGGGGCCTGGCGGGCGGCGCGGTCTGGCTGTCATCGGGCCATTCGCTGGCGGACTATCCGGCCCCGGCGGTCGGCTGGCCGGCCTTCCTGGGGCTGGGGGTGCTGTATTTCTCGATGGGGTACCTGCTGCTCGGCTCGCTGTTCCTGGCGATCGGTTCGATGGCCAGCACCGTGCGCGAAGTGCAGACGCTGTCGATGCCGGTGACCATGCTGCAGCTGCTGAACTTCTTCTTTGCCAGCTTTGCGATGAGCCAGCCGGGCAGCGCGGTGGAACTGGCGGCGGCGATTGTCCCGTTCTCCAGCCCCTTCACCATGCTGGCCCGCGCGGCGCAGCAGCCGGAGCTGTGGACCCATGCGCTGGCGCTGGCCTGGCAGGGGCTTTGTGTCGCGCTGTTCGTGCGCGCCGGGGCCAGTCTGTTCCGCCGCCGGGTGATGAAAAGCGGCCCGGCGCAAGGCGGCTCCAAAGGCGGCTTGCTGAAGCGCGCGTTTGCGCGGTAAACCGAGCGCAGCTGCCGACCAACCACTATTGACAATTGAGTAAGTTAGAGCAGATAAGTTCGCAAAGGCAACGCATCCCGTCCGGATGTGTCAGAGAGGACTATGCCCATGGCCACCCAGCCGGTTTCCACCGATGCGCCCTTCACCTATCGCCGTTCGCCATCGGCAGAGGAAGCTTTTGCCGGGTGGATGAAGGAGCACGGCCACGAGCTGCCGGTGCACAACCAGCGCTGGGACGTGTCGAATTCCGCGATCTACCGCGAAGACACCTGGGGCCCGATATTTGCCGAAATGCGCGCCAAGGGTCCGGTTCACCGGATCGAAGGCACGCCCTATGGCGCGATGTGGAACGTGATCAATGTCGAGGCGATCCAGCACGTTGAATCGCTGCCCGAAGTCTATTCCAGTTCATGGGAACGCGGCGGGATCACGATTGGCGATCCGCCCAAGGATGCAACCCCCGAACAACTGGCCGAACGCCGCCTGCCGATGTTCATCGCGATGGACCGGCCCGACCACACCGGCCAGCGCCGCACCGTGTCCGAAGGCTTCACGCCCAGCGAAGTTGCCAAGATGGAAGCGGAAATCCGTATGCGCACCGCCGCCGTGCTGGATAGCCTACCGTGGGACGAACAGTTTGACTGGGTCGACAAGGTCTCAATCGAGCTGACCACCGGGATGCTGGCGATCCTGTTCGGTTTCCCATGGGAAGACCGCCGTCTGCTGACGTTCTGGTCGGACTGGGCCGGGCACACCGAACTGGCCTTTGCGCGCGAGCTGGCTGACACGCGCTGGGAAATTTTCAGCGAGATGGCCAATTACTTCAAGACGCTGTGGGTGGACCGCATGGGCAAGCCGCCCAGCCGTGACCTGATCTCGATGATGATCCACTCAGACGCGATGAACCACATGAGCCCGCAGGAATTCATGGGCAACCTGATCCTGCTGATCGTGGGCGGGAACGACACCACCCGCAACACCATGTCGGGCATCGTCCACGCGCTGCACGAATTCCCCGACCAGCGCGCGCTGTTCGAAAGCGATCCGAGCGTGATCACCAACGGGGTGCAGGAATGCATCCGCTATGTCACCCCGCTGGCCCACATGCGCCGCACTGCGACGCAAGACGCCGATCTGTTCGGCCATGCGGTCAAGGCCGGGGACAAGGTGGCGCTGTGGTACATTTCGGGCAACCGCGACGAAGCGGTGTTCCCCAATGCCGACAAGCTGGACCTGACCCGCGAAAACGCGCGGCGGCATGTCGCTTTTGGCTATGGCATCCACCGCTGCGTCGGCGCGCGGCTGGCCGAACTGCAGCTGCGGGTGCTGATGGAAGAAATGCACGCCCGGCGGATGCGCGTTAACGTGACCGGCCAGGTCCAGCGGACCCGCAACAACTTTGTCCACGGCCACACCCTGATGGAAGTGACCCTGTCGAAGTTTTAGGCTGCGCCGGGCTTCAGCCCGTGGCAATGTAACCTTCGGCAGGCTGCTGCAATCTGCCGAAGGAGCACCCGCATGGACCATTCCGCCCCGCTGCCGCGCCGCACCCTGCTGCGCTGGCTGGCTGCGTCAGCGGCGCTGCCCGCCGTGGCCGCCTGCAACCGGGCCGAGGCCAGGTCCTGGCCGGTACAGTTCAGCGATGCCGAATGGAAAAAGCGGCTGACCCGCGAACAGTATTACGTCCTGCGGCAAAAGGGCACCGAAGTGCCCGGCACCTCGCCCTTGCTCAAGGAACACCGCAAGGGCGTGTTCGTCTGCGCCGCCGATGGCCAGCCGCTGTACAGTTCCGCCACCAAGTATGACAGCGGCACCGGCTGGCCCAGCTTCTGGGCCCCGCTGCCCGGCGCGATTGCCACGTCGACCGATTACGAAGTCGGCTATCCCCGCACCGAAGTCCACTGCACCCGCTGCGGCGGACACCTGGGCCACGTGTTCAATGACGGCCCCCGCCCCACCGGCAAGCGCTATTGCATGAACGGCGATGCCCTGTTGTTCAGGGCCGGGTGACTTCCCACAGCATCAGCCCGCTTTCCTTGGGCAAGGGCAGCGGTTTCAGCCACGCCGGGGCTTTGCCTTCCGCCAGCTGCGGCACAAAGCCTTGCGGCGCGTTGTGCCGGTAGTTGCCGACTTCGATCAGCCCCGGGCAGACCAGCACATAGCGCGCACCATAGCGTTCCAGCAGTGGGCGGGCCTGATCGGCGCCCTGAATCGAGGCGGCAATCAGATCGTGCATTGCGGCAGGCGCGCGGTGGTGCGCGGTGGCGACCACGCGGTGCGGGGTAAAGGCCAGCAGCTGCGGGCCCAGATCGATCTGGGTAAACACGGTGCCTGCGGGCAGGCGGGCGAGAGCCGGGGCGGCGGCGGGCAGATCGCAGATCTGCTGCGCGCCCAGATCGACCAGCGACGCGGGTTTTGGCGCGGTCAGCCGGTTCAGGGCCAGCAAGGGCACCCCCGGCATGACCAGCATGGCCAGTGCCAGCACGCCGCCGATCCGGCCCAGCGGGCTTTTGAAGCGGTGGACCCGGCGGTGCCATTCGCGCACTTGCCAGGCCAGCGGAACCACGCCGACCGCTCCGGCAAAGGCGGCGGAGCGCGCGACCATCACCGACAGCACGATCAGGCCGGCCAGCACCAGCGCATATTCGCCCCAGAAGCGCCGCATCCACCCCGCGCTCTGCCCGCGCAGCCGCAACGCGGCCCACAGGCCCAGCAGCGGCGGGAACAGCATCTGCACCAGCGAATGGCTCTTCTGATACCAGATCGGCATGCCTTCGAAGACATTGCTGTACCAATAGGTCCGGACCAGCGGATCGAGCGTGGCAAAGGGTCCGCGCGCGCATTCGGGGGCCAGCGCCAAGAGGGTGGCAAGGCTCATCGCCCCGACCCCGCCATAGGCCAGCACCAGTCCGAAGCGCGGCACGCGCGGCAGCGCGGCTATGGCCGAAGTGCCCATCGCCGCGACCACCAGCGCACCCAGCCAGCCGGGCGAAAGCGAATCGCAGTGATTGGCAAGATCGGCCAGCCCGTGGGTCAGGAAGAATGCGGAAACTCCGGCCAGGGCCAGCGCCTGCAGGAACGCGGCCGGGGCGATCCGCTCGGCCGGATCGTACAGCGCGCGCAGCACCAGCACGGCGGCGAACAGCACGGCGATCGGCAGCAGTTCCAGACTGACCGTCATCCCCAGCGCCAGTGCGAGACCCGCCAGCCAGCCGGCCCTGCGGCTGGTCCGCGCGGTCAGCCCGTTCATCGCGGCGAGCACGGCGACGATCTGCCAGCCGTGGTGATCGATCCTCAGCGGCTGGACCTGCGCAGTCACCGGTGAGGACAGCGCGAGCAGCACCGCAGTGTAATAGATCAGCGGCATATCGACCACGCGCCAGGCCAGCCGCGCCGCCAGCAGCATCGCGCAGCCCAGCGTGAGCAAGGGCACGATAACCATCGCGGCCTGTTCGGCCAGAGCCGGTCCCAGCAGCGGGCGCAGCACCAGTTGCAGTGCCCATAGCGGAGCATCGACCAGCCGTGACCAGTGCATCAGCATGCCTTGCGGCGGAGCGACCCGGTATTGGTGCAGATCCCACCAGCCCTGCCCGGCAATCAGATCGCGGACCTGGACCATGCGCAGCGTATCGTCCGGATCGGGCAGGACCATGCCCCGGATCGCGGCCCATTTGGTCATCACGAAAATCGCGCAGATGATCAGCCAGACCAGCCCGACCCGCAGCATCAGGTCTGCGGTAAAGCCGGGCCTGCGGCGTTCGATAAAGGTCATGCGGCCGGGTCCGGGGCGCGGAAGATCAGCTTTTCGCGCAGTAGCCAGGTGGCGGTGAACGATACGGCGATCGCGGCCAGCTTGGCCAGGCGCGGGTCGATCCCGAGCGAAGTGCCCATGCCGACGATCCCGGTGGTCAGCGCCAGGCCGAACAGGGCAGACATGACGAACATCGCCTTTTGCCGGGTCCGTTCAGGCCCCCGGCTCGCCACGCCCTGAGTAAACACGGCGCGGCTCGACAGCAACCAGTGCGCAACGATCCCCAGCGAATACCCGGCCGCCGCCGCCGGGGCGGGCGGCACGTCCAGCTGCAGCAGCAGCAGGAACGAGCCCAGATCCACCCCCAGCGCCACCCCGCTGGCCGCCAGATAGCGCAGCAGCACGATTTCGGTGAGACGGCGCAGCATGAGGTCAGGCCGCGTCGCGCTTGTCCGCCGCGATCCGTTCGGGCACTTCGCGGACCGAGGCCAGGGCCGCAGCCTGATCCTCGCTCACTTCGCGGCGTGCAGCAGGCAGCGCGGCTTCGGCGCCTTCATCGCCCGCTTCATGGTATTCGGCATCTTCGTTGACGCACCACACGTCATAGCTGCGCTGCCCGGCGAGGATATTCTCCACCGTCAGCATCGCGGTCATCATCGCGTGGTCCTGGTTGTTGTAACGGTGCATCCCGTTGCGACCGACCATGTGCAGCGTGGGATGGGCCGCTTCCAGCTCATCGCGCATCGCCGCGACATGGCGGGCATAGTCCTCGTCATAGACCGGATAGGCCTTTTCCTGCCGGACCACCACGCCGCCGATCACCTGTTCGGCGGAAACCAGCCCCAGGATCGCAAGTTCGCGGGTGGCCAGTTCAACCAGTTCGGCATCGGGCATCGACCACAGGCCGTCCCCTTCGAAGCAGAAGTATTCCAGACCGACACAGGCCACGCTGGCATCGGGCACCATTTCGGGCGACCACGAGCGGAAGTTCTGGATCCGCCCAACCTGGACCTTCGAATCGTGGATATAGATCCAGTTGTCCGGGAACAGATCATCGCTGCGGATCTTGAGCGCGACGGTCAGGAAATCGCGGTAACGCAATTGCTTGGCCTGCAGGCTGGTATCGGGCAGCGGATGCAGCCGCGCGGCGAGTTCGCGCATCGGCGCGGAGCTGATCGCGTGGCGGGCGCGCACCACCGTATCGCCGGAATCGTGGCTGGCCGTCATGCGCCAGCCGCCGTTGCCATCGCTGGCGAGCTGCTTGAGCGCATGGCCCATCAGCACTTCGCCCTTGCCACTGGCCAGGATCTTGTCACGCGCCGCATCCCACATCATGCCCGGCCCCAGCCGCGGATAGCGGAAGGTTTCAAGCAGGGTCTTGGTCTGCATCCCGTCATTGGGGGCCTTGTTCAGCCCCAGGCTGCGCTTCAGCCCATCGATCACCGCGCCCCACAGCGAAAGCCCCTTGATCCGCTGCGCAGCCCAATCGGCGCTCATTTCATCACAGGGCATGCCCCAGACCTTCTCGGTGTAGGTCTTGAAGAAGATCGAATAGAGCTTTTGTCCGAACTGGTTGACGGTCCAGTCCTCGAAACTCTTGACCCGCTTGTTCGGAAACGCCTTGGCCTTGGCAAAGCTGACCATGCACAGCGTGGAGCGCACGATCCCCAGGTTCCACAGCGCCTCGAACGCGCGCAGCGGATAGGAATAGAATTTGCCCTCATAGTAGATCCGGCTCATCCGCGGGCGGCTGATGAAATCGTCGGGCAGGATCTCGTTCCACAGATCGACCACCTGCTTGCTCTTCGAGAAAAAGCGGTGCCCGCCGATGTCAAAGCGATAGCCTTCGTGTTCGACCGTGCGGCTGATCCCGCCGACATAGGTCTTGTCCTGTTCGATGATCGCCACGCTGAGCCCGGCCTTGGTCAGCAGGTAGCCGGCGGTCAGCCCGGCAGGCCCCGCCCCGATAATCGCGACATCGACCTGGCGTTCACGCTGCGGCGCGGAATTCAGCGCCCCCGGATAAGCTGAAACGGACATCTTGCCCCCATTGGATTGACCGGGGCAGGAGTGAAGGAAAATGCCTAATCACTGGTTAACGCGCACCGCCTTTTGCGCAGGCGGGGGCGCATTGCTGCGGGTCTGGAGCCGGTGGACGATCAGCGCCAGCTCATCCATCCGAAAGGCTTCCTGAAACACCAGCCCGTGCGCCGCCCCGCGCCGCCAGCGCA
Source organism: uncultured Novosphingobium sp. (assembly GCA_964550775.1). Classification (GTDB taxonomy): domain Bacteria; phylum Pseudomonadota; class Alphaproteobacteria; order Sphingomonadales; family Sphingomonadaceae; genus Novosphingobium. The sequence continues at coordinate 12,635 of CAZKAX010000060.1, read as the reverse complement.
CCCGCGCGTGGCGCTGGGGCAGGCCGGGAGCCTCCAGCCGGACCTGCTGGCCCAATGCGAACCCGGGTTCAGCCTCAACCAGCGCGCCCTGCTGCGACAGGTCGCACAGCTGCCCAAGGCGGCTTGCCCCGCCATCGGCGGTAACCAATACCGGCAGTTCCAGCCTGAGCCGGATCGAGCGTTTGGGGAACGGGGAGCTTTCGTCCATCAGCGCATGGACATCGATCGGCCCTTCGGCAAACCGGAAACCGGCATGGCCTTCGCGCTGCCACACGGGTTCCACCGCATAGCGATCGCCATTGCCCAGTTCGAGTTCGAATTGCGATGCTTCGGGCAGTTCGTGGAACAGCTTGGCCTTGATCCCGCTGGCCGAGGCATCGCGCAGGATACACAGGTATTCGCCCGCGGACGACACCAGCTTGCCCGCGCGCAACAGCAGGGTAAAGCGCTGGGCGGCGCGCAGATCGGCAGCGGCCTGCGCAGCGGCATCGCCGTCCGCCTTCGCCTCCGCCTGCTTGCCCTTGCGCGCCATGCCAGTCTCCAGACCGAACCATGCGGGTCCGGCATGCAAGCTGGCTAAACGTTCGTGGCTAAATGCGGGATAAGCGCGCCTTAGGGGTTGTACCTGAGTTTGCTGTGTCATTCGCCTCAGAGCGAGGCGAAAATGGTGATTTTGCGAGACCCGGAGCGGAGCGTACTTTATGTACGTGAGCACCGGAAGCTCGCAAGATCGCCATTTGCAGCCCGCTATGTGGAGAATGACACAGCAAACTGGTGCGGGCGGCGGGACTCGAACCCGCACGAGCAAGGCTCAGGGGATTTTAAGTCCCCGGCGTCTACCATTCCGCCACGCCCGCACAGGCAGGGGTCATAGTGTGCTGGCAGGCAGCGTCAAATAGTCAGGTCGACATCGGACGTATCCCCCTCCCGCAAGCGGAAGGGGGGAAACAGGGGATCGGCCCGCAGCCCTTTCCTGAATCAATCCGTATTGAGCTTGGCGCGCATTTCCTTGCCGGGCTTGAAATAGGGCACGGCCTTGCCAGGCACCGAAACGCTTTCGCCGGTGCGCGGGTTGCGGCCGGTGCGGGCATCGCGGCTGCGGGTGCTGAACGCGCCAAAGCCGCGCAGTTCGACCCGGCCGCCCTTGGCCAGCCGCGCCGCGATCTCATCAAAGAAGACCGCCACCACTTTTTCGATTTCATCGGCCTTCATGCCGGGATTGTCCCGTGCAAGCGCCTGAAGCAATTCGGATCGTATCATGTCACACGCCTTTCCGCGGAGCCGCGCAATTACGACCCCGAACCCCCGTTCTGGAAATGAGCGCGGTACGGCTTCCGACCCGGTACAAGCAGCACTGCTCAAGTCCGGGTTGTGGCAAATCTTGCGCCGCTGCGCAACGCAAGAATGCTATATGACTTAAGTCTGAATTAACCTTGCGCCAGCAGGTCCGCCGGGGCCAGCCCCAGCCGTTCGATCCGGCGGCGGATCTGCGGCCATTCGCTGGCCAGGAACGCTTCGCGTTCGCTGCGCCGCAGCCGGTCCGCCGCGCCGCGCGCCACGAACATGCCCACGCCGCGCTGCACCTCTACCAGTCCGTCCAGCTGGAACTGCTGGTACGCCTTGGCCACGGTCAGCGGATTGGCGCCCTGTTCCGCCGCAAAGGCGCGGACCGAGGGGAGCATGGCCCCTTCGCCATAGGTGCCATCGATGATCGCAGCGGCGATCAGATCGCGCAGCTTGAGATAGACGGGTTTGCTGGAACTGGACATGGTGCCTCACTGCCATAATACAGCGCGGCACGCAAGGGCAAATGAGCAAAGACTCATGCAAGCGGGGCCGGTCGGGCAGGCGCATCTTGGGCCGCGTTCTGGTATTTCACGGCCACGCAACATTCTGCTTCCATGGCGCGCAAAGCCCGCTAATCTCGTCCCATTCCATCGCGTCAGCCGGGCGGCTGACGCCGAGTGCCAAGAGACTAACGGGGAGCCAAAGGCACCATGACCAATCCAATTGACGACGCCGCGGCAGAGCCGGGCGCGGCTGTGGCAGACGCCACCACGATCAACCTCAATGCGCCAAGCGGCCAGGGCGAATGGTTCGGCCATCCCCGCCAGCTGGCGCGGCTGTTCACCACCGAAGCGATGGAACGCTTTGGCTATTACGGCATGCGCGCGCTGCTGACGCTGTATCTGGCGCAGCATTTCCTGTTTTCGGACACCACCACCGCCGGGCTTTATGGCGGGTTCACCGCGCTGGTGTACCTGACCCCGCTGATCGGCGGGCTGCTCGCGGACCGCTATCTGGGGTCCAAGCGTTCGGTCAAGTTCGGCGCGATCATGATGAGCCTGGGCTATACCGTGCTGTGCCTGTCGAGCGTTGGCGGCATGGCCAAGCCGTTCGCCACGATCGAAGGTCAGCGTTATGAAGTGAGCATCGTCGGCAGCGGCGAGGGCAAGCAGCAATTCGTGACCGACCAGGGCCAGCAATTGCTGATCAAGGGCAACGAGGACAAGACCGTCTCGCTGCTCGCCAAGGATGGCAGCGAAGTGCGCAAGGTGCCTGCGGGTGAATTCAAGCCCGATGGCGAACGTTCGGTGCTTTACACCTTCTTCCTGCTGTGCGGCCTGGCCATGGTCACCGTGGGCAACGGGTTCTTCAAGCCCAATATCTCGACCATTGTCGGCTCGCTCTATGCCGATGGTGATCGCCGCCGCGATGCCGGTTTTACGATCTTCTACATGGGGATCAATCTGGGTTCGCTGTTCTCGCAGATCCTCTGCCCGCTGCTGGCGGTGGGCATGGGCTCATGGGGCGGGCTGGGCTGGTGGGCCGGGTTTGCGCTGGCGGCGGCCGGCATGGGCGTGTCGTGGCTGCTGTTCCAGTTCGATGGCGGCAAGCTGGACGGTTATGGCGATCGCCCGGCCGATGCCCCGGCGGACAAGGACTGGTGGATCTACATCGCCTCGGTGCTGGCGATCCCGGTGGTCTATCTGCTGTTCGCGAACCTGATGAACTATGTAAAGCCCGAGGCCGGCAGCGGCTTCATCGGCTATATCTCGACCCTGCCGATCATGGGCAAGATCATGTTCGGGACCTTCCTGGTCGCCGTGCCCGCGATCCTGTTCTGGGCGTGGAAGAACGGCAGCACCCAGGAATTCCAGATGATGCTGGCAGCCATGGTGCTGATCGTGTTCAACACCGTATTCTGGACCCTGTTCGAACAGGCCGGATCGTCGCTGACCCTGTTCGCGGACCGCAACACCGATATGAGCGTGTTCGGCCTATTCTCCATCACGGCCGGGCAGACCCAGTTCTTCAACGCCTTCTTCATTGTCGCGCTGGCGCCGCTGTTCTCGATGATGTGGAATGGCCTGGCCAAGCGCGGGATGGAGCCGGGGATCCCGGTGAAGTTCGGCGTCGCGCTGATGGGCGTGGGGCTGGGCTTCCTGTTCCTGGTCTGGGGCTCGCAGTTTGCGGGTGATGATTTCAAGGTCGGGCTGTGGTGGCTGGCCGGGCTCTACCTGATCCACTCGATTGCCGAACTGTGCATTTCGCCGGTCGGCCTGTCGATGATCACCAAGCTGTCGATCGCCCGGATCGTCGGCCTGATGATGGGGGTCTGGTTCCTGTCGATCTCGGTCGCGCAATATGTCGCGGGCGTGGTTGCGCAGTTCGCTTCGGTCGAAACCGTCGGCGGCGAAGTGACCAACCTCAAGGTCAGCCTCGATACCTATGTCGGGGTGTTCCAGACGATCGGGCTGATTTCGGTCGCGATCGGGGTAGTCCTGCTGCTGTTGTCCTGGCCGCTCAAGAAACTGATGCACGGGGTGAAGTAAGAGATGCGAACCGCACGCCTGCTCGCCGCCGCCGCCGCGCTTGCCCTGACCCTGGGCAGCGCGGGGCAGGCGAAGGATAAGGACAAGAAGGGGGATAACCCCGCCGTCTCGTTCAACAAGAACCCCTATCCTTCGACCTACAAGCCCTATCCCGGCCAGCCGGTGCTGATCACCGGGGCGACGGTCTATGATGGCAAGGGTGGGCGGATCGAGCGGGGGCAGGTCTTGCTGAAGGATGGCAAGGTCATGGCCGTGGCGGGGCCCATGGCCGATATGGCCGTGCCCGCGGATGCGCTGCGGATCGACGGGACGGGCAAGTTCGTTACCCCCGGGATCATCGACGTCCATTCGCACCTCGGCGTCTATCCCAGCCCCGGCGTGCAGGCACATTCGGACGGCAACGAAGCCACCGATCCGACCACGCCTGAGGTTTGGGCCGAACATTCGGTCTGGCCGCATGACCCCGGTTTCAGCCGCGCGCTGGCCAATGGCGGGGTGACCAGCCTGCAGGTCCTGCCCGGCAGTGCCAACCTGATGGGCGGACGCTCGGCCGTGCTCAAGAACGTCTATGCCCGCACCGTGCAGGGGATGAAGTTCCCCGGCGCGCCCTATGGCCTGAAAATGGCCTGCGGGGAGAACCCCAAGCGGGTCTATGGCGGCAAGGGCCGGATGCCCTCCACCCGGATGGGCAACATGGCGGTCAACCGCATGACCTGGATCAAGGCGCAGGAATACCGCCGCAAGCGCGACGCGGGCAAGCTGGAGAGCCGCGACCTCGCCATGGAAACGCTGGCCGGGGTGCTCGATGGCGACATCAGGATCCAGAACCACTGCTACCGCGCCGATGAAATGGCGCTGGTGCTCGATATGGCGAAGGAGTTCGGATACAAGGTGGCCGCGTTCCACCACGCGGTCGAAGCCTACAAGATCGGCGATCTGCTGAAAGCCAACGACGTGTGCAGCGCGGTCTGGGCGGACTGGTGGGGGTTCAAGATGGAATCGCTCGATGCGATTCCCGAAAACGCCGGAATCCTCTACAAGGCCGGGGCCTGCGTGGTGATCCATTCGGATGACGAGAACGGGATCCAGCGGCTCAACCAGGAAGCGGCCAAGGCGCAGGGCGATGCCCGCCGCGCCGGGATCGTCATTTCCGATGCCGAAGTGATCCGCTGGCTGACGCTCAATGCCGCCAAGGCGATCGGGGTCGATCAGCAGACCGGCAGCCTCGACGCGGGCAAGATGGGCGATGTGGTGCTGTGGAATGCCAACCCGCTGAGCACTTATGCCCGCCCCGAAAAGGTCTGGATCGACGGCGCGCTGCTCTACGATGCGCAGAACCCCAAATTGCGCCCGGTCAGCGATTTCGAGCTGGGGCAGAGCGGCGAAGGAGACGTGAAATGAGCGCGCTGCGTCTGGCGCTGGCCGCCCTGCTCGCCTCTGCCGCCGCGCCCGCGCTGGCGGACGATTTCGCGATTACCCATGCCACGCTGGCGATCGGCGATGGCTCTGCGCCGATTGCCGATGGTACCGTGGTGGTGCGGGGCGGCAAAGTGGTCGCCGCCGGGGCCGGTGTGGCCGTGCCGGCAGGGGTGCGGGTGATCGATGCGGCGGGCCAGTGGGTCACCCCCGGCCTGGTCGTTGCGGTAACCGACCTTGGCCTGCGCGATGTCGAGGCGGTCGATGACAGCAACGATACCGAGGCGGACAAGAGCCCGTTCAGCGCCGCGCTGGACATTGCCGCCGCGATCAATCCGGACGACATGCCGATCCAGATCAGCCGCGCCGGGGGCGTCACCCGCTCGGCCGTCGCGCCGGTCGACACCAATGGCATTTTCGCCGGGCAAGGCGCGATCATCGATCTGGGGGCAGACGCCGATGCGGTGACCCAGGCCCGCGCCTTCCAGTACGTCGAACTGGGCGAAGCGGGCGCGAAGAAGGCTGGCGGCGGACGCGTGGCGGTGCAGGCGAGCTTGCGCAATGCCCTCGCCGAAGCGCGCGAACTGGCGCGGCGCGGCGGCGGCAAGGGCGGCGATCCACGGATGCAGGATCTGTCCCCTGAGCGCCCGGGCGATGCGCTGCTCAACCGCTTCGATGCCGCCGCGCTGGTCCCGGTGCTGACTGGCGCGCAGCCGCTCTACGCCCATGTCGAGCGGGCTGCCGACATCCGCATGGCCCTGGGCCTGAAGCGCGAATTCCCCGCGCTGAAGCTGGTGCTGGTCGGCGCGACCGAAGGCTGGATGGTGGCGAGCGAACTCGCCGCCGCAGGCGTGCCGGTGCTGGCAACCCCGCTCAACGACCTGCCCGACCGGTTCGAGCAGCTGGGCGCAACGCAAAGCAATGTCGGACGGATGGCCAAGGCCGGGGTCAAGGTCTCGCTCGGCGCGTTCTTCGATCAGCCGCGCTATGCCCCGCAATACGCCGGAAACCTGGTGGCGCTGACCAAAGTGCCGGGGGCGAGCGGGCTCAGCTGGGGCCAGGCCCTCGCCGCGATCACCTCCGGCCCGGCCGCCGCGATGGGCATGGGCGAGCGGTTCGGCAGCCTCAAACCCGGCCTCGCCGGTGACGTGGTGGTGTGGGACGGCGACCCGCTCGAGGCGAGCAGCGGCGCAGTGCGCGTGTTCATCGACGGGGTCGAGCAGCCGGTTTCGAACCACCTGACCAAATTGCGGGATCGCTACAAGGTGCCGAGCGAGGGGGCCTTGCCCAAGGCGTACGAGTGGTGAGCTGATCGGGCCTTGGCGTCAAAAGTGACGGCAGGATAGTTCACGCAGAGGCAGAAAAGAGGCGCAGAGGTGTTGCGCTTGCGGCGCAGCCGCCCTGCTCCTCCATGGAAGTCCTATCCGCACCGAAATGATTGGAAGAGCCTCCGGCTCGCCACTCCCCCTCTGCGCCTCCCTTTCTTCCTCTGCGCCTCTGCGTGAACCATTCCACCCTTCCCGGCCAAACTCCCCCTTGCCAAACACCGCTACCGTGATACGATGTTGACAACGTAAACATGGGAGAACCGGTCGATGAACCCCGAGCTTGCCCCGCTGATCGCCGCGTCGGTCACATTTGTCGGCACCCATTTCGCGCTGTCGCATCCCTTGCGCACGGCGGTGACCAACCTGTTCGGGCCGGGGGGCTTCATGGCGGTCTATTCGCTGGTCGCGCTGGGCAGCTTTGGCTGGATGATCATGGCCTTCCGCGCCGCCCCGGCCGGTCCCGCGCAGTGGGATGGCAGCGGCAATGGCCTGTGGCTGCTGGCCAGCCTTTTGACCTTCATCGCCGCCGTGCTGCTGAGCGGTTCGTTCCAGGGCAACCCCGCCCTGCCCGATCCGCGCGCGCGTGAAGCGCTGGCCAGGGGACCGCACGGGGTGTTCCACATGACCCGCCACCCGATGATGTGGTCGTTCGCGCTGTGGGCCCTGGCCCATGCCGCGATCGCCCCCACCCCACGCGTGCTGGTGCTGACCGGCACCCTCGCGTTCCTCGCGCTGGTCGGATCGCATCTGCAGGACCGCAAGAAGGCAGCGCAAATGGGCCCGGCCTGGGCCCAGTGGGAAGCCACCACCAGCTTCTGGCCCCGGCTTGACCGGCTGCATCAGGCCGGAGCGATGCCGCTGTCCGTGGGCCTCGCAACCTGGCTCGCCGCCACCTGGGCGCATATCCCGGCGATCTATGTGCCTGCCGGGGTGTGGCGCTGGCTGGTGGGATAGGGCTCAGCTCGCCCTTTGCGCCGTTGCGTGAACCATTCAAACCGTGGGGTCTGTTTGCTCTCGTGGCCGGGCGGGCACACGATGGAACGGAATGGTTCACGCAGAGGCGCAGAGGAAGAAAAAAGGCGCAGAGAGGTAGCGCTCGCGGCGCAGCCGCTCTTCAGTTCCAGCGTCGCGTCAATCGGTTGGTCGGAAGGGTGAACAGCGCCTGCGGCACAGAGCGACACCTCTGCGCCTCTCTTTCTTCCTTCGCGCCTCTGCGTGAACCATTCCAGCCGCGCAGTCCGCCCACCCCCGTCGCCGGGCAGGCATGAAGCACGAACAGAAGCTATGAACGCTGACTATCGCAGGTTGGTATAACGCATCGCCACGTCGCAGCGTTCGTAACGCGCGCCGTAACGGGCCATGATCCCGGCATCGTGGGCGAAACCCAGCTTTTCATAAAGGTGGATCGCCGCCGCGCATTTGCGGTTGGTGAGCAGGTAGAGTTCCTGCGCGCCCATTGCGCCTGCGCGGGCAATCGCGGCATCCAGCAGGAATTCCCCGGCCTTGAGCCCCCGCGCGGCCTCGCGCACGCCCATCTTGGTCAGTTCGAAACTGGCCGCGCCGGTCTTTTGCAGTGCGCAGGTGCCGACCACGCCCAGCCCGGGGGCTTCGGCAAACAGGATCGCCCCGCCGGGTTCGACAATCCGTGCGCGCGGATTTTCCAGCACGTCGCGGTCGGTCTGTTCCAGCGCGAACATGGCGGTGATCCATTCGGCGTTGATGTCATGAAAGTGCTGCGCCAGTCCGTCATCGAATTCGCGCAGCCGCAGCGCCCCCGGCCGCGCCCGCGCCGCACGTTCGGCAATCGATGCCGTATCGAGCGCGCGTTCGATTCCGGCGAGCTGATCCAGGAACGATCCGCTCAGCCCGGCCAGCAATTCTTCCGCCGCCATGCCGATCCGCGGCCACAGCTGGGTCGCGGCCAGTTCAGCCGCGGCGCGCCCCGCCTCGGTCAGTTCGACCAGACGGCTGCGCTGGTCCGCGGCGGGGCGATCGGCGACAATTCCCAGCTTGGCCAGCTGCCCGACGCTGCGCGTCACCCCCGGCTGGCTGATCCCGATTACGGCCGCAAGCTGCCCGATGGTCGAAGGGCCGCTGCGCAGCGCAGCCAGCACGGCCATTTGCCCCGGCTGCAGTGGCAGCCCCGCATCGGCAATCGCCGTGACCGCCCCGGCCTGCATCCGTTCGGCCAACCGTTTGAGCCGGCTGCCAAGAAAGGCCGGGCCCATATCCGCAATGACATCGCGCATCGGATTCTCCATACCGCGTTATATAACATGGTATGGATATCCGAGCCTGAGTCAAGGGGGGCGCTGCCCGTTACATCACCCGCACGTAAACCCGGGTCGTGCGCTGTTCGTCATTCGATGCCTTGGCCACATAGTCGAAATAGCTGGCCCCCTTGAACCCGCCCAAGGCCGAAACCGTATAGGTCCCGGACGCATTCTGGACCAGCGACAGTTCCCCGGCCCGCGCCGCCGGAACGCCGATTGACAGCACCGCACCGCCCGCCGGATCAAATCCGCGTGTGCCAACCTTCTGGTTCGACAGGACGAAATCATTGCCGGTCAGATCGCCCGCACTGAAGGTAAGCGAACTGGTTCCCGCAAGGACCAGGAAATCCGGCGAGGGCATGTACAGGCCGGTGTCATTATACCGCAGGAAATCGGCATACCGCGCCGTTTCGGTGATGATCGTCGGTGTAATCGCGGTCAGCGCCAGCACGGCCTGAGCCGTAGTATCGGTGCTGTCCGTTGCGACCCGTCCGACCATGGGGCGCAGATAGCCATTGATCCCCAGCAGCCACCGGGCCTTTTCGGCAGAGGTTTCCAGCCGCACCGGCATGGCCGCGGCATAGCCATTGATCAGATGGGCAATCGCCTGAACCTTGGCCGTGCTGAGCTGCAAAGAGGGCAGCGGGCTGGGCTGGGTAATCCCGACATCCTTGAGATAGCACTGGATGAACGGCGTCATCCGGTCATTCTGGAAAATGAACAGGCTGGGTGCGGCGGCCAGGCAGCGGGTTGCAACGCCTTCGGTTGGCGTGATGCCGGGGCGCACGTCCCCATAGCTCATATCGATCCCCGGCGTGGTGTAACCTGTGCTGTTGGTGATGGCCCCCATCGCGCCCATGATCGCCAGAACGCGCAGGTTGGCGGCATGCATCCGCGCGGCATCGGCGGCGCGGGCGGAATCGCCCGAAGCGGCCTCGGCAATCGCATCATAGGTGGCCAGATCGGGATCCGCCGTCAGGCCAAACAGGCTGCCGGTTATGCCAAGCTGGGTCTTGAGCCTGGCGGCGGTGCTGCCCGGTGCAACCAGCATGGCGGTTACCGGGGTAACCATCCGGACATTGGCCGGGGCGTTCATATAGATCTGCGCCCCGGTTTCATGATCAATCACGCGGGTCCGCTTGAATGTCAGCGCGTAATCGCCCGACGGATCGGCCCCGGACCCGGATCCCAGCCCGGTATAGGCGGCGATTGCATTGGCATGGCCGGGGTAATACCGGCCGTCGCGGGCGGTAAAGCCAAGGGTCCAGTAGAAGCCGAATGTGTCGAGATCGCCGGTGGTGAATTCGATCAATCCGGTCGCCAGCGAAGTGGCATAGACCCGCGCGGTGGCGGTGGGGGCCGGGGGCGGCGTGGGTGTGGGCGTGGGCGTAGGCGTAGGCGTCGGCCCCGGCGCAACCGGACCGCTGCCACCCCCGCTCCCGCCGCCGCCACAGGCCGCCAGCACAAGTGTGCAGGCCCCAGCCAAAGCCCTGATCGAACGCCGCATCCGCCCCTCCTGCTGCGCCGGTGTGGCCGGCGTGATCCCGATCACCATGCTGGCATGACCACCGCGCCTTGGCAACCGCGCAAGGCATTAGAATCGCTTCGTTAGTTTGGTGGGGTTGGGGTGGGCAGATGGCGTGGCAGCGGCGCGTCAGCGGCAGATCGGCACGGCCATCCGGCCAGCCTGCTCCCTTCCTGTCCGGGCGGCGACGACCCATGATGCGGCAGTGCAGGATGCGTAGCGCCAGAACGCCCAGGCTGGCTGCATGCATCCGCGCGGCATCGGCGGCGCGGGCGGAACATACTGTAGGTGTTGCCTGAAGCGGTTGCGAGGCAAACAAGGCCGTCACTGGGCTGACTAGGGTTACAGCTCGCGGCGACCTAAGGTCATATCCTCTCGCTGTACGGGATAGCGGGTGGGGATAGTTGATAGATTGAAGAGCTAATGAGCACCGCCCGAACCACCCGATCTCCTTGAAAAGACGCTAGCTACTGCCGCGGCTATTTGTCCGATCGCACTCTTGTTTATTGCTCCAGCATCAATATCCTTGAATGCTGTACTTGTTTCAATATTCCAACCGAATGCTTTTTCAATTTCCTCAGCACTTAATGCAGTTGATACTTCTCGAATATAATGATCCTCGGAATTGGCTGTCAATTTTAGATACACATACAAACGCCCAAGCCTTATGGAGTGAATTCTGTTTTCCAAAATTGTTCCTTCATGAAGGAAAGCTCTAAATAAAGATGCTGGAACATACAAACAAAATAGATATAGACCAATTAGTGTAGCATTTCTGATTGTGAAATAAACAACCAAAGGCCATGCGTTGGGTCCGGAAAATAATTTACTGTATGGCTCAATAGACGCCGGATCGCCGAATATGTTTACTTTTACGAAAGTCAGTATCCTCAATTCCCAGATTCCGATAAAAATTATTGTGCAAAAAATCATTATAGATATAGTTGCAAGAATATACATCATATTTTTTCTAGCAACCAGTGTATCCTGCGCTTTTTGCACAAATATATCAGTCGCTGATATCTGAATTGAAGCAGGGAGATGTGAAAGATCTGAAGCTTTATTCAATTTTGCAAGTGATGCCACTTGCCGCTGCCGACTTTTCACTGCCTTCTCGGTCGACTCCCAGCGCTCACTATATGGCAACATTCCATGTTGTCGCAGCGACAACAGAATGTCCAGGAAGGCCGCAGCAACCATTGTCACGATCAGAAGGCTGCCCAGGTATAAGAATAGGCTTTGCATTTTTAGTCTTTCCTATTCCTGATCGTAGCCATTGCCACAATGGCATTTTAGAATGGCAGTGCAATTGGAAAAAGCCATTTCCTACACGCAGCCAAGCTGTCAGAATCCGCACCGGCTCTTTGACATTGTTGGATTCGCTTGGTGCCCCGGGCGCGGGGGCAAAAAACAGTTTGCGCGGGGAAAAGCGTGCCCCGCGCATGTGTTTCATCAACTAACTCTTGGAATATCGTTTAATTTCAATGCAATCAGCGCAACACTGGTGATGCAAGAATCAGGCCCGGGCCTCTTCAACGCCCGCCGAATTGTGGCGCAGGGCCTTCAGCACGCTGTCGACGATCCCGGCGGCGTTGAGACCGGCGGCGTCGTATTGCTTGTCCGGGCTGTCGTGGTCCTGGAACACGTCTGGCAGGCGCAGGGTGCGGATTTTGAGGCCGGCATCGGTCAGCCCTTCGTCGCTGGCCATGGTCAGGACATGGGCGCCGAGGCCGCCGATGGAGCCTTCCTCCACGGTGACCACCACTTCATGGGTGGCCATCAGGTGGCGGATCAGATCGGTGTCGAGCGGCTTGGCAAAGCGCAGGTCGGCCACGGTGGTGGACAGGCCCTTCGCCTCCAGCTGGTCGGCGGCTTTCAGCGCTTCGGCGAGGCGGGTGCCGAGCGACAGGATCGCGACTTTGGTGCCGTGGCGCACCACGCGGCCCTTGCCGATCTCCAGCTGTTGCGGGACCTCGGGCAGCGGCACGCCGGTGCCATTGCCGCGCGGATAGCGGAAGGCGATCGGGCCGCTATCGTGGAGCGCGGCAGTATAGGTCATGTGGACCAGCTCGGCCTCGTCCGCGGCGGCCATGACCACCATGTTGGGCAGGCTGGCGAGGTAGGTCACGTCGAACGATCCGGCGTGGGTCGCCCCGTCCGCCCCGACCAGCCCGGCGCGGTCGATCGCGAAGCGGACCGGGAGGTTCTGGATCGCGACGTCGTGGACCACCTGGTCATAGGCGCGCTGGAGGAAGGT
>CAZKAX010000059.1:0-20877 GCA_964550775.1 uncultured Novosphingobium sp. | reverse complement strand
GCGTGGAAATGGTTCACGTCGCCAGCGCCATTGGGATAGACCCGCGCGATCAGCGGCACCACCGCGCTCAGCTCATCCAGATCCTGCCAGTCGATCCTGATCCCGGCGGCGCGGGCCATGGCCGGGATATGGATCGCATGGTTGGTCGATCCCCCGGTGGCGAGCAGGCCGACGGCGGCATTCACAATCGCCTTTTCATCAACTACCCGGCCCATCGGGCGATAGTCCGCGCCGCCGTGGCCAATCTCGGCCAGGCGGTGCACCGCCGCGCGGGTCAGCGCGGAGCGCAGCGGCGTACCCGGCGGCACAAACGACGCGCCGGGTATGTGCAGGCCCATCATTTCCATCATCATCTGATTGGAATTGGCCGTGCCATAGAACGTGCAGGTGCCGGGCGAGTGATAGCTTTTGCTTTCGCTCTCCAGCAGCTCGGCGCGGCTGGCCTTGCCTTCGGCATAGAGCTGGCGGACCTTCTGCTTGTCCTTGTTGGCGATGCCACTGGGCATCGGGCCGCTCGGCACGAACAGCGCGGGCAAGTGGCCAAACCGCAGTGCGCCGATCACCAGTCCGGGGACGATCTTGTCGCAGATGCCCAGCAGGGCCATGCCATCGAACATCGCGTGGCTCATCGCGATGGCCGTACCCATGGCGATGGCATCGCGGCTGAACAGCGACAGTTCCATGCCGTCCTGCCCCTGCGTCACCCCGTCGCACATCGCGGGCACGCCGCCGGCCACCTGCGCGGTCGCGCCGACTTCGCGGGCATAGAGCTTCATCGCTTCGGGATAGCGCGCATAGGGCTGATGCGCGGACAGCATGTCGTTATAGGCGGTAACGATCGCCAGGTTCGGCCCGCGCCCGCTGGCAATCGCTGCCTTGTCCCCCTCCGCCGCGGCAAACCCGTGGGCCAGGTTCGAACAGGACAGGCCGCTGCGCGCGGTGGAGTTCTGCGCCTCGTGCTCGATCAGATCGAGATAGCGGCGGCGGCTGTCCCTGGAACGCTCGATGATCCGCGCGGTGACGCGCTCGATGGTGGGGTGAAGCTGGGTCATGTGCTGCTACTCGTGCCAGGTTGCGCCGTCGCGTTCGGTCAGGGCCACCGCGGCGGAAGGGCCCCAGCTGCCGGAAGTATAACTCTTGGGGCGCACACCATGTTCCGCCCAGCTGGCGCGGATCGCATCGATCCAGTCCCATTGCGCTTCCACTTCGTCGCGGCGGACGAACAGCGTCTGGTCGCCCTCGATCAGGTCGAGCAGCAGGCGTTCATAGGCGATCCGCTTGGTCGGTCCGGCAAAGGCATCGGGCATGGCGATGTCCAGCGGCACCGCTCGCAGGCGGATCCCGTCACGGTCCAGCCCCGGCACTTTGGCCATCAGCGACAGCGAGATGTTCTCTTCCGGCTGGATTCCGATCACCAGCCGGTTCGGTTCGGTCCGCGCGCCGCGCCCGGCAAAGATCGAATGCGGCACCTGGCGGAACTGCACGACGATTTCGGTCCGGCGCTGGGGCATCCGCTTGCCGGTGCGCAGATAGAACGGCACGCCTTTCCAGCGCCAGTTGTCGATATGCGCCTTGATCGCGACATAGGTTTCGGTGTCCGAATCCCGGCCCAGTTCATCATCGTAACCCGCCACCGGCTGGCCATCGATCGCGCCCTTGCGGTACTGGCCGGTGACCGTTTCGTCCGGGTAGGCCAGACGCAGCGCCCGCAGCGCCTTGACCTTTTCATCGCGGACCGAAGTCGCATCAAAACTGGCGGGCGGCTCCATCGCCACCAGGGCGAGCAATTGCAGCATGTGGTTCTGCACCATGTCGCGCAGTGCCCCGGCCCCGTCGTAATAGCCCGCGCGGCTTTCCAGCCCGACCGTTTCGGCCACGGTGATCTGGACATGATCGATATGCGCCGCGTTCCACAGCGGTTCGAACAGGATGTTGGCAAAGCGCAGCGCCAGCAGGTTCTGGACGGTTTCCTTGCCCAGATAATGGTCGATCCGGAAAATCCGGTCCTCGCTGAACGCGCTGGCGACCGCATCGTTGATCTCGCGGCTGGTGGCCAGATCGGTGCCCAGCGGCTTTTCCAGCCCGATCCGCACCTTGTCCCCGGTCAGCCCGCCCGCAACCAATCCGGCGATGGTCGGTTCGAACAGGCTGGGCGCGGTCGACAGGAAGATCGACAGGCCGCGTTCGATCGGCCCGACCTTTTCCGCCAGCGAGTGAAATTGGGCGGTGTCGTTGGCATCAAGCGGTTGATAGTGCAGCCGGTTGAGGAATTCCGCCATGCTGCCGCGGCGATCGGCGGGGAGGTACTTTTCCAGCGCGGCGCGGGCAAAGTTGCGATAGCCCTGATCGTCCAGATCCTGCCGCGCCGTGCCGACGATCCGCAGGTCCGGCGCGATCAGCCTGTCCACCCCCAGCGCGCAGAGCGAAGGCAGCAGCATGCGCTGCGCCAGATCGCCGGTGGCCCCGAACAGCAGCAGTCGATCCGCAGTGAAGCTCATCTTCGGCACCTCTGTCTGGCCTGTACGACATCGCGGTGGGTAGCAGCGCCGCCGCCCCCGCGCCATAGCAGCGCATTCCAATGCAGGGGCGCTGCATACGTCTGCGCAGGCTGCCGCCTTCCCCATTGCCGCATTCTGCCATAGGAAGCGCTGCCATGACCGCCAGCCAGCTTTCGATCCTGTTCTTCCTGCAACTTGCCGTGATCATCGCGGTCTGCCGCCTGGTCGGGGCCTTTGCCCAGCGGTTTCTGGGCCAACCGCAAGTGGTGGGGGAAATGATCGCCGGGGTGCTGCTCGGCCCCTCGATCCTCGGCCTTGCCGCGCCGGGGCTGGAAGCGGCGCTGTTCCCGGCGGAAAGCAAGAAAGTGCTCTATGTCGGCGCGCAGCTGGGGGTTGGGCTGTACATGTTTCTGGTCGGGCTGACCTTTGACAAGTCGGAATTCCGCGCCAGCGCGCGTTCGGCAGCGCTGGTTGCCTTTGGATCGATGGCCGCGCCGTTTGCCGTGGCGGCCTTGATGACGCCGTGGCTGCTGGGCATTCCGGGGCTGTTCACCCCGCGCGTCGGCACGGCGCAGGCGGCGCTGTTCCTGGGGGCGGCGATTGCGATCACGGCTTTCCCGATGCTGGCGCGGATCATCCACGAACGCGGAATCGCGCATACCAAGCTGGGCACGCTGTCGCTGTCCTCGGGCGCGATCGGCGATGCCGGGGCGTGGATCGTGGTCGCGGTGGTGCTGTCCAGCCTGGGCGAGGGCGCGCATGTGGCCTGGCTGGCGATTGGTGGCGGGCTGACTTTTGCTTTCGTCATGGTGGCCATCGCCCCACGCCTGCTTGCCCCGCTCGCCGCTATCCATGCCCGCAAGGGTGAGGCCGATATGGGCCTGCTTGGCGCGGTGCTGGTGCTGTTCCTGCTCAGCGCCTTTGCGATGGACGCGGTCGGAATCCATGCCGTGTTCGGCGGGTTCCTGCTCGGCACCGCCATGCCGCGCGGGCCCTTTGCCGAGGAAGTCCGCGCCAAGCTGGAGCCGTTTACCACGGTGTTCCTGCTGCCGATGTTCTTCACCTTTTCCGGGCTCAACACCCAGCTTGCGGTGGTCGATAATCTGGCCCTGGCCATGGCTGCGCTGGCGATCCTGGCGGCATCGATCCTGGCCAAGGGCGGGGCCTGTTACCTTGCCGCGCGGCTTTCCGGCCACGATCATGCCACCGCGATGGGGATCGGCGCGCTGATGAACGCGCGCGGGCTGATGGAACTGATCATCATCAACATCGGCCTGCAACGCGGAGTGATCGAACCGGGGCTGTTCGCGATCCTGGTGGTGATGGCGATTGTCACCACGCTGATGGCCAGCCCGCTGTTCGAAGCGGTCTATGGCCGCCGCGCGCGGGCCGAAGGGACACTGGGTTGAGGCGCGCCGCGCTGGCCGCCGCGCTGCTCGCCGCGACGCCCGCCCAGGCCGCAACCTGCGCCCCTGCGCTGCGCGTGATGACCTACAACATCCGGCTCGATACCCCCGCCGATGGTGAAAACCGCTGGGAACTGCGGCGGCCGCTGGTCCTTTCGCAGTTGGACCTGCTTCAGCCCGCAATCCTGGGGCTGCAGGAAGTGGTGCCCGGCCAGCTCAGGGATCTGGCGGCGGCGCTGCCCGGTCATCAGCGGATCGGCGAAGGACGCGACGGGGCCGGTCAGGGTGAGGCTTCACCGCTGTTCGTTTCACGGCGGCTGTTTACAGTGCGCGCCAGTGGGATGTTCTGGCTTTCGCCCACGCCGCAGGTCCCTTCACTCGGCTGGGATGCCAGCTATCGCCGGGTTGCCACCTGGGCGCAGCTGCGCCGCCGCGCGGACGGTGCACGGGTGCTGGCGGTCAACACGCATTGGGACCATCTGGGCCTTCAGGCACGGCTGGAAAGCGGCAAGCAGCTGGCCAGCTGGATCGCTGCCCACCGGCAAAAGGGTGAGGCCGTGGTGCTGCTGGGCGATTTCAACGCAGAGCTGTCCGAAAGCTCGATGGCGGCGCTGCTTGGCCCGCTTGGCGATGCCCGGGCGGCGGCGGGCACGGCAGCGGCGGGAACCACGATCACGTTCAACGGCTATGATCCGATGCCCAGGTCAGGGCGGGCCATCGACCACGTGCTGGTCGCCCCGGGCACGCGAGTGCTGCGCTATCACGCGCTGGCCGAACAGTTCGACGGGCGGCTGGCGTCGGATCACTTTCCGGTGATTGCCGATCTGGCGCTGCCCGGCTTCAAGGCTTGCGAGTAAGGCTGGCGATCAGCATCCGCTGCATTGCCGCCAGATCTGCCGGGTTGCGCGCATCCAGCACGCCGCGGGCATGTGGCGGCAAGTGCGCGCCGGCCGGGCCGTCGGCTTCGAACACGTAATGCGCGAACATCGCCGCCCAGTGTCGCCGCGCTTCGGGCGATAGCGGGCGCAGCGCGAGCATGCCGTGCAGCATCGCGTCCCAGGCCGATGCCGGGGTCATGGCGGGTGCGGGCCACCAGTAATTGACCAGCATCGATACCGGATCGAGCGCTTCGACATGGTGGAACCAGCCATAGGGGACATAGACCGCATCGCCCGGCTCCAGCTCGGCAATCCAGGCTGCGGCGCAGGCTGCGGCAAAGCGGGGATAGCGGTCAAAATCGGGGTTCAGCGGGTCGGTCAGCGCGATCGGAGTGCCCGCCGGGGTCGGATCGAATGGCCCCATATAGAGGTTGCCGACCTGCTCGGGCGGGTACAGCGTGAAGCGGCGGCGACCGGCTGCGCAATAGGCCAGGTTGGGGGCGGGATCGGAATGGGCCGCCACTTGCGCGCGGGTGCCGATCCACAGCCGCGCCTCGCCCGGGCCGGGCAGTAGCGGCAAGGGGTGGCTTTGTGCGAAACTGGGGGCGGCCTCGCGCGCGATCACGCCCTGGGCGGCAATCGCGGCACCGGTGGGGGCCTGCCATTCGGCCTCGATCCGGTCCAGCAGCTCGCCCAGGCTGGCGCTGCGGCGCGCGAAGTTGAAGCTGCGCAGGTCCGGGGCATAGTGGAACCGGCCCTGTTCTGACCCCGGCAGCTGGGCAAGGTCGATCGGTCGGGGGCCGGCATGGCTGCGCAGCAGGGCCAGCACTGCGCCCGGTCCTGCCCCTGCCGCTTGCACCACTGGCCAGTACCGCGCGATCCCGCGCAGCACCACCGGCTCGGGCGGGGGCGGAGCGCCGGGGGCGAACAGCGCGGCAGGATCACCGGCGGGCGGGGGCACGGGGCAGGGCATGGCACAGGGCATGGCCGGGCCAAGCTGGCACGGATCGCGCCGAATAGGAAGCGCTTCCAACGGTTCACCTTGATCCACACCCTATCGGCAGGGGCAGCGCTCCCGGCTTGCCAAGCCTGCAATTGGTTGCAACAATGCAGATCAGGGGCGCAGGGGCATCCTTTTTTTCGAGTTCGTTCGGCCAGTGAGCAAACCCACTATCGATGATGTTGCCGCGCTGGCCGGGGTGGCGCGCACCACGGTTTCGCGGGTGCTGAACCACCAGCCCAACGTGCGCGAGGAAGTGCGCGACAAGGTGATGCGCGCGGTGCAGATGCTGGGTTACCGGGTCAACCTGCAGGCGCGGCACCTGGCCGGGCGCAAGGCGATGCGGCTGGCGCTGGTTCACGCATCGGATTTTGACAGCGAACCCAATTCCTACTTCAACTCGGCACTGGAACTGGGCGCGACGCGGGCTTCGGCGCGGATCGGGGCGCAGCTCATCACGCATGTGGTCAACCAGAACGATCCCGGTGCGGCGGCCGAAGTGATCGCCAGTGCCAGCGATGACCAGTGCGACGGGATTATCCTAACCCCGCCCTTTGCCGACGATCTGGACCTGCTGCGTGCGCTGGAAGCGATGCAGTGCCGGGTCGTGGCGATCGCAGCCGGTCCCGCCAGCGACGGCGAAGTGGCGACGCTGGGGATCGATGATCGCCAGGCCGGGTACGATATCGGCGTACATCTGCTGGCCATGGGCCACCGCAGCTTTGCCTTTATCAAGGGGCTGCAGGGCCACCTTTCGGCGGAAACCCGCTTTGACGGGTTCGTCCAGGCGCTGCACGATGCAGGGATTGCCGCCGATAAGATCGCGCTGGAACGCGGCAACTTCACTTTCCGTTCGGGGCTGGACTGTGCGCAGCGGCTGCTGGACGGCAAGCAGCCGATCACGGCGCTGGTCTGCGCCAATGACGATATGGCCGCTGGCGCGCTGCTCGCCGCGCACAAGGCCGGATTGCAGATCCCCCAACAGATCGCGATCACCGGGTTTGACGATACGCCTGTGTCCGAAATCGTCTGGCCGCCGCTGACCACGATCCACCAGCCGCTGCGGCAGATGGGCGCGCGGGCGGTGGAATTGCTGGCCGAACTGATCGGCGGCGCGCAGCAGGGCGCACGGCGCGAAGTGCTGGGCCACAGCCTGGTGGTGCGCGATTCCAGCGGGGCTGGCTGAACCTCAAGCTCTGAATTCCTATGCGTTGGAAGCGCTTCCTATTGACGGCGCACCCGGCTTGCGGCACTAAGTTGGAAGCGCTTCCAAATTTCCACACCTTCAGCCTAGGCTGGCGGCGATGGAAAAATGACGGAATACCGCACTTACGGAGGGGATGAATGGCAATGAGGGATACCATCGGCCAGGCCGCGATTCGGCTGCCGCGCACTTATCGATTCGGGCTGACCGCCGCGTCCACGCTGGCACTTGCCGCGCTCGCGCCGCAGACCGCCCTGGCGCAAGACGCCAACCCGCCCGCCGAGGAAGAGCTGACCGACAGCAATGGCGAAATCATCGTGTCGGGCATCCGCTATTCGATCGCCAACTCGATCAACCTAAAGCGCAATGCCGAAAGCATCGTTGAATCGATCTCGGCCGAAGAAATCGGCAAGCTGCCCGACGTGTCGATCGCGGAATCGATTGCTCGCCTGCCCGGCCTTGCTGCCCAGCGCGTTGGCGGCCGTGCCCAGTCGATCTCGATCCGCGGGCTCTCGCCGGACTTCACCACCACGTTCCTCAACGGGCGTCAGCAGGCCAGCTCGGGGGACAACCGTTCGGTCGAATTTGACCAGTATCCCTCGGAACTGCTGCAAAGCGTGGTCGTTTACAAGACCCCCGATGCATCGATTTCCGGTATGGGCCTGTCGGGTTCGGCAGACCTGCGCACCGTGCGCCCGCTCGAATATGGCAAGCGCGCCATCGCGCTCAACCTGCGCGGCGAACTGGGCAGCGGCGGACGTCTGAACAAGGACGTGCGCAATTGGGGCTGGCGCGGCAGCGCGAGCTATATCGACCAGAATGAAGACGGCACCGTGGGCTGGGCGATCGGCTATGCCCACCTCGACAGCCCGTCGCAGAACCGCCACGTCAAGGCCTACAACTACGAAACCTTTGGCAGCGGGATCAATGGCAACATCACCCCGGTTGCGTCGCGCACCGACACTTTCGTGACGGGCGAGGAAGTGTTCGCCTACTCGCGTGAGAACAAGCGCGATGCCGCGATTGGCATCCTGGAGCTCAAGCCGAGCGATTCGATCCATTCGACGCTCGACCTCTATTACTCGCGGTTCAAGCAGCGCGAAGTGATGCGCGGCAGCCAGTGGTTCTCCAACGTCTGGGCCGATAGCCAGAAGTTCACCGGGGTCACCGAGGCTACACTGGGTGGAACCACCGTTGCCGTGACCGGCACTGCCACCGGCGTTGCGCCAATCCTGCGCAACGATCTCAACACCCGTGACGATCACCTGTTCAGCGCCGGATGGAACACTGAATTCCAGCTGGGCGATTCGACCACGCTGATCACCGACCTGTCCTATTCGCGCAACAAGCGGGATGAAAGCATCACCGAAACCTATGCCGGTTATGGCTGCTGCGCCACTTCGGCCACGCAGAATGCCAACCGTGTGTTCGATAGCATCGGCTGGGATTTCAACCAGTTCCTGGCAGGCGAAGGCTTCCCCGACTGGAGCGAAGGGCTGAACTATGCCGATGCTTCCAAGGTCTCGCTGGGCGATCGCGCCCCGTGGGGCGGCTGGGGCCATGACGGCGCGACCAAGAACCCGCACGTGACCGAAAAGGTCTGGGCGGCGGACCTGGGTCTGAAGCATGAACTTGGCGAAGGCTTCTTCCGCAGCGTCGAACTGGGCGGCAACTATACCCGCCGGACCAAGACCAAGACGGTCGAGGAATTTGACCTGTTCCTCAAGAACAATCGCACCCAGACCCTGGTCGGTTCGGACTATCTGGTGCAGCCGACCTCGCTCGCTTTCGCGGGAATGGGCGGCGTATTGTCGGTCAATCTCGCCAAGGCGTTGCCGAACTATTACAATCAGGTGGTCTATATCGATGCCAACACCTTCGATAAGGCGTGGGACATCGAGGAAGACATCTGGACCGGCAAGGCCAAGCTGAACATCGAAGCGGGCGGTCTGCACGGCAATATCGGTGTGCAGGTGGTCCACCAGAAGCAGGCTTCGCACGGCAGCGCGATCAACTTCTTGGTCACACCGCGCGTAGTCACGCCGGTTTCGCGCTCGACCAGCTATACCGACTGGCTGCCCAGCCTGAACCTGACCTATGAACTGGGCGGCGGGCACCGGCTGCGGCTGGCTGCATCGAAAACCATGGCGCGTCCGCGCATGGATCAGATGCGGGCGGACTTCATCCCCTCGTTCGGCAATCCCTGTTCGGGCAGCGGCGGTTCTTCGGCCAATTGCCAGCCGGGCGGAACGATTAACCCCTGGTCGGCCAGCGGCGGCAATCCGTTCCTCGAACCGTGGCGCGCCAAGGCAGTCGATCTAGCCTATGAATGGTACATCGACCGGTCGAGCTACATCTCGATCGCGGGCTTCTACAAGCACCTCGACAATTACATCTATACCCAGCGCGGGGTGTTCGATTTCACCGGCCTGAACCGGCCGACCAATGTGACTATTCCACCGGGCGTCACGGTCAGCCCGCTGGGTCAGATCAACCAGCCGGCCAACGGCCAGGGCGGCAAGCTCTATGGTCTGGAAGTGTCTGGCGCTTTGGGTCTGGGCAAGATCGTGCCGGCGCTGGACGGGTTCGGGATACTGGGCAGCTACAGCTACACCAATTCCAACTTGCACCCGACCACTTCGACCAATGCCAAGACGATTGCGGCAACTCGCATTCCGGGCCTGTCGAAGCATGTGTACAACATCACTGGCTACTTCGAAAAGGGCGGCTTCCAGGCCCGCGCCAGCTATCGCTACCGTTCGGCCTTCAAGGGTGAAGTGGTGCAGTTGTTCGCGGCCCGCGGCGAAACCGAAATCCTCGCTGACAAGCAGCTGGATGCGCAGATCGGGTACACCTTTGCCGAGGACTCGGCGCTGGGCGGGCTTTCGCTGCTGTTCCAGGTCAACAACCTGACCGATTCGCCCTATCGCACCCGGCTGGGCGTCGATGGCGGCGGGGCGCGTACGGCGGATGGCGGTGCGGTGCCGGAAATCTATGAAAAGTACGGCCGTCAGTTCCTGCTCGGCGCAAGCTACAAGTTCTGACCCACACGGAACCGGACGCACCACGCTGGTGCGTCCGGTCCCCGGCAGGCCGGGCGCGGAGCCTCCTTCGCACTCTCGGGGGCTTCGTCATGAGGGGTCTGGCTCTGCCGGTTACGAAAACGACACGATCAAAGGCTGACCGGAAATTGATGAAGCGTAACAGGCCAGCCCTGCTTTCCATGTTGCTGCTGGGCGCAACCGGCACCGCGCTGATGGCCCGTCCTGCCGCTGCGCCGCGCTGGAACGCGGATGAAGCGCGCACGATCGCCGCATGGAAACCGCGCCCCGCTCCGCACCGAGACGCACGGATCGAAGCGCGGATCCGCCAGATCCTGTCCGGCATGACGCTGGAACAGAAGATCGGGCAGATGACCCAGCCCAGCATCCTGTCGGTCACGCCGGACGATGTGCGCAAATACTACATCGGTTCGATCCTCAACGGCGGCGGCGGCTGGCCGGGCGGGAACAAGCACGCCAGCGTGGGCGATTGGGTCAAGCTGGCCAAGGCTTATGACCAGGCCTCGCTGACCACTGACATGAAGATCAAGGTGCCGGTGGTCTGGGGGATCGATGCGGTCCACGGCAACAACAACGTCTATGGTGCCACCACCTTCCCGCAGAACATCGGGCTGGGGGCAAGCAACGATCCCGATCTGGTCGAACGGATCGGCCGCGCCACCGCGCGGCAGGTCCGCGCCACCGGGATCGGCTGGGCCTTTGCCCCGACCCTCGCCGTGGTCCAGAACCAACGCTGGGGGCGGTCCTATGAAGGTTACAGCAGCGATCCGGCGCTGGTTTCCCGTCTGGGATCGGCGCTGGTGCGCGGGCTGCAGGGCAAGCTGAACGGCGATGGCGATGTGCTCGCTTCGGCCAAGCATTTCGTGGGCGATGGCGGCACCTGGCGCGGGATCGATCAGGGTGAAAACCGCTCTGGCGAAGTAACCCTCGCATCGCTGCACGGCGCGGGGTACTACGCAGCGCTCGATGCCGGGGCGCAGACCGTGATGGTCAGCTATAATTCCTGGGCGCGTGACGGGGCGCAGGTGCAGGGCAAGATGCACGGCAACCGCGCGCTGGTAACCGGCGTGCTCAAGGACCGGCTCAAGTTCGACGGGCTGGTCGTGTCCGACTGGAACGCGATCGAGCAGGTCACCGGATGCGAGCGCGATCGCTGCCCCGCCGCGATCAACGCCGGGGTTGATCTGTTCATGGTCCCCGATGACTGGAAAAGCTTCATCGCCAAAACCGTTGCTGACGTGCGCGCCGGCCACGTGCCGATGGCGCGGATCGACGATGCGGTCAGCCGGATCCTGCGGGTCAAGCTGCGCATGGGGCTGCTCGAACGCCCGACCACGGCGGGCAAGCTGACCGGCGATGCCGCACAGCTTGATGCCCGCGGCCTGGCGCAGGAAGCCGTGCGCAAAAGCGCGGTTCTGTTCAAGAATGACAATGGCGCGCTGCCGCTGGCACCCGGCAAGCGGATCCTGGTGGTCGGTGCGGGTGCAGACAGCTTCCCCGCGCAGTCGGGCGGCTGGTCGATGAGCTGGCAGGGCGATGAAACCGACAACGGCGACTATCCGCTGGGCGAAACGCTGCTGGGCGGGCTCAAGCGGGTCTATGGCGCGGACCATGTGACCTGGTCGGCCGATGGCAGTGCCTTTGCGCCCGGCAAGTTCGACGCCGTGATCGCAGTTATGGCCGAACGCCCCTATGCCGAAATGAAAGGCGATGTGCGCTGGCCCGCGCCGCTGGCCCATTCGGCGCTCTATCCCGATCAGGCCGCGCTGCTGGCGCGCATGTCGGGCCAGGGCACCCCAGTGGTCTCGGTGCTCTATTCGGGCCGAGCGAGCTATGCCACCGATCTGATCAACCGTTCCGATGCCTTCGTTGCCGCCTTCCTCCCAGGCAGCGAGGCTGGGGCTCTCGCTGATCTCATCGCGGGTCGGCAGGGTCTCGATTTCCACGGCCGCCTGCCAGTCGCCTGGCCCAACACCGCCTGCCCATCGGGCAGTGAGCCGGTTGGCGAGCGGCTGTTCGCGCGGGGCTTCGGCCTGTCCTATGCCCATCGGGTCGCGACAGGCAGACTGGTCGAAGCCCCCATCGTTCCCGCTTGCCCCTGACGGGGGCGCGTGGAACAGTGGCCAGCGGGTTTGAGGGAGCCGGGGCGATGACGCCGATCAGGAAAATTCTCATCGCCGGGGGCGGATCGTCTGGCTGGATGACCGCGGCCTTGCTGGCGCGGTTGTTCCAGGGGCTTTACGATATTGTCCTCGTCGAAAGCGATGATATCGGCACGATCGGGGTGGGCGAGGCGACTATCCCCGCGATCAAGAAATACACCGAATTGCTGGGGCTGGATGAGGACGAATTCATCGCCCGCACCCAGGCCAGCTTCAAGCTGGGGATCCAGTTCGTTGACTGGTGGAAGCAGGGCTCCAGCTATATCCACGGCTTCGGGGTGATCGGGCAGGACTGGGAATGGCTGCGGATGCACCATTACTGGCTGAAAGCCCACCAGCAGGGCCGCGCCGAAGACCTTGCGGCCTATTCGATCAACACTGCTGCGGCGCTGGAAAACAAGTTCCTGCGCGCGCAGACCCAGATGGGGGACAGCCCGCTCAGCGAAATCGGCCATGCGTTCCATTTCGATGCCGCGCTGTTCGCGCGGTTCCTGTCCGGCTATGCCCAGGAACGCGGCGTGCGGCGGCGCGAGGGCAAGATCGTTGACGTGACCCTGCGGCCCGATGACGGCTTCATTGACAGTGTGACGATGCACGACGGCGAAGTGATCAAGGCCGATCTGTTCGTCGATTGCTCTGGCTTTCGCGGGCTGTTCATCAATCAGGCGCTGCAGGTGCCGTTCGAAGACTGGTCGCACTGGCTGCCGTGTGACCGGGCGATTGCCGTGCCGTGCGAACGGTCGGACAATTTCACCCCCTACACCCGCTCGACCGCGCACGGCGCGGGCTGGCAGTGGCGCATCCCCTTGCAGCACCGCACCGGCAACGGCCACGTCTTTTCCAGCCGGTTCATGGACGATGCCGAGGCCGAGCGGATCCTGCTCGCCAATCTGGACGGCGCGCCGCGCGCCGATCCGTTCAAGGTCGATTTCAAGGCGGGCAAGCGCAAGCAGCTGTGGCACAAGAACTGCGTTGCCGTGGGGCTGGCGGGCGGCTTTCTGGAGCCGCTCGAATCGACCAGCCTGCACCTGGTCCAGGCCGGGATCATCCGCATGGTCCGCCTGCTGCCCGACGCCGGTTTCGACGCTGCGACCATCGCCGAGTTCAACCGTCAGACCGACTTTGAATTCGAACGGATCCGCGATTTCATCATCCTGCACTACAAGGCGACCGAGCGGGATGACACGCCGTTCTGGAACTATTGCCGGACAATGGACGTGCCCGATACGCTGCAGCGCAAGGTCGATCTGTGGATGGCCAACGGGCGCATCTTCCGCGAGGATGAGGAACTGTTTGCCGAGGAAAGCTGGATCCAGGTGTTCCTGGGGCAGGGCTGGGTCCCGCGCGGCTATGACCCGCTGGTCGATATCAAGAGCGACGCGCAGATTGCGCAGTACCTGGGCAATATTTCGGCAGTGATCGGCAAATGCGTGAAAGTGATGCCCAGCCACGCTGAATACGTTGCCAAGACCTGCCCCGCACCGGCGGAATGATGCGTCCTGAACCGCTGATCCGCGCGCTCGCCGCGCTGCTCTTGGCATTGGCGGTGACCGCCTGCGCGCACCGGCCTGCCCCGGCGGCGCACGCGCAGATCTGGGCCAGCAGTGCGGACGGGGCGAGGCGGCTGGAACGTCAGGCCGATCTGGCTCCCGGTGCGGCTGGCGATGCCGTGCTGACGATCGATCCCGCGCGCAGCGATCAGGTGATGGTCGGGTTCGGCGCAGCGATGACCGATGCATCGGCGCAATTGTTCCAGACCGCGCTAGGCCCGGCACAGCGCGACGCGCTGTTTGCGGAACTGTTCGGGCCGCAGGGGCTGGGGCTCAGCTTTCTGCGTGTGCCGATTGGCGCGTCGGACTTTTCGGTCCGGCATTACAGCCTGGATGATGTGCCGCCGGGGCAGTCGGACCCTGATCTGAAGCACTTTTCCATGGCCGAGCCGCAGCGCTCTCAGATCCCGGCCCTGCAGGCGGCGAAGCGGATCAATCCGGAGCTGGTGCTGATGGCCAGCCCGTGGAGTGCGCCCGCCTGGATGAAGGACAGCCAGAGCCTGATCAAAGGCCGCCTGCGCGCCGATGCCTATCCGGCCTATGCCGCCTATTTTACCCGCTATCTCGCGGAAATGCGCCGTGCCGGACTGCCGGTGCGCTATGTCTCGGTGCAGAATGAACCGCAGTTCGAGCCAGAGAACTATCCCGGCATGCGGATGACCCCGGCCGATCGCGCGGCCTTTGTCGCCACGGCGCTGGGCCCGGCCCTGGCGGGGAGCGGGACCGAAATTCTGGAATGGGACCACAACTGGGATCACCCCGAAGAACCGCTGGCCATGCTGGCCGATCCGGCGGCGGCGCGGTTTGTCGCGGGGGTGGCCTGGCACTGCTATGGCGGCGATCCCAAGGTCATGGCCGAGGTACGCGCGGCCCATCCGGACAAGCAGGTGTTCTTTTCCGAATGTTCCGGCGGCGAATGGGCCCCGCGCTGGGGTGAGGCGATGGGCTGGATGTTCGACAACCTGATCCTGGCCCCGGTCCGCGCCGGATCGAAAGGGACGATCCTGTGGAACCTGGCGCTCGATCCCGCACACGGGCCGCACCTGGGCGGGTGCGGGGACTGCCGCGGGGTGGTGACGATCGACCCCACCAGCGGCGCGGTGACCCGCAACCTGGAATATTACGTGCTGGGCCATGCCAGCCGGTTCGTCCGCCCCGGCGCGGTGCGGATTGACAGCGGGCCGCCGCTGGCCGGGATCGGCCACGCCGCGTTCCGCAATCCCGATGGATCGCTGGTGCTGCTCGCCCGCAATGGGGGCAAGTCGGCGCAGACCCTTGCCATCGCGGTTGCAGGCAGGGCATGGCCGCTGACCATGCCTGCCGGAGAAATCATCACCCTGATCTGGCCCGCCGCAGCCCGCCAGCCGTGACCGGGCGGCTGCGCGCGCTGGGGCTGAGCGGGGCCTTCGTGGCCGTGACCACGCTGTTCTTCGTCTGGGGCTTCGTCAGTTCGAACAACGATCCGCTGATTGTTACGCTGCGTGCCGCGTTTGGCCTGGGTTACACCGAGGGGCTGGCGGTGCAACTGGTCAGCTTTGTCGCCTTCGGCCTGATGTCGCTGCCCGCGGCCTGGCTCAGCGAGCGGTTGGGGCTGCTGCGGGCGATCCTGCTGGCCTTGCTGACCATGATCGGCGCCTGCCTGCTGCTGCGCGCGGTGCTGCCGTGGCACAGCTATGGCGCGATCCTGGCTGCGCTGTTCGTGCTGGCGGTGGGGGTCAACATGCTGCAGGTCGCCGCCAACCCGCTCGCCGCCGCGCTTGGCCCGGCGCAGACCAGCCACTTCCGGCTCAGCCTGGCCCAGGCGTTCAACTCGCTGGGGGTGGTGATGGGGGCCCATTTCGGATCGCGGATCATGCTGGGAGACCGCGCGATAGTGGCCCACCCCGGTGGACTGGCGAGCACGGCCGACCGGACGGCGGCGCTGGGCGCGGTCAGCCATGCCTATGGGGTGATGACCCTGCTGTTGCTGGCCCTGGTGGTATTCCTGTGGCTGCAACGCGCGCGGATCACGGCAGCGGCGGCGGGGATCGCACCCGCGCCGCAAAGCTCGGTCTTCGCCGCGCTCCATTCGCGCTGGGCGGTGGCGGGGGCCGTGGCGATCGGGCTCTACGTGGGGGCAGAGGTTTCGATCGGCAGCGTGATGATCAATTTCCTGCACCAGCCCGGCGTGCTCAACCTGCCGTTCGAGCGCGGCGGGGAACTGCTCGCCAACCTCTATTGGGGCGGAGCGCTGGCCGGGCGGTTCATCGGTGCGGCCCTGCTGACCCGGGTGCCAGCGCCGCGCCTGCTCGCGATCAACGCGCTGTGCGCCGCCGCGCTGTGCCTGCTGGCGCTGGGCGGGCAGGGGGCAGTCGCGGGCTATGCTGCGCTGGCGGTCGGCCTGTTCAATTCGATCATGTTCCCGACGATCTTCACCATCACGCTGGAACGCGCCGGGGTGCCGCAAAGCTCCACTTCGGGGTTGCTGTGCCTGGCGATTGCGGGCGGCGGGCTGATCCCGCTGCTGGTCGGGCTGATTGCCGACAGCACCAGCCTGTCGCTGGCCTTCAGCGTGCCCGCGCTGGCCTATGCGGCGATCGCCTGCTTTGCGCTCAGCGCGCTGCGCAGCCCGGGGCGCGGGTCAGCTTCGCCGATTTGAGCGCGCCCGACAGCACCTTGCGCCAGATCGCATAGCCCGCACCCTTCATGTGCAGCCGGTCCGACACATAGAGCGCGTCCTGCGGCTTGCCGTCCTTCAGCATCGGCGTCACCACATCGACATAGGCCAGATCGCGCCGCTCGCGCGCCAGCCGGGCGACACTGGCGTTGAGCGTGCTTTGCGCCGCAAACTGGTCCCAGCGGCTGGGGGAAGGCTTGGCGGCGAGGAACCACACCGGGGTCGCCCCCAGCGCCGCGTCCTTCTTGGCCATGAATTCGGCGAACCGGGCATAGGCCTGCTCGGGCGATGCGCCCGCCGCAATGTCATTTTCCCCTGCATAGAACACGATCCGGCTGGGGCGGTATTGCGCCACCAGCTGGGCGAAGTTGGCGTTGACATCGGCAATGGTCGATCCGCCAAACCCGCGCCGGACCAGCGGAAAGGCGAAGTCCTGCTTCAGGTTGAACCAGAACCGGATGCTCGAACTGCCCACGAACAGCGTGGCGCATGGCGGTGGCGGCAAGCTCTCATCCTCGACCTTGAAGACATAGAGCTCCTCGGCAAAGCGTGGCGGCGCGTCGGCGGCGGCGAGCGGGGAAGCGAGCAGGGCGGCGGCGAGGAGGAGCAGGCGTTTCATCCCCCCACCATGCCCCCATGCCGCCCCGGCATCAACCGTGCGCGCCGAACTGGTTGGCGATCGCCGTGCTGATCCGCAGCGCCAGATCATTGGCGCGCTCGATCGGGTCGATGAAGCGGGCGTGGATCGCGCTGTAACCGGTCGCGGCGTCATCGGGATAGTCGCTCGGCTCGTCGACGGTGAAGTCATCAAGCTTTGGAAAGCTGACCGGGAAAGCGCGGCGCAATTGGGCCAGCGCCTCGTCAATCCGCAGGGTGAAGACCATTTCCAGCACGTCCTCGCGCGCGATGTCATTGGCGCGGCTGAACTTGGGGACGGAGACTGCGCGCAGGAACATGTGCTGCAGCAGCGCCAGCCGCAGCGCCTGCAACACGCCCAGCTGGCGGCGGGTATGCTCGCGCCCTTCCAGCGGGGCCTCGTCCGGGATCAGCGCGAGCAGGCGGTGCAGCTTGAGCGCATCGACCCTGAGACGCGAGGCGAGGCGGCGGAACACTCCGGCGCGGTCATCGGTGGTGAGGTATTCGGCCAGCGCCAGGCAGGCATCGGACACTTCCTGTTCGTCGCCGCGATAGGGCCGGCTGGCCCAATAGGCGGAATTGAACAGTTCGCCGAAGGCCGCGACCGTCTTGATACTGGCCAGCGCATTGGCGCTGCGCACCAGCCGCACCAGCTGCCGCCCGCGCGCAGAGCCGCGCAGCAGAGCGGCGATCTCTTCGTAATTGCCTTCCGCCGCGCTGCCGAACCCGCCGATCACATTGACCGGATAGCCCAGCTGCTGCAGCACCGCATTGTGCGGGATCGCGCGGATCTGGCGCAGGCTCATCTGGCGGTCGGCGGCAAGGTCGCTCTGGCGGCGGCTCTTGCGGCTGCCGGTGTCGTTGAGCATGCCAAGGCCAAAGGCGGTCACCGCGCGGCTATAGGTCTGGCTGACCAGCTGGGCCTGCTGGAACCGCCGGATCGCGCGGTAGAAGTCGAGGCTCAGGTCGGTGCGGCGATAGAACGGGTCGGTCGGCGCTTGCGCGTCGGTCTCTGCGGGGGCAAGCTCGGCAAAGCGGGTCAGGGTGGCCAGTGCCAGCTCGGGCGTGCCGAAGAACAGATAGCCATCGCCGCCCTGAAAGCTCACCTCGGGTTCCAGCCGGATCCCGGCGCGGACAAACCGCCGCCGCGACCAGGGGGACAGCGGCCAGGCCAGCCGGTCTTCGAAACTGTGCGGATGCGCGCCGCGCCCCATGCTTTCGCCGTGGGTGTTGAACACCAGCGCGGCCAGATCGGCCAGGCCATTGGTCGCCATCGCTTCGGACAGTCGCCCCTGCAGCCGCTCGATCGCGAGGGCAGCAGGGATCTGCCCGACGAACCGCCCGGCGTCGGAAAATCCGGTCTGTATCGCCACCCGCCCGCGCACTTTGGCATAGTCGCGATAGGCCGGTTCGGCGAGCAGCGCGTCGAGGAACCGCCCGCCGTGTTCCAGCGCGCTTTCGGTTTCGAACAGCGGCGAAACGTCAACCTTGTCGGCAATCCCGAACAGCCGCGCGAAATAGAGCGCGGCGAGCATGGTGGTGGGCTGTTCGCATTCGGCCACCAGCATGCGGATCGGCGCGTCGCTGTCCACATGGTGCAGGATCTGCGCCATGGCCAGGAACTGGCGCACGGCCGTGCTGTTTTCGATCCCCAGCGCGGCGAAATTGCTGCGCAGCGGGCGCACTTCGGCCAGCAGTTCGCGCATCCGCACCAGCGCGGCCTGGCTGGCCAGATCCAGCGTGCCATCGGGATCGATCCGGCGGCGGATCGCGTTTTGCAGCTGGCTGGAGTTCACGCGGAAATGGATCCAGCCCATCCCCAGCCCGTCGGCACGCATCGCCGCAGCGGCGATCAGCAGCACTTCGGCGGCGGCGTCTCCGGCCCCGGCGGCCAGCGCCTCAAGCTCGGCAATCACTCCGGCCAGGCTGGTCAGCTTGTCGGGATGATCGGCGGTCAGCGTATTGGCGGCGGCGGAAAGCGCGGCTGGCTCACTGAGGTCCGCAGCGAACAGCGCGGCCATTTCGGCGGCGCGCAGGCTGGCGCGGGTCAGCCGCTGGGCCAGATCAGGCGCGGCGGCGCGCAGCGTAGCGGCATAACCCGCCAGCCGCTCGGCCTTTTCGGACAGGCGATAGCGCAGGCTGGTGGCCCACGAAATGTCGGTGCGCCCGTCCATGTCATAACCGACCCAGCTGGCAAAGCGCAGCGGCAACGGCGCCAGCTCGCGCCAGCGATCTGGCCAGGCCTTGCGCGCGGCGGCAAACAGCCGGGCGTTGATCGTGTCGCGCGCTGCGGCCCCGCGGGCAATCGCGGCCATGGCCTGCTGGTGTTCGCTGTCCAGCGTGATCGTATCGCGCGCATGGGGGGCAATGCAGGCCGAACCGCTCTGCATCGATTGGTCGGTCGCGGTCTGCACCACGGCGGCGGACTGGGCGCGGGTCAGCAGGAAAGTGGGGTGGCCGGTGAACACCACATGGACCAGCGGCTTGCCCCATCTGGCGGCAAACATATCGAAACTGTCCGCCGCCGCGCAGGCATCGATCCGCGCCAGGTTCTCACCAGGCCCAAGCGGCGCGACCAGCCGCGAAAGCCGCCCGGCCCGCGCCGTCAGCCCTTCGCATTCCAGTTCGGCCACCAGGCTTTCCAGCTGGGCAAAGTCCAGCTCC
This sequence comes from uncultured Novosphingobium sp., assembly GCA_964550775.1. GTDB lineage: Bacteria > Pseudomonadota > Alphaproteobacteria > Sphingomonadales > Sphingomonadaceae > Novosphingobium. Next base: position 1,161 of record CAZKAX010000059.1, on the reverse strand, counting down.
CCGCTCTCGATCTGGCGCGACAGTTCCAGCCCCAGCTGAAACACCGGATTGAACAGCGGCGTTTCGCGGGTGCGCTGGTGCAATTCTTCCAGTCGGGCGTCGAGTTCGGCGATTCTGCTCATGCGCGGCTCCTGCGGGGGCATGGAGCGCAGGGGCTATCACCGGATGTTGCGCCGCACCATAGGGGCAGATGCGAATACGTTTGTGGGAGCTGATGATTTAGCCGCCCACCCATTCAGCCTTGATCGTGCCCCTGTGCCCGTCCGGGGCCAGCGCAGCGCGCAGCGCCTCCAGCAGCGGGGGGAGCGTCTGGGTAAAGGCGTAGGGCGGGTTGACGATGAACAGGCCCGCGCCGTTATAGATCCCGGGCTGATCGGCATCGTACAACCAGTGGTCGATCCGCAGCAATTTCGGCAGGCCAAGCTGGCGGAGCTGATCCGACCACCGCGCATGGGTGGAGCGGTCTTTCAGCGGATACCAGATCGCCGTCACACCATGCGCCCATTTGCGGTGCGCGGCGGCAAGGGTGGCGGTTATCCGGGCGCGCTCGTCGGTCTGTTCATAGGGCGGATCGACCACCACCACGCCGCGCGGCGTCCGGGTGGGCAGCATCGCCAGCCACAGCTCATAGGCGTCGCGTTCATGCACGGAAGCGGCGGTGCCGCGCATTTCCGCACGCAAGGCGCGGGCGTCCTCGGGGTGCTTTTCGTTCAGGATCAGCAGGTCCTGCGGGCGCAGCAGCTGCTCCAGAATGCGCGGCGATCCGGGGTAGAGCTGCGGCTCGCCCCCTGGATTAACAGCCTCCACGGCCGCGCGGTACGGGTCCAGCAAGGGGTTGGAATCGGCAAAGGCCCGCAGCACGCCCTGCGCCGCCTCGCCCGTGCGCCGGGCTTGATCGCCGCCAAGATCATACAGCCCGCAGCCGGCATGGGTGTCGATCAGGGTCAGCGCCCCCTCTTTGAGCTGCAAGGCCCGCACCAGCGCGATCAGCACAGAGTGCTTCACAACATCGGCGCTGTTGCCGGCATGGAAGGAATGGCGATAGTTCATGGTAACTCGGAATCCTGTCGGCCTGCCGGCCTGCCGGCCGGGTATTGGGCCACACCGCCTAGGGTCAGGACCTGTTAAATGCACGTTCGAGGCGTCAAAATGGCAAAGATA
>CAZKAX010000058.1:0-20922 GCA_964550775.1 uncultured Novosphingobium sp. | reverse complement strand
ATCCGAAACAACCAACCGTGGGCCGCCTAAAGACGGTTGCTCCCCATTTGTGGCAGTCGCCAAAAATGGAGAGGGACTACGAACTCACGGCGCGATCAGCACCTTGCATTGCGTGGTCCGCTGCTTCAGCGCGACGAACATATCGGGCACCTGATCCAGACCGATCGTTTCGGTCACCAGCAGGCGCGGTTCGGCCGCGCCCGCGCTCACTGCGTCGAGCGCCTGTTCGTAATCCTGCCGGGTGAAGAAGGCGCTGGTGACCAGTCGCACTTCCTTTTGCAGCATGGCGAAGGAATTGAACGTATCGGGCCGGGTGCACAGCCCCAGCAGCAGGATCGTTCCGCGATTGCGGACCTGCCCAACCGCCTGCGCGATCAGGCCGGGAATGCCGACGCATTCGAACACCACGTCGGGCTTGCCATGGGGAAAGGCGCGGTCGCTGGCGCCCACCGGGTCGGCCATATCGGCAATGAACGCATCCGCCCCCATCGCCAGCGCACGGTCCTGCTGCCAGTCGGCAATGTCCTGCACCACCACGCGGCTTGCGCCCATGCGCCTGGCCCAGAAGGCAACGGCTAGGCCGATCGGCCCCGCACCCAGCACCAGCGCGCTGTCGCCGGCTTTCAGGCCAGACAGGCGCACCCCGTGCAGGGCAACCGCCAGCGGTTCGATGATCGCGCCATCGGCCAGGCTGGCGCTCTGCGGCAATTGCACGCACTGGTTGGGGCGAGTTAGGGCATATTCGGCATAGCCGCCGCCCTGCAGCCCGAAGCCATCGCACCACTGTACCTCGCCCTTGCGGCAATGCTCGCAAGTGCCACAGCTCTTGAGCGGGATGACCGAGACGAGATCGCCCATGGCGAGCCCCTCAGCGTGTTTGCCAAGCGCCACCACTTCGCCCGCGAATTCGTGGCCGAAGACATCGCCCGGGCAGGCGCCATAGGTGGGGTCTTCCGCCATGTGCAGGTCGCTGCCGCAGATCCCGCAGCGCGCAACCTTGACCACCACTTCGCCTTCACCCGGCGCGGGATCAGGCAAGGTGTCCAGCGCCAGCCGCTCGCCAAGACCGGTAAAGCGCGCGGCCCTCACTTCGGTGCGCCCAGCGCTACCCCGCCGTCGATCAGCAGGGTCGATCCGGTCATGAAGCTGGAGGCATCGCTGGCCAGATAGAGCGCCAGCGGCTTCATCTGGTGCGTCTCGGCCATCGCGCCCAGCGGGATGGTCGCGTCGAAGGCGGCCTTGACCACCGGGTCCTTCTTGGCCCAGCCATCGCCGATGTTGGTCACGAACGGCCCCGGCGCGATCGCGTTGACGCGGATGCGGTAGCGGGCCAGTTCCAGCGCCAGCGCGCGGACCATGTGCAGCACGCCCGCCTTGGCCGGGTGATAGGGCATCGGCACGATCGGTTCGAGGATCAGCCCGGCATTGCTGGCCGTGGCAATGATCGAGCCGCCGTTCCCGCCGGTCTTCATCAGCCGCGCGGCACTGCGCATCGTATTGTAGCTGCCGGTCAGGTTGATCGCGATCGATCGGTCCCACAGCATGGGGTCATAGGTATCGACCTGCCCGTCCTCCACCCGGCTGCCATCAGGCGCGACAAAGCCGGGGCCCTGACCCAGTCCCGCATTGGCGAAACAGATGTCGAGCCCGCCATAGGCCTTGGCATGGGCATCGAACACCGCTTCGCACCCGGCGCGGTCGGTCACGTCGAGCACGGCAGTGCGCACGGCATAGCCTTCGTCGCTCAGCCGCGCGGCTTCACGCTCAAGCCCCTCGGCGTCGATGTCGGTCAGTGTGACGCTCGCCCCCGCCTCGGCCATGACCTCGGCATAGGCAAGGCCAATGCCCGAGGCCGCGCCGGTGACCAGCGCGGACCGTCCGGCAATCGTGAACTGATCGAGCGTCTTCACAGATACAGCTTCGGGTTGATCGGAATCCCGTTGGCTTTGCAGTGGTTTTCATAGTGTTCCATGAACCACCAGACGTCGGCGGTGAAGGCGAAGGTCGCGTCCGAATTGTAGAATTCGATCGGCCCCTGCATCCAGCCGAACAGCTTCACGCCCTGCGGGTGTTCGGTGACCAGCGTGTGGCTTTCGCCCGGCATTTCCAGGATCAGCCCGCCCGGCGAAGCGACCCAATCGTATTCCAGATAGCGCACAGATCCTTCCAGGCAGACCATGGTGATCGTGCCGCGGTGCAGGTGCGTGCCGATAGCGCCGGGGCCCTTGACCCACAGGATGTTGGAAAACAGGTTCTGTCGCACATCGAAACACAGGTGCTTGATCGCGGCATTGTCGCCAAACGGCACCCACGGGCTGTCAACGTCGGTCAGCGCATCGATGTAGCGCCCGCCCGGGCTGTATTTTTCGACCAGCGCGCGCTGATCGAACGGCACGTCTACGATTTCGGCGTAGTCTGACGGCGGTACGCTGCGGTCTACGGTAGCCATGATTGCTCTCCCTTGTTGCCGGACTGGCTGGTCAGATGAACGGACGGATCGGTTCCTTCCCGTCCCATTGCTGCGCGGCCTGCCAGAAACCAGTGAAATGGGCGTCCATCCCCGGCGTTACCGGCAGCAGTTCGATAAAGGCCGGGGCGGCGGCGTGCCCGCCTTCCAGGAACACTACGTCCCCGCCAGTCGGCACCGGGGAACGAAAGCATTCGCGCCAGCCGCGCGCCTGATAATCGGCCAGAGCGGCCTCGACGTCGATCACGGGAATGCCGTGGTGATGCAGGCCATAGCCGCGGCTCTGGATCACTTCGTGGTAGACCGATGGTTCATCGTCGAGCGGCTGGATCAGTTCGAACCAGGTCTGTCCGGAAAAGCCCATCGCGATCCGCTGGTCAGAGGTGGAGACTTGCCCGCGATAGGTCTGCGCGCCGGGTTGCAGGAAGTGATCGATCACGAAGAACGGGCCCGCGCCGCAATCGCGAATCAGGTGATCGATCGATGCTTCCAGGTCTTCAACCACCCAGGCGATCTGAGCCACCGTGCCGAGTGGCTGGCCCCAGCCGAGCGAGGTGCTCACAGCCGGAATTCCGCCGCTTTGGCGCCAATGCAAGGCATCAAGAGCCGCATCCGCATCCCCTCTGGAATTTGTAAGTTATTACGCCTATTCTTGCCACAGGCAGGGCGAAGCGCAAGGCGTAATCGTCAGGCTCACTAACAATATCCCGGCGCTGCGATGCCGGCAGGAGAGGAACGGTTCATGGCGCAGGCGGCCAAGCGATTCCCGTTACCCAGTTCGGTCAAGGTGGCCCCCGGCACCGAGGCCGCACAGGCCGCCTATCCCTGGTACATGCAGTTCGAACCCGAAGACGATACGCGCTTCTGGTTCTACAATTCGATGCATTTCCCCGAGCCGATGTGCCTGTTCGACATGGTCACGGCCGAAGCCGCCTATATCGCGCTGGGCGCCTCGAACACGCGGGTCCACTCGCTGCCGACGACCAAGGGGATCGACTACCGGATCGTCAACGGGCGGGTCTACATCGGCGGGCACGGCGTGTCCGATCCGGCCGAGATCGAGGAACGCACTGCCGAATTCCAGCAGCGCGCGTTCTATTACTACGAGCATTGGGAACGGCTGTACGACCAGTGGAAGGGCAAGATGAAGGCCCTGATCGCCGATGCCCAGGCGCTGCCGAAGGTGGAGCTGCCCCGTTACGAGCCGCTGGAAAATGTCCATGCCGGCAAGGGCGTCGCCAGCAACCACACGCTGCTGACCACCTGGCATGCCACGCTGGAAGGCTACTTCCGCATGTGGCACCACCACTTCGAATTCCTGCTGCTGGGCTACGGCGCCTACATGGTCTTCTTCGATTTCTGCAAGAAGGCCTTCCCCGAGATCACCGACCAGACCATCGCGCGGATGGTCGCCGGGTTCGAGGCCGAGATTTTCCAGCCGGATGAAGAGGTGAAACGCCTGTCGCGCCGCGCGGTCGAACTGGGGGTGGATCACCACTTCATTGACGGCCAAAGCGCGGATCAGGTGATGGCCTCGCTCCAGGCATCGGGACAGGCCGGACAGGACTGGCTGGCCGCGCTGGAGAGCAGCCGCAACCCGTGGTTCAACGTTAACGTCGGTGACGGGTTCTACCACTATCACCGCAGTTGGAACGACGATCTGTCGCTGCCCTTCGCCGCGATCCCCGGCTATGCCGCCAAGATCCGCGCGGGCGAAAACATCGAACGTCCGACCGAAGAGTTGATGGCGCAGCGGCAGGAACTGATCGAGGGCTACCGTGAGCTGCTGGGCAGCGACGAGGAGCGCGCCGCCTATGACCAGATGATCGAGCTTGCCTGCCGCGTGTTCCCCTATGTCGAGGGGCACAAGTTCTATTGCGAGCACTGGTACACCAACCTGTTCTTCAACAAGGTCCGCGAATACGGCGCGCTGCTGGCCGGGCTGGGGATGTGGGATGCCGAAGAGGATATCTTCCACCTCAGCCGCTACGAGGTCGAGCAGGCGATCGTCGATGCCATGACCAGCTGGGCCATCGGCCTGCCGCCGCGCGGAACCCGGCGCTGGCGCCCACTGATCGCGCAGCGCAAGGCCGCACTGAAGGTCTGGGAGGGCATGGAAAGCAGCCCGGCGCTGGGCGAGGTGCCCGACATGATCGACGACCCCGCGATCGTCATGCTGTGGGGGATCACCCGCGAGAGCCTCGATGCCTGGCTCAATGCCGGGGAAGAGAACCCGAACGAGATCAAGGGCTTTGCCGCCAGCTCGGGCGTGGTCGAAGGGACCGCACGGGTGGTCAAATCGGTGCAGGACATCGGCCGGCTGCAACAGGGCGATATCCTGGTTTGCCAGGTCACCAACCCCACCTGGGCCCCGGTGTTCCAGAAGATCGCCGCCGCCGTGTCCGACATTGGCGGATCGATGAGCCACGCCGCCATCGTCGCGCGCGAATATGGCCTGCCGGCGGTGGTCGGCACCGGCAAGGCGACCACTCGCATTCCCGATGGCGCCCGGATCCGGGTGGACGGCGCGCGCGGGCTGGTGACCATACTGTGACTGTTGCCTGGTTCGCCGATCTGTCCCTGGCTGACCGCCCCGCGGTAGGCGGCAAAGGCGCGAGTCTGGGGGAACTGACCAGGGCCGGGATCGCAGTGCCCCCGGGCTTCGTGGTGCGGACCGAAGGGTTCGAGGCTTTCATCACCGCGCTCGACAAGGCCGAGCCGCTGCGCGCGCCGGTAGAAGCGCTCGATCCTGCCGATCTGGCCCGGGCCGAAACGGTCTGCGCCGCCGTGCGCGCGCGGATCGAGGCGGCCGCGCTGCCTGCCGGGGTCGAACAGGCCGTGCGCGCCGCGCTGGCAGAGCTTGCCCCTCAGGGCGAGCCGGTCGCGGTCCGCTCCAGCGCGACGACCGAGGATTCCGAGGAAGCGAGCTTTGCCGGGCTGCAGGATACCTGCCTGTGGCAGATCGGGCCGGAACAGGTGCTGGATGCGGTGCGGCGCTGCTGGGCCAGCCTCTACAGCCTGGAAAGCGTGACCTATCGCCGCAAGCATCGCCTGCCCGAAGCGGGGGTGGCGATGGGCGTGGTGATCCAGCGGATGGTCGATGCGCGCTGCGCCGGGGTGATGTTCACCCGCAGCCCGACCACCGGCGACCGCTCGGTGATCACCATCGAGGGCGCCTGGGGCCTGGGCAGTGCGGTGGTTTCGGGCGAGGTTACTCCGGACCGCTGGGTGATCGGCAAGCTGACCGGCGAGATCCCGGTCCGCGACATTTCGGACAAGCACATTCGCCAGGTCCCGGCCCCCGGCGGCGGGATAGTCGATGAGGCGGTACCCGAGGCCGAGCGGCAGGTCCCCTGCCTGTCCGACGATGACCTGCAGCGCCTGCGCGCCATCGCGCGGCAGACTGAGAAGCACTATGGCAAGCCGCAGGACATCGAATGGGCGATCGACCGGGCCAGCGGTGAAATTCTGCTGCTGCAGAGCCGCCCCGAAACCGTCTGGGCGGCGAAGGACCAGGCCCCTGTCGCTACGGCCCAGGCCAATCCACTCGGCCACCTGATGACCGTGTTCGGAGGCCGCAAATGAGCCTGACGGGCAAGGACGTGGTCGAGATCGCCCGGCTGCTCGACCAGTCACGATTTACCGAGCTGAAGCTGGAAATGGGCGATTTCCGCCTGCTCATCCGCCGCGAAGGACACGGTGGCGCCAGCTTTGCCGATGCGGGCGAGCCGCCCATTGCGCCGCAGCCCGCCGCGCCTGCGCCGCTCGCTGCCCCGGCGGCGGCGGCCGCAGCCGGGGAAGAGGACGTGCCCGCGCCGCTGCTCGGCACCTTCTATCACGCCCCGCGCCCGGGCGATCCACCCTTCGTGGAACCGGGTCAGCAGGTGCGCGAGGACAGCGTGATCGGGATCATCGAAGTGATGAAACTGATGAACCCGATCCGCGCCGGGGTGGCCGGCACGGTGGTCGCCGTGCTTGCTGCCAATGGCGCCGCGGTGGAAGCCGGGCAGCCGCTGCTTCGGGTGAAGGTCTGATGGCCAGCATCGGCATGGTCGAAACCAGCCTGCGCGATGGCAACCAGAGCCTGTGGGCGGCGCTGGGGGTGGACAGCGCGCGCACGCTGACGGTTGCGCCGCTGATGGCTGCCGCCGGGTTCCGCGCGATCGATTTCACCACCTCTACCCACATGGGCGTGGCGGTGCGCTACAAGCAGGAGGACCCGTGGCAACGCATCCGGCTGATGGCTGCGGCCTGCCCGGACGTGCCGCTCCAGTTCCTGTCCACCGGCTTTCGCTTCATCAGCTGGGAAACCGCGACGCCGGACTTCATGGCGCTGGCCTACAAGACGCTGGTGACCAACGGCATCCGGCGCTTTGCCCTGGCCGATCCGATGAACGATGTGGCCGGCAACCTGGCCGGTGCACGGATGGCCAAGGCGGGCGGGGCGGACGAGGTGATCGCCGCGCTGGTCTTCACCGTCAGCCCGATCCATGACGATGCGCATTATGCCGAGTGCGCCCGCGCGCTGGCGGCCAGCGCGGATGTCGATGCGCTCTACATCAAGGACCCGGGCGGGCTGCTCTCGGCCGAACGCGCTCGCACCCTGATCCCGGCGGTGCAGGCAGTGATCGGCAACAAGCCGCTCGAACTGCACAGCCATTGCACCATCGGCCAGGCCGATACCTGCTATCTCGCTGCCGCCGAGCTGGGCGTGGCGGCGCTGCAATGCGCCAGCGGTGCAGCGGGGGACGGCACCTCGAACCCGCCGATCGAACGGGTGATCGCCAACCTCAAGGCACTGGGCCACACTGTGGATGTGGACGAGGATGCCGTGGCCCGGATCGCGCGCTATTTCGATGATCTCGCAGAGGCCGAAGACCTGCCGCGCGGCATGCCGCAGGCCTTCGATGCAGCCTATTACCGCCACCAGTTGCCCGGCGGCATGGTCGGGACGATGCGGCGGCATCTGTCCGAACAGCGGATCGGCCATGTCGAAGGTCAGGTGATCGAAGAGATTGGCCGGGTCCGCGAAGAGCTGGGCTGGCCGATCGTGATGACCCCGTTTGCGCAGATGGTGCTGACCCAGGCGGTGATGAACGTGACCGGCACCGAACGCTATGGCGTGATCCCGGACGAGGTGGTGCGCTATGCGCTGGGCAAGTTCGGGCGGCCCAACGTGCCGATCGCGCCGCATGTGATGGACCGGATCATGGCCAGCCCGCGCGCCAAGGAGCTGGAGGCGGAGCTGGGCATGGCCGATCTTGCCACGCTGCGCCAGCGGCTGGGCGCGCACCTGTCCGACGAGCTCTTTCTGTTGCGTGCGACCATGCCGGGTGAACAGGTCGATGCGATGCGTGCGGTGACGGATCTGCATTACGATCCTGCCCGCAGCGGAGCGATGAACCTGCTGCGCGACCTGCTGGGGCGCAGCGATGTCGAAACCATTGCCATCGTCCGCGAGGGCTTTCGGCTGGAGCTGTCGTGATGGCCGCGCAGGGCGTGATGTTCGATCTGGATGGCACGCTGATCCTCAGCGACCGCCAGCTGGGCCAGTACCGCCTGCTGCCCCGTGCGGTCGAAGTGCTGGAGCAGCTGCAGGCGCGCGGCGTGCCGTTCCTCGCGCTGACCAACGGCAGCGCCTATCCCGCACGGGCGCAGGCGCCGCGGCTGGCTGCGCTCGGGCTGCCGATCACGCCGGACAACCTCTACACCCCCAATTCGGTCGCGGCACAGCTGTTCGCGGCGCGCGGGCTTCAGCGGGTCATGGTGCTGGGCACCGCAGGCGTGCGCGAGGCGCTGGAGGAACTGGGGATCGACACCTGTGCCCCCGGCGATGCCGGGGCGGATGCGGTCTATGTCGCCTGGCATCCGGACTGCGGCATGGCCGATATCCATGCCGCCTGCTCGGCCGTGCTGGACGGCGCGGCGCTCTATACCGCCAGCGACGTGCCCTTTTTCGCCACGCAAAGCGGCCCGGCCTTCGGCTATTCCTGCGCGATTGCCGGGGCGATCCACCGGGTCACCGGGGTGGACGCCGAAGTCACCGGCAAGCCCTCGCTCCACGCGCTCGATTTCGTTGCTGCCCGGCTCGGCGTGCCGCGCGACTGCGTGGTGGTGGTCGGCGATGATCCGCGCGTCGAAATCGAGATGGCCCGCGCTGGTGGAGCCATCGGCGTCGGCGTCACCACTGGCACAACCAGCGCGGCAGGTTGGGCCGAACAGGCCCCGCACCGCGCACCCCATCACGTGATCGACACACTCGATCAGCTTCTTCCCCTCCTCGAACAGGACTGAATCCATGGCCCAGAACAACACGATCACTTTCTATGACCTGCAACATGCCAGCGGGGCGACCACCAGCCCGTTCGTCTGGGCGACGAAGTATGCGCTGAAGCACAAAGGGTTCGATCTCGACGTGGTCGATGGCGGCTTCACCGGGATCATGGACCGCACCGGCGGGCGCAGCGAGCGGCTGCCGGCGATCGTCGACGATGGCGAATGGGTGCTGGATTCGTGGCTGATCGCCGAATACCTCGACGCCAAGTATCCGGACCGGCCCACGCTGATTCCCGATCCCTCGCTCAAGCCGCTGATCGAATTCCTTGAAGGCTGGCTGTGGAAGACCGCAGTCGGACCGTGGGTGCGGGCCTATGCCGTGCAGTACCGCGACCGCTGCAAGCCGGAAGATGTGCAGTATATCACCGACAGCCGGATCAAGATGTGGGGCGCGCCCTGCGAGGAGCTGGCCAAGGGGCGCGAGGAAGTGTTCGGCAAGGTCCTGCCCGAACTGGAACCGCTGCGCGGCCTACTGCGGGAGCGCAAGTGGCTAGGCGGGGACGCACCCAACTATGCCGATTACCGCGCACTGGCGGTGTTCCTGTGGTGCGCCAGCTGCGCCGATGTGCCGCCGATGACCGATGACGAGCCGCTGCGCGACTGGATCGATCGCGGCTTCGACCTCTTCGGCGGGCTGGGCCGCATTCCCGGAATGAGCCCGCTGTTCGGCTATCAGCCGCGCCCGGGCGATCCCGAACCGTTCGACCGCAACCCGCGCGTGTTCGGGCTGACCAGCCGCAACACCGGCCCGCAATCGACGGCTTCGGAAACCGCGCGGCTCAAGGGCTGACAACTTAAAGTTGGGGCCGACCAGCCCGCGCGAGGGATTGCGCGACCCGTAGGTGCGGGCGGTCGGCCCCGGCCTCCCCAGCGGGGGGCGGGGAGGCGGATCAGATCACGAAATCGAGCACGGCGGGCAGCTGCACCTCGCGGCGCTGCTTGCGGTTGCGATTGACCACCATGATGTCATGCAGCGCGCCGATCTGCTGGCTGCCGGTCTTGACGAACAGGAACGGCAGCAGCCCGTGGATCAGGCAGGCAAAGCCGCCCAGGATCATCCGCAGGCCAAAGCTGCTCGCCATGACCAGATGCTCACCATAGGTTTCGTCGACCGACTGGGGGTGATCGGTGAACAGCGTGGTCAGCGACATGCGGCAAATCTCCTTCTGATGCAGAGAATATGCACGCCGGGGTGTGAAATCATCACCTTATTTATGGCATGTTGGCTCTTATACGGTTAGATTATCCCAATGAATGACCAATCCGTGCAACTTGATGCGATTGACTGGGCGATCCTTGGCGTGCTGCAGGCCGATGCCGCTCTGCCGGTGCACGAAGTGGGCGACCGGGTTGGCCTGTCGAGCAACGCCTGCTGGCGGCGGATCAAGCGGCTTGAGGACAGCGGGGTGATCGCCCGGCGTGTCGCCCTGCTCGATCCGGCCAAGCTGGGGCTGGCGACCACAGTATTTGTCGCGATCCGCACCAGCCGGCACGATCCCGAATGGATCGAGGCGTTCAGCCGCGGGATCGAGCGGATCGACGAGATTGCCGAATGTCACCGCATGGCCGGGGACGTCGATTACCTGCTCAAGATCGTGGTGCGCGACATTGCCCACTATGACCGGATCTATCGCCGCCTAATCGCAGCAGTGCCGGGGCTGACCGACGTCAGTTCGACCTTTTCGATGGAACGGATGAAGGCGACGACCGCGCTGGTCCGGCCGGTTTAGCGCCCTTCCGCCACAGCCATTCGAACACTTCGGGCAAGCGGGCGGCCCAGGCGTTTTCCTCGTGCTCGGCGCCGGGATAGACCCGGCTCTCCCAATCGCGCCCGCGCTGCCACGCGCTGGTCGCCAGCCGCGCGTCAATCACTTGCTGATAGGGCGGATAGAACGCATCGAGCGTTGCGGTGCCGTGATCGAGCCACAGCCGCCGCCCGTCAGGCTGGCCCAGTCGGGCAGCAAACCAGTCGCTCCACAACTGCGCGACCTCGGGATTGAATTCGCCCGGCGCACTGGGAATCGCGGCGGGCCAGTGCGAGCTGATGCAGGCACCCTGGCCGAACATGGCCGGGCGTTCGAGGAAGGCATAGCAGGTCATCAGCCCGCCCATGCTCGATCCTACCATCGCCGTATCGTCGCGGCCGGGGCGGGTGCGAAAGGTGCCATCGACCCACTGCTTCAGCGGTCCCGCGATCCAGTCCAGATAGACCTCGGATAGGACCGGCCCCTGCGCCAGCGCATCCATCCGCGCGCGGACCGGCGCGCTGGCCATCATATAGGCGCTTTGCGGCAGATACTGGCGCTGCCGGTCCTTGCCGGGGGCCCAGATCCCGACGATGATCCGCGGCGCGATGCCCCGCCGCATGACGGCCAGCATCGCCTTGTCCGCCGCCCAGACCTTGTTGAAGTTCGACTTGGCCGGATCGAACAGGTTGTGCCCGTCATGCATGTAGACCACGCCGTAGCGGCGCTTGGAGCGGTCATAGCCGGGCGGCAGCCACACCGTCAGCCGCTGTTCGGGCAGACCGGCGGCGGCGACATGTTCGAATTCGAGCAGACGGCCCTGATCCGGGCGGGCCAGCGCCGGACCCGCCAGCAGTGCTGCCAGCAGCACCAACAGGCGGGCCGCCGCGCGGATCACTTCACCGGCACCAGCCGCACCGCAAAGCCGCCGCCCGGCGCGATGCGCAGGTTCATGGCGTCCTGGCTGGTCACCACCTTGCTTTCGATCACGATCGAGTGGCGCTTGTCGGTACGATAGTCGGCATCGTCGCCATCGCGGTAGATCTCGGCCTTGTAGCGCTTGCCGGGGGTGAGGAAATCGAGCTTGAAGCTGCTGGCGCGCTCCTGCTCGTCGCCCACTGCGCCGATGTACCAGCCTTCGCCGCCGCGCTCCTTGCGGGCGATGGTGACATAGTCGCCCACTTCGCCATTGAGCACCCGGCTGTCCTGCCAGTCGGTCGGCACGTCGCGGATGAATTGCAGCGGGCCGGGGTACTTGGCGTAGTTTTCCGGCGTATCGGCCAGCATCTGCACCGGCGAATAGATCACCACGTAGAGCGCGAGCTGCTTGGCAATGGTCGAAAGGATTGCGCTGTCCTTTTCCCCGGTCAGGCTGAGCACGCCGGGGGTGAAATCCATCGGCCCTTCGAGCATGCGGGTGAAGACCAGGTTGGCTTCGTGATCCGGCGGGTTCTTGCCGGCCCAGGAATTGTATTCCATCCCGCGCATGCCCTCGCGCGCGACCCAGTTGGGATAGGTGCGCTGAAGCCCGGTGCCCTTGATCGGTTCGTGGCTGTCGAACGCGATCTTGTACTTGGCGGCAGCCTGGGCGACGCGGACGAAGTGGTTCGACATCCACTGGCCTTCGTGCCACTCGCGCCAGCGCTTGCCATCCTTATCGACGCGTTCGATCTGTCCGGCGTCGGTGACATAGCCGGTCTTGACCACCATGTAATTGTGGTCGGCGGCGAACTTGAACGCCTTGTCGAACTGCGCCTCGTAATGGCTGGCCGATCCGCCGGTTTCGTGGTGCCCGATCAGCCGCACGCCCTTGCTCTTGGCATATTTGGCGAGCGCGTCAGCATCGAAGTCTTCGGTCGGCTTGGCAAAGTCCATGTCGTTGCCGTTGCCGAACCAGTCACCGTCCCAGCCCACGTTCCAGCCTTCGACCAGCACGTTGGGGACCTTGTTGGCGGCGGCAAAGTCGATGTATTTCTTGACGTTGGCGGTGGTTGCGCCGTGCTTGGGCCCGCGCGCCCAGGACCATTCGCCCTTGATCATGTTCCACCACACACCCGCGAACTTGCCGGGCTTGAACCATGAAACATCGCCCAGCTTGTTGGGCTCGTTGAGGTTGAGCATCAGGTGGCTGTGGTAGAGCCCGGCGGCATCGTTCGCCAGGATCAGGGTGCGCCAGGGGGTGTTCCAGGCGCCGGTCTTGCGGACCTTGGCCCCGTCCGCGCCGGGGGTCAGCGCGGCGCGCAGGGTGGTGCCCTCGCTGCGGGCCACAGCCATGCCCGAATAGTCGACCAGCGCAGCTTCGTGCAGCGCCACGTGGGTGCCATCGGCCAGCTTGATCGTCACCGGGGTGTCGGCGGTCGGCACGGCCGACAGCGAGGTCTTGTTGTAGAGGTATTCTTCGCGGTTCCACAGGAAGGCGGGCTTCCACCAGGCGGTGCCGTCCTGGGCAAAGGCGAATTCGGTCAGCTCTTCGGCGATGTTGGTCTGCGCCATGTTCGGCTGGGCCGGGAATTCGTAGCGAAAGCCCACGCCATCGTCAAAAATCCGGAAAGTCACCGTAAAGACGCGGGCGAGCGCGGTGGTCTCCTTCAGGTGAACCTTGAGCTCGCGGTAGTGATTGCGGATGGAGGCCCATTCGCCCCACGGCTGGGTCCAGGTGTCGTCGTGATCGCTGGTTTCCTGTCCGGTTACGGTCAGGTGCCGGTCGATCTTGGGCTGGTCGGTGAACAGGAAGCCCAGCTTCGACGGATTGAGCACTGCCTGCCCCTTGCGGCTGACCGCATAGGCGGCGCGGCCATCGCCGTCGATCGACAGCGTGACCGTGACCGAGCCATCGGGCGAGCTGGCACTGACCGGGGCCTGCTGCGCCAGCGCGGGTGCGGCGATCAGGGCGAGGGCAGGACCAAGGGCGTAGAACAGCGGTTTCATCTTACAGGGTCTCTCCGATCAGGATTGCCGCGAAAGGCGGCAGGTGGCCCGGCTCTGCGCCGCCCACCGCAGCCAGCACGGCTCCCGACGGAGCCACGCCAGCGGGCCAGGGGGCCGGTTCGCTGGTAAGGTTGAACACGCAGGCAACGCATTGCGCACCATCCCGCCGCCGCAGTACCAGCACGGCATCTGAAGCGGCCTCGGCCGTGCAGGTGCCCAGCCGCAGCGCGGGGTAATCGCGGCGCAGCTGCAAGGCGGCGCGGGTCAGCGCCAGCAGCGAATCCGGATCCTGCTGCTGCCGGTCGATCGCGCGGCTCATGTTGTCCTCGCCCAGCGGCAGCCACGGCTGGGCAGAGCTGAACCCGCCGTGCTCGTCCTGCGCTGTCCAGGGCAGGGGCGTGCGGGCCCCGTCGCGCGACAGGGTCAGCGGCCAGTTGGCGATCGCTTCGGGGTCCTGCAATTGCTCGAACGGGATATCGACCTGGATCAGCCCCAGTTCCTCGCCCTGATAGACGATCACATTGCCTCGCAGGCTGGCCAGCAGCAGTGCCTTCATCCGGGCGAACTGTTCGCGTTCGTGCGGCGCGCACCAGCGTGACAGGGCGCGCGGGGCATCGTGGTTTTCGAACGCCCAGCTTGGCCAACCGGTGCCCTCGCTCGCGGGCCAGTCGTCCAGCGCCTTGACCACCAGCGCCGGGGTCAGCCGTTCGGCATAGAGGAAATCGAACCCATAGGCGCTGTTGAGCCGCGTGGTTCCTTGCGTGAACTGCTGCATTTCCGCGAGGGCATTGGCCCCGCCCACTTCGGCCAGGGTAAAGGACGCGCCATAGCGGTCGGTCAGCGCGCGCAGCCGTTCGATGAACCGGACGATATCGGGGTGCGACTGGTTGTAGGTGTGCAGCTGGAAATCGAACGGGCGGGTGCGCGGCGTGCCATCGTCCGGGGCGGGCGGATTGTCGCGCAGCTGAGGATCGTGCATCGCAAAGTTAAGCGCGTCGATCCGGAACCCGTCGACCCCGCGCTCCAGCCAGAACCGCGCGACATTCAGCAATGCGTCCTGCACGGCCGGCAGGTGGCAGTTGAGCTGCGGCTGGCTGCTCAAGAAATTGTGCATGAAATACTGGCCGCGCCGCGCGTCCCAGGTCCAGGCCGGGCCGCCGAACACCGACTGCCAGTTGCTGGGGGGTGAGCCATCGGGCTTGGCATCGGCCCAGACGTACCAGTCCGCCCTGGCATTGCCGCGGCTTGCCCGGCTCTCGGCAAACCAGGCGTGCTGGTCAGAGGTATGGGCATAGACCTGATCGATGATCACCTTCAGCCCGCGCGCATGGGCCGCGGCGATCAGCGCATCGAAATCGGCCAGGGTGCCGAAGATCGGATCGACATCGCAGTAATCGGCCACGTCATAGCCGAAATCCTTCATCGGTGAGGTGAAGAACGGCGACAGCCAGATCGCATCGACCCCCAGCGAGACGATATAATCCAGCCCCTGGGTGACCCCGGCCAAATCGCCGATTCCATCTCCGTTCGCATCGCGGAAACTGCGCGGATAGACCTGATAGATCGCCGCGCCGCGCCACCACGGCGTTTCCAGCGTCAGTTCGGCTTGCGGGGAAAGGCGGGTCTGTTCGTTCATGGGAAGGATCGGAATCGCATTCAGTCTTTGGCGGCGCAGACAGCAAAGCCGAATGCGGGGAGGGTGATGGCAAGGCTGCCGGGGGCATCGGCCACAGGGGCGCATTGCCCGGCAAGCGGGGAAAAGGCGGTGCTCGCGGGATTGACCTCGATCCGCTGCGAAATGCTGTGCGCCGCGGTGTTGAAGGCCAACACCACTTCCTTGCCTGTGACGGGATCGAACCGCGACATGGCCAACAGCCCGGGCTGTTCGCTGGCCGCGCGCACTCTGCCCAGGCCGCCGGTCAGCGCCGGGGTCTCGCGCCGGATCTGGGCCAGGGTGGCGATCAGCCGGTAAAGCGGGTGGCTGCGGTCAAAATTGGCCTGGGCGGTGGTGGCCGTGGTGCCGATCAGCTTGTTGTCATTGTATTCAGGCACCTTTGAGGGGAACATGTCCTCGCGCGCCAGCTGGTCATTGCCGTCGGAAATGAAGCCCTGTTCGTCGCCGTAATAGATCACCGGCACGCCGCGCAAGGTCAGCAGCATGGCGTGGCCCAGCATGGTGCGGGTCAGCAGTTCGTCATCGCCAATTGCCGGATTGGCCTGCTTCACGAACATGGCGAAACGGCCGAAATCGTGGTTGCCCAGGAAAGTCGGCATTTGCAGCGCGGCCTTGGCCCCGCCTTCGTAAAGGGCATCATCTTCCAGCAACCGAGCGAGCTTGTCGGTCCCGCCCGGCCCGCTCACTGCCTGCTGCAGGGCGGCGGCGAGCGGCATGTCGAGTACGCTGGGCAGGCCCGAGGTCCGCGTCCAGCGGGCGGTGATCGCGGGGTCGATTTCGCTGGTCGCGACTTCGCCGAAGATATGGAAATTGGGCACCCCCACTCGCCGCGCCGTTTGCAGCATGGCGGGAACGAAAGCGCGCCAGAATTCCGGATTGACGTGACGGGCCGTATCGATCCGGTAGCCATCGATGTGGTAGCGTTCGATCCAGCCCTGGTAGATTGCGATCATCCCGGCAACCACCTTGGGATCTTCAGTCGCCAGATCGTCGAGTCCGACAAAATCCCCGTATTGCGAGCTTTCGCCCTTCCAGTCGGTGTTGCCGCGGTTGTGGTAACGCGCCGGATCGTTGAGCCAGGCCGGAACCTTGGCCTGCTCCTCACCCTTGGGCACATAGGGGGTATAGGCAAAGGTCGGATCGGTCAGCTTTGCCCAGTTGGCGGGCGAACTGTCCTGATCGCCGTTGAAACCGGGATTGATCGGCGTGCCAATCACTCCGCCGCGGCGCGAAAACGGATAGTCGGCCTTGCCGCGATAGGCATAGTCGCCCCCCTCGCGATAGGCGATCACGTCTGCGGTGTGATTGGCGATGATGTCCATATAGACCTTCATGCCCCGCGCATGGGCGGCATCGACAAAGGCCTTGAATTCGGCATCGGTCCCGAAATGGGGATCGACCCGGGTGAAGTCGGTTACCCAATAGCCGTGGTAGCCTGCGCTTTCCTGCCCTTTGGGCCCCTGCACCGGCTTGTTCTTGAAGATCGGTGCAAACCAGATCGCCGTCGCCCCCAGACCCTGGATGTAATCGAGCCGACCGGTCAGCCCCTTGAGGTCGCCACCGTGGTAAAAGCCTTTGGCGGCGGGATCGTATCCGGTCTTGAGCCGGTCGCCCTTCAAGCCGCCCTTGTCGTTGGCGGTATCGCCGTTTTCAAAGCGGTCGGGCAGGACGAAATAGACCACTTCCTGTTCCGGCGTGCGGGCGCGGTAATCCTGCGCCCCGGCAAGTGCAGGGGTGAGTGCCAGAACGGCTAAGGGAAACAGCTTACGCAGCATGGGCGGTCTCCGCGGCGCAGTTCTGCGCAATGAATGCGCCGTGGTCGGGCAGCCGCGCCGCATCCTGCGCCAGGGCACCATGGAGCGCGGCAAGGAAGCCCGCCAGTTGTGCTTCATCCGGCTGGTCGGCCAGCGGATGCCAGCCCTGCGGCTCAATCCCTTGCCCGATCATCACCTGAACCCAGCCGGGCACATCGAACAATTCGTCCCCATCGCGCAGCACGCGCGCCGTGGCGCGGAACATCGCGATCCGCTGCGCCAGACTGTCCGGCAGTTCCATATTGCGCACCCCGTCCCACAGCGCTTCGCCGTGACGGCCATTGGCGTGGTAATGCAGCACAATGAAGTCGCGGATCCGCTCCATTTCCCAGGCGGCACGCTGGTTGAAATCATCGCGGCTGGCGGGATCGATCCGGCCGCCCGCCGGCAGGAAATCCAGCAATCGGCTGATCGCGGTCTGGACCAGATGGAGCGAGGTCGATTCAAGCGGCTCGATGAAGCCCGCAGCCAATCCCACCGAAACGACATTGTGGCTCCAAGCCTTGCGCCGCCGCCCGGCGGTGAAGCGGATCACGCGCGGATCGGCGAGCAGTTCGCCGTCGAGATCGGCCACCAGTGCGGCGGTCGCCTCATCCTCGCTGATATGGGCCGATGAAAAGACATAGCCGTTGCCGGTGCGGTGCTGCAGTGGAATCCGCCAACGCCAGCCCGCGCGCTTGGCGATCGAGCGGGTGTAGGGCAGCAAAGGGCGCGTCCCGGCGCACGGTGCGGCGACCGCGCGGTCACACGGCAACCAATGGCTCCAGTCTTCGAACCCGGCCTGCAGTGTTTCTTCGATCAGCAGCCCGCGAAAGCCTGAGCAATCGATAAATAGATCGCCTGGGATCTCCTCGCCGTTGTCCAGCACCACGGCGGTAACATCGCCGCTCTCGCCATCGCGATTGACGCTGCGGATCAGGCCTTCGCGGCGAACCACGCCGCCGCGCTCCGCCAGCGCGCGCAAGTGCGCGGCATAGAGGCTGGCGTCAAAATGATAGGCATATGGCAGCGGCGGCAACTGGCTGTCGGCCGCTCGCTCGACCGGGGCGAACCGGCTGGCCTCTGCGGCGACGACATTAAGGCAGTATTCGCCCAGCGGCCGGGCCAGGCCCAGCGCGCGGCCGCGCAGCCAGAAATGCTGGAACGGGATCAGGCCAAGCCCGCGCCCGACCAGGCCGAAACCGTGAATGTATTGCTGATCCGGCGCCCCCCAGCCGTCAAACTGGATCCCCAGTTTGACCGTGCCCTGGGTGCGGCGCAGAAAATCCGCTTCGTTCAGGCCCAGGGCCTGGTTGAAATTGCGGATCATCGGGATGGTGGCTTCGCCCACGCCGATCGTGCCGATCGCGTCGCTTTCCACCAGAGTGACCGTCCAGGACGGATCGAGGAACCGGGCGAGCGCGGCGGCGGTCATCCAGCCGGAGCTGCCGCCGCCGACAATGACGATCCGCCGTGGTGCCGCCTGGCTCATCGCATGGTTCCTTGCCCCGCCCGGCCACATTGCTGCGGCCGGGCGGCACATGTCTATCAGAACTTGTAGGTGAAGCCCGCCATGAAACGGCGGCCATAGTTCTGATAATTGTGGACCTGCATCTCCGATTCATTGTCGATCGCGATGAAGGGTTCGTTGGTCAGGTTCTGGCCCTGGATGTAAAGCGAGAGCCCGGCCAGCTTGCTGCCTTCCTGGAAATCATAGCCGATCTGCGCATCGACAATGGTTTCGCCCAGTGCACGGCGGCGTTCGATTTCACCACCGAAGCCTACGAACTGGCCAACGAACGACGAGCGATAGCGCATCGAAGCGCGGGCGTTGAAACCGGCCTTTTCGAAGAACAGCGTGGCATTGGCCACCCACTTCGAATAGTCGGGCATGTCTTCGGCCTTGCCGCCCTGGGTGGGATTGATGCTGGTCTTGGTGTAACCCGCACCACCGGTGATGCCAAAGCCTTCCAGCGCCGGGGTAATCACTTCGAACGGCAGGGTACCGGCCAGTTCCACGCCGTAAAGCTCGCCGCCCTTGACGTTGATCGGCTGGGTGATCGTACCGATCGGGTTATAGGGGAACCCGGTCGGGATAGTGATCGGCAGGCCGGTGTAATCGAACTTGGTCGGTGCCCGGTAGATGTAGCTGTCAAAGTGCTTGTAGAACATCTGCAAGCCCAGATAGCCCTTGCTGCCAAAGTACTTTTCAAAGTTCAGATCCGCCGCCCAGGCTTTGTACGGCTGCAGCAGGGGGTTGCCGCCGGTGCCGCTGATCAGTCCGCTGGCGGTGGAGTAACCGTACTCCTTCGCCACCTTCAGATCGTCCATGCGCGGACGCTGGATTTCGCGGGCGCCGGCCAGGCGGACCACGAAATCGCTGGGCAGGCGCAGCGACAGGTTCATGCTGGGCAGCACATCCCAGTAATTGGTGCCGCGGGTGGTCAGCGCCTGGCTGGCCGGGAAGGTCGCCAGGTTGAGGATGCCGGTGGACTTCTGGTCGGCGTTTTGGACCAGCACGCCGAAGTTGCCGGTCAGTTCGCCTGCACCCACCTGGCTCTTCACATCAGCCTGGATATAGGCCGACATGATCTTTTCCGACACGGCATAGGCCTTGGCCGGAATGTCCTTGCTGGTGTTCGGCAGCGCGACATAGACACCGTCGGCGAGCAGCTTGAACGGATCATAGCTCAGCATCGGACCCGAACCGATATAGCTGAAATCGGTTGCAGCCAGGCGGTACTGGGTCGGCAGGACCAGCGAGCGCGCGCCGCCAGCCAGGTTGAGATAGGCTTCAACCGGGGTCTTGGTCTTGTCGCGAGCGGTGTAGTTCACACCGGCGCGCAGGTTCGAAATGAACCCACCTTCGAGTTCCTTGGCAACATTGGCCTGGAAGCTGAAGATCTCGTCATTGATCCGGCGATCGTTGAAATAGCCTTCCTGATGGCCGCTCGGCGCGCCGCCGCCCCAGCCAAGCGGATCGGTCAGCACGATCTGGTTGACGTTGGAATAGTCAAGCGCGTGGCTGGTGAAGTGGGTGCCGCTCAGATCGGTCACGAACTTCAGCGTATCCAGCACCTTGGTGGGGGTGTTCAGCGTACCGGCGTTCGATTCCAGGCTCAGTTCATTGCGCTTGGTCTTGGAATAGCCAATGTCGAATTCGGCCGACCAGCCATCATCGCCCTGGTACTTTCCATTCAGGCCGCCGCTGAAAATATCGGCGTTGCGTTCATAGCCATGGTTGTTCACCACCGCGCCGACGCCGGTGAAGGTGCCGCTGGTGATCAGGTTGCCCGTGGTTCCCGCCGGGGTCAGCGTTGCGCCCGACCAGGCCAGCGGGAATTCGATCCCGCGCTTGATCTGCTTGTCGCGGAAATGGCTGTAGAAGCCATCGGCAGTCAGGGTGAAAGTGGGGCTCATTTCCCACTGCAGGGTGCCCTGCACGGCGGTGCGCTTGACCCGGCTGGAAACGCCGAACGGCTTCATCCCGCCGATCACCTTGTTGGTGCCGCTGTCGGCATAGCCCCAGGCTTCGAATTCCTGGCTCTGGTACGGATCATCGGTATAGGCGGCAGACAGCGCCACGCCGATCGTGTCGTTGGCGAACTTGTCGGCATAAGTGCCGGTCACGCGGTAGCCGTACTGGGTGCTTTCGGCATTGACCTTGCCCAAATCGGCATAGGTGCCGCGCGCGCCGACCGACAGGATGCGTTCCTTCAGTTCCAGCGGGCGCAGGGTCTTGATGTCGACCGTGCCAACCAGGCCCTGATAGACCAGCGAGGCCATCGGCGCCTTATACACATCAACCCGGCGGACCACTTCCGAAGGATACTGATCGAATTCGACGTTGCGCTGTTCGCCGGTCGAGGTCTGCGGACGGCCGTTCATCGTGGTCGACGACAGGTCCGGACCCAGCCCGCGGATCGCGACCGAGTTGGCGCGGCCGAACAGGCGCTGCGAGGTGAGGCCGGGCAGACG
>CAZKAX010000057.1:0-20998 GCA_964550775.1 uncultured Novosphingobium sp. | reverse complement strand
AGCGCATGATAGCCGTGGGACATGGCAAACGATGTAAGGACCAGCGTCAGGGCGGACCACCCCCAATTTTTCGTATCCGGCCGGGCCTCGCGGTAACCGGGGAACTGCCCGATTGCGCTTCGCAAATGCCACCGGGATCGGATAGGACATGCGCCATGACCACGCCGTTCCATCCCCCGGTCAAACGCTCGATCGAAGTGGCCGGGCACAAGACCTCGATCAGCCTCGAACCCTTGTTCTGGGAACTGCTCAAACAGGCCGCAGCAGCCGAGGCACTGCCGATCAACGCGCTGGTCGCCCGGATCGATGCCGAACGCATTCAAGCCCCGGTGCCGCCGGGGCTGGCGGGCGCGGTCAGGGTGTGGCTGGTCGGCTGGCTGGCCGCGCGGCTCGCGGCCTGACGCGGGGCGGGGTCTCTAGGCGGGCGCGATAAAACCGCCCTAGATTGCCGCGCGGCTGCGCCGCTCGCAATGACGATGAGGGGGGTGGGAACTCTCCCCCCAACCTAGACCCTGTTTCACTTAGGTGGAAGCATCGGCACGGAGCCTGATTGGGCTCAGCGCGAGGCGCGAGGAGGGAGCCATGCCATCGCATAGTGACCGACGAGCAACGCTGCGCTGGGCCCAATCAGGCCCGCCCTGCGGGTCGCGTCAGGAAACCCGCTGGACAGCGCCCACGTCGCTTGCAGGGGCCACCAGCCCCTGCTGCCCGCCGCGCCTTGCCAGCGGGTTTCCTGACGCGATGACGATGTTTCCACCTAAGTGAAACAGGGTCTAACGCGGCGGAAAGCGCCTGCGCGGGGTCGGGGCCGGTCCTTTCCGGTCACGCCACAAGACGCGCAATTGCGACACCACTGACGACACCGCAGCCCATGCCGAGCGCAGTTCACTGCGCCTGGGTTCTGCCGCTTCTGCAGACTGCGCGACGGGTTCATCAGGCAAGCTGACCTTTGCTGCGCGCACTTCGAGCTCAGGTTCGTCGAGCACCGCGGACGGCGGCGTGACTGCATCCAGCGCAGACCATTCCCGCTCCGGTTCGATCGGACCCGGGGTCAGCCGTTTGAGCCAATCGCCCGCGTCGAGGTCTACCGGAGCCGGTTCGTCGGGGACCGGTTCGCTGGCCAGCACTTCGCCATGGGCTGGCAATTCGGGAGCAAGATCGACCTCCAGGCCCAGTGCCTTGGCGGGATGCTTCTTGACCAGCAGCGGGCTGACGCCAGACAAATCCGGAACGGGCGTTTCGACCGCTTCGGGCGCGGCTGGTTCAGCAAAGTCCGCAGCAGGCACCGGCGGGTTCGGCCCGGCATCATCGCCGTTGCTGCGCAGCCGTGCGATGCGGCTCGCCATTTCATCGGCGTCTTCTTCAAGTACCAGCACGGCCCGCTTTTTCGCGCGCGGGATTCCGGTCATCAGCAAACTGCTATAGCGGCAGGCCGGTGCGCCCTGGCTGATGTCTTCGGGCATCGGAGGGGCAGCAACCGGGGCGGCATCTTCAAACCATTCGGGCGCGGCCCTGGGCGCTTCGACTGGCATACCGGCCACCGGCGCATCGAAAAAGGGATAGACCCCGCTGCTGCCCGACATCACGCAGAGTGGCCGTGGAAGGCCGTGCTGATCGATCTGTTCGCTGACCGCCTGAACCAGCAGCGCGGACAACAGGCATGCCCCCAGCGATCCGGCCCGCAGGCCGTCCTCATCGGGACTGTCGGATGCCAGCAGTCCCTCTTCCAGATCGGTCAGGGCCGTATGCAGATCCGCAATCCCGCCGACGGACAGCGCCGTATCGACTGCTTCGCAATCGTCACCCCAACTGCAGCCATAGGATGAATAGCCATCCAGCAGATCGTCGCGCGTGCTTTCCGAAAACGGAAAGGCCGCGTCGGTGAAATAGCGCGTTTCGACATAGGGCTGCAAATGCCCCTGGGCATTGCGCGGGCGCGGTTCTTCGCCTGGCCAGCCGAAGGCGATCGAAATCGCGGTGATCGGACTGCCGGGCCGGTCATACTGCCGAATCGATTCGCCCAGTGCCTCCCAGCCGCTCAGCACGAAGTCCGTGGTTTCGACCGTCAGAAAGCGTTCCGGCAGGATCTTGCCCGGCCCGGCATAGGGTGCCAGCAGGCGTCGCAACCGCTCAATTGCGACGTTCGCCTGCTTTTCACGCAGACGGTTTTCAATCGCACGGCGAAAGTCTTCTTCGTTCAATCGGTCGATGACAATGCTGGTCACGCGCACATCCTGAAACTGGCGTGCTGGCGACTCTGTGACCCAATGGTTGATTTCATCTTACGACGAAACCTGAATTTCGGGTTTCTGCGCTCTGCCACTCGGCCGCCTTGACAATTGCGCCCATCCGCTACACTGTGTTAATACAACAATACAGGTATTGCCCATGCTGACCTTTCTCGCCGCAATCATGATGGCCGCCCAGCCTGCTGCATCCGCCCCGCTCGACGGCGCTCCGCAGACGCGGCTGGACCGCGATCTGCGCTGCCTGCTGGGGGTCTATGCCCTGCCGGGCGGCCAGTCGATGACCATTACCGGCAGCGAGGGAGAGCCGCGCGGCCTGCACTATGTGCTGTCGAGCGGACGGTTCGGCGGCCTGCGCGAAACGGCCAAAGGACAGTTCCGGGCAGAGAGCCTTTCGATTACCTTCGCGCCGTGCAAGGCTGGCGCGCTCACGCTTGTGCAAGGGGCGGCAACCCGGCGCGGCACGCGCTTGCGGCTGATTGAGCGCGAGACCGCGTTTGTCAGCGGCGGGGTCCAGCTCCACGGCAAGCTGATCATGCCCGTCACGGGCCAGGCCCGGGCGGCGGCGGTGTGGATCGAAGGGTCGAACAACGATCCTTCGACCGACGACGCCGTGTGGCCATACGAACTGGCCCGCCGGGGCATTGCCGCCTTCGTCTATGACAAGCGCGGCACTGGTGCGTCGAAGGGTGCGCCCAGTTCTGACTTTCATGTGCGCGCCCAGGATACGGCAGCGGCGGTGAAGGAGCTGCGGCGGCTGGCCCCGCAGATCCGCCGCGTGGGCGTGATCGGCGGAAGTCAGGGCGGC
The DNA here is from genome assembly GCA_964550775.1 of uncultured Novosphingobium sp. Classification (GTDB taxonomy): domain Bacteria; phylum Pseudomonadota; class Alphaproteobacteria; order Sphingomonadales; family Sphingomonadaceae; genus Novosphingobium. The sequence continues at coordinate 17,944 of CAZKAX010000057.1, read as the reverse complement.
TGGGTCGCACCGTTGACGGCCACGCTGGCCCCGCTCGACTTCGTGATCCCGGCCTTTGCCATGGCCGAAGGGCCGATCGCGCAAGACCGGGAACTGGTGCTGCAACAGGTGCGCGGCGCCGGGTTCGATGCCGCCGCCCTTGCCGATGCCCGCGCGCTGACCGCGATCACCGAACGGATCGTGCGCACCAACATGGCGGAAGGACTGGCGGAACTTGACATGTTCAAGGCCGCGCATGCCGGGGCCCCGTGGCTCAAGGCGATCCAGCCGCGGTCCTACTCCGGGCTGTTCCTGCTGTTCCCCTCAGAGCAGATCAGGGTCAACGGCCCGGCCATGGCCCAGGGCCTGACCTTTGATTTCGAACCGCGTCCGCTGATTGAGACGATCAAGCCGCGTCAACTGTGGCTGCTGGGCGGGCGGGATCAGCAGGCCCCCAATGCCGGCACCCAGGCGATCCTGAAGCAGGTCCAGCAACGCCGCGATGACCTCGCCGTGGTGGTCTTCCCCAAGGCCGACCACGGTCTGATCGAACCGGGATCCTCAGCAGCTGACGGCGCGAGCGCCTATTCGGCCGGGCAGTTCGACATTGCGGCCGACTGGATCAAACAGGGCAAACTGCCCGCGCCGGGCAAGTTCATCGTCCTGCCGGTGAAGGACTGAGCCGCCCCGCTCAGTCCCCCCCGACCCGCTCGATCTGCGCGCCCACAAGCGCCAGCTTCTCCTCCAACCGCTCATACCCGCGGTCGAGGTGGTAAAGCCGGTGGACCTGGGTTTCCCCCTGGGCAGCCAACCCGGCGATCACCAGGCTCATCGAGGCGCGCAGGTCAGTCGCCATCACTTCGGCGCCGGTCAGCTGCTTGACCCCGTGAACAATCGCGGTGCGGCCCTTGGTTTCGATATGGGCGCCCATGCGGCTGAGTTCGGGGACATGCATGTACCGGTTTTCGAAGATCGTCTCGGTCAGCACCGAGCTGCCTTCGGCCAGGCACAGCATCGCCATCAGCTGCGCCTGCATGTCGGTGGCGAAACCGGGGTACGGCGCGGTCGAGAGGGTCACTGCTTTCATCGGCCCTTGCGCCGCGACATAGAGCCCGCCGTCACGCGGTTCGACGAAGACATTCGCGTCGCGCAGCGCCTGAACCGTGGCGTCCATTTCATCGACCACGGCGTGCTTCAGGAACACATCGCCCCCGGTGATCGCGGCGGCGCAGGCATAGGAGCCGGCCTCGATCCTGTCGCTCATCACCCGGTAGGTCGCACCGTGGAGCCGGGGGACACCGTGGATCGTGATGTCCGACGTTCCGATCCCTTCAATCTGCGCCCCCATCGCCACCAGCAGGCGGCACAGGTCTACAATCTCCGGCTCACGCGCGGCGTTGTGCAGCACGGTCTTGCCGGTGCACAGCACGGCGGCCATCAGCGCATTCTCGGTCGCGCCGACCGAGACCACCGGGAAGGCATAGCGCCCGCCGGGCAGGCCGCCATCCGGGGCCATGGCCTTGACGTAGCCCGCCGCGAGCTCGATCTGCGCGCCCATCGCTTCCAGCACCTTGAGGTGCAGGTCGATCGGGCGGTTGCCGATCGCGCAGCCGCCGGGCAGCGACACCGTCGCCTCACCCATCCGCGCCAGCATCGGGCCGAGCACCAGGATCGAGGCGCGCATCTTGCGGACCAGTTCATATGGCGCGACCGAGCTGGTGATGCGGGTCGCCTCCAGCGTCATCACCCGGCCGAAATCCTCTGGCCGACTGCCCGCAATCGCGGTCGAGACGCCGAACTGGTTCATCAGATGCTGAAACCCGTCAATATCGGCCAGGCGCGGCAGATTGCGCAGGGTCAGCGGCTCCTCGGTCAGCAGCGCGCAAGGCAACAGGGTGAGCGCCGCGTTCTTTGCGCCGGAAATCGGGATGGTGCCGGACAGCTTCTTGCCGCCCTCGATGATGATCTTGTCCATGGCACCGATTTAGACGGATTTGCGGGGGCGGCAAGCGCCCTGCATCCCTATGCACAGCAAGGTTGCCTTAACGCCCCCGGCCCGCTTTAACGCAGCTGCAACACGAACCCGCTAGAGGCCCAGCGCATGACCAGCACCGCACCCCGCAAGCCGATCCGCAAGGCCGTGTTCCCCGTGGCCGGGATGGGCACCCGCTTTCTCCCCGCGACCAAGGCGATCCCCAAGGAAATGCTCCCGGTGATCGACCGCCCGCTGATCCAGTACGCGGTCGACGAAGCGCGCGAGGCCGGGATCGAGCAGCTGATCTTCGTGACCGGCCGGGGCAAGACCGCGATTGTCGAACATTTCGACATGGCCTTCGAACTCGAAACCACGATGAAAGAGCGCGACAAGACGCTCGAAGTGCTGGAACCCACCCGGATCCAGCCCGGCAACCTCGTCACCGTGCGCCAGCAGGTCCCGCTGGGGCTGGGCCACGCGATCTGGTGCGCCCGGGCAATCGTGGGCGACGAACCCTTTGCGATCTTCCTGCCCGACGAACTGATGATCGCCAACAAGGGCTCAACCGGGTGCATGAAGCAGATGGTCGAGGCCTATAACGAAGTCGGCGGCAACCTCATCTCCGTGCTCGAAGTGCCGGAAGAGGAAGTCTCCTCTTACGGCGTGATCGACCCCGGTGCCGCGCACGGTGCGCTGACCGAGGTCAAGGGCCTGGTCGAAAAGCCCAGACGCGAGGAAGCCCCCAGCAACCTGATCATTTCGGGCCGCTACATACTCCAGCCCGAAGTGATGCGGGTGCTGGAAAGCCAGGGCAAAGGCGCGGGCGGCGAAATCCAGCTGACCGATGCCATGGCCCGGATGATCGGCCAGCAGCCGTTCCACGCCGTGACTTTCGCGGGCAAGCGCTATGACTGCGGCAGCAAGACCGGGATGGTCGAAGCGACCCTCGCCCTCGCCCTCGAACGCGAGGACATGGCCGAGGACGTCCGCGCCATCGCCATGCGGCTGCTCGGGCTCAGCTGACCCCTTGCCCCGCCGCCCTCGACCTCTAAGGTAGCCACAACGACTGCCGGAGAGGACCAGATGGCCGCCTTGGAATACACCTCCCACGATCACGTGGCGACGATCACGCTCAACCGTCCGGAGCGGATGAACACCATCAGCCGCGCGATGCTGGACGAGCTTTGCGCCGCCCTGACCCGCGCCAACGAAGACCCAGAGGTCCGCGTCATCGTGCTGACCGGCACCGGCCGCGCGTTCTGCGCCGGGCTGGACCTGAACGAGGCGGCCAGCGGAACCGGGATCGGCGTCGGCAGCCGCTTTGCCCCCACGCTGGACCTGCGCAACACGCCGCCCACGGTGCTGCACGAGATCGACAAGCCGGTCATCTGCGCGCTCAACGGTTCGGCGGCCGGTTACGGCATGGACCTGGCGCTGGGCTGTGACATCCGGATCATGGCGGCAGAGGCCAAGCTGGCCGCCGCTTTCGTCAAGCGCGGGGTGGTCCCCGAAAGCGGCGGAACCTGGTTCCTGCCCCGGATGATCGGCTGGGCCAAGGCCAGCGAAATCATCTTCACCGGCCGCACCCTCAGCGCTGCCGAATGCCTGGCAGAGGGCCTTGCCAACGCGGTGGTCCCGGCGGATCAGGTGCTGGCCAAAGCCATGCACATGGCCGCCGAAATCGCCGCCAACGCCCCGATGGCGGTCACCTCGGCCAAGCGGATGATGCGGATGGGACTGGAAGAAAGCTTCCCCACCCACGTCCAGCACGTTTACCTGCAACTGCTGCCCCTGTTTGCCAGCGAAGACTTTCAGGAAGGCATCAAGAGCTTTCTGGAAAAGCGCCCGGCGCAGTTTTCCGGGCGGTAAGCAGCCGGACAAGGCCGGGTAACAAGGTGACACCAAGGTTACACATTGGCCCAATCTGTAACCTTGCATTCCGTGTTATATTTCAATTCCTTAAGCCGATACAGGGTGACACAAGTGCGCTTTTCGAATGAAAATGCGCACTTGGCGGAACGGGCCAGACAACTGGCGGAAACAACGATGTCAAAGAACGCTGCCCTTATCGCAGATTCGCGCCTTGTAGGAAAGTTCGCAGTGGCCCCCTGCCCGCCGCACCGCTAGACCCTGTTTCACTTAGGTGGAAACAGGGTCTAGGTCGGTTGCCATGGATGATCTGTTCGCCGCATCGCCGGTTTCGGGCGCGACCCTGTCACGCGCCGATGTCGAACGCCTGATCGGCCCCGCGCCGCGCAGGCTGGTCGATTGCGATCTGGAGGAAGCGGACCTTGCCGGGCTCGATCTCAGCCGTTGGCAGTTTGAACGCTGCACCCTGCGCCGTGCCAAGCTGTCCGGGGCCCGGCTCGAAGCGACCGTGTGGCAAGGCTGCCGCGCGCCAATGGCCGATTTTTCCGGCGCGAACCTGGCCGAAGCGGTGTTCACCGGGGGCGATTTCAACAACTGCCTGCTGCGCCGCGCCGTCCTCACCTCGGCCCGGTTCACCGGCACCAAGCTGACCGGCGCAGACTTCACCGAAGCCCGCGCCATGCACATCCGGTTTGAAGAAGTGCTGCTGGTCAGCGCCAAGTTGCCCGGATTTTCCTTTCGCAAGGAAAGCCTGCACCGCGTCGATTTCTCTGGCGCGGACCTGCGCAAAAGCGACTTTCGCATGGCCGTGTTCGAGGACTGCAGCCTGCGCGAAGCCATGCTGTCCGGCTCCCGCTTCGAAGGTGCCGACCTGCGCAGCGCAGACCTCGGCGGCCTGCGCCTGATCGACGCCGCCCCGTTCCGCGGCGCAACGATCTCCCGCACGCAGGCGGGTCAATTGCTGGGGGAACTGGGGCTGGATGTGCGGTGATCTGGCCGGGCTGCGAAACCGATGCCGTGGTTTTCGCACGTGCGACGGAAAATCGAACTATCGCGATACCATTGAGCAATTTGTGCATTTCACAGGTCCTGACCCTAAGCAAGGGCGGCTTCATCTTCGTCCATGACTATAATAACCGCCGCTACATGGGAGTCCGCGACGCTGTCGATGCGTTTCTCAGGAACAGTGGTGCGGTAGCGATGCCGTTGCCGGATTTCGCAGGCTCAATCGTTATTGCGAAATAGAGCTGAAGCCTGGCGACAGGGGCGCGCACATACCCAAAGCCCCCGTCACCAAGCCTGGGGTCAGCGGCGCTTCCGGCTCTTTCCGGACTGCATGTCGATACAACCTGCCCCCTCCCGGCGAGGGACGTAAATCGGCCCGGCAACGGGATCCGTTGGCGCCCGCACCCCGCACATCCCCCTACCCCCGCGCCATGCCGGACTTAACCCTGTCCTGTTAACACCGGCGGCGAAAGCAATGCCTCTGCTGATGGTCGGCGGGGGTTTCCGTGGGGGAACAAGTCCATGGCCGCCAAGCCGCGCAGCACGATCAAACGCCGTCTTACCATCAGCCTTTGCGCGCTGGCCGCGGTGGGGGCAATGCAGTGTCTGGTCGGGATCTACCTGCAATATTCGCTCAGCTGGAACGCCAAAGAACAGCGCCAGATTGCCGAGGCGCAAGTGGCGCAGATGGAAAGCGACATGATGCACGATGCGGTGCGCGGCGACATGCTGGAACTGGTCGCGGCGCGCGGCACGGGTGATGCGGCGCGGGCTGCCGTGCTGGAAAAGGAACTGTCCGGACATCTCGACCGTCTCGACAAGACGCTGGCCGAGGCCAATGATCTGGCCCACGGCGAGGTGATCGCCGGACCGGTCAAGGCGGTGCAGGACGGCGCTGTCGCCTATCGCCGCGCTGCCGATGGGGCCGCCGCCGCGCTGCGCGGGGGGGCCAGCGCGGACCGCGCCATGGCCGGGTTCAACACGGCGTTTGACCAGTTCGAAAGCGTGCAGGAACAGCTGACCGAGGCGCTGCAAGTCGAATTACAGGGCAAGGTCGATGCCGCCGACGCCAGCCTGGGCTTTGCGACGTTCCTGCAACTGTTCAGCGCGCTGGTCGAAGGCATTTCGGTCTGTGCCGTGCTGATCTTCATCAACCGTTCGGTGGTGAAACCGATCGCCTCGACCGCTGCCTCGCTCCGGCGGATGGCCCAGGGCGATCTGAACGAGCGGTTCGACAACAACGGACAAAGCGCGGAAATTGCCGAGATTATCGATGCCGCCGCAGTGTTTCAGGACAATGGCCGGGCCAAGCAAGCGGCCGAGCACGAACAGCAGGCCGCCCTTGCCCAGCTTAACGCCGCGCTCGCCCGGCTGGCGGTGCAGGATCTGGAATGGCGGATCAGCGATCCCCTGCCCGGCGACTATGAAGAGCTGCGCCGCAACTATAACCGCGCGGTCGAGGCGCTGGCCGACGCGATGAGCCAGGTGCGGACCGGCGCGGAAACCGTGACTCACGGCGTTTCCGATATCCGCGAGGCTTCCGACGATCTGGCCCAGCGCAACGAAGTGCAGGCCGCCGCGGTCGATGCCGCCCACCGCGAGGCCCAGGCCGGCGGGCAAGTGGTGCGCCGCGCAACCCAGGCCATGGCCGAAATCGAACAGTCGACCGGCGAGATCACCAAGATCATCGACCTGATCGATGCGATCGCGTTCCAGACCAGCCTGCTGGCACTCAACGCCGGGGTCGAAGCGGCGCGTGCTGGCGACGCGGGCAAGGGCTTTGCCGTGGTCGCCACCGAAGTGCGCGCCTTGGCTCAGCGCACCGCCGATGCGGCGGCCAGCGTCAAGGGCCTGATCAACACCAGCACCGGCCATGTCGCGGGCGGGGTGTCGCTGGTGGCCGAAACCGGCAAGCTGTTTGACGAACTGGCGGGCAAGATCGGCGCGATGTCGGGCATGATCCAGCAGAACGCCGCCATGGCCGAGGAAACCACCGCCGCCACATCCAGCCTGGCCAGCGAAAGCGGTCAGCTGATCAGCCTGGTCTCGCGCTTTCAGGTTGCAGCGGCACCGGCCAACCGCCCGATCCCCAGCCCCGCACTGGCCCGCAAGGCCGAAGCCGCGCGCAGCCTGGCCGCGGTGCCCGCCGTGCAGGGCAACCTCGCCCTCGCCCCGGACTTTGAGGATTTTACGGAGTTCTGAGGGCTAATTCGAAACCTGCTCGACAGTAACCTCCCACGGGCCATCGACCGGTTCCACCTCAACAATGTCATTGCGCCAGGGCGGCATCGTTACGGCCACGGCGCACAGGGCTTCGGGGCCGGTTGCGCGCAATTGAAAGGCGACACCGCGGGGGATCGCAATACAGGTTCCGGGCTGGACCGGGGTCACCTCCTCACGCCCCTCGAACCCGCGCCACAGGTCGCCCGTGCCGGCAGTGAAGTACCAGATTTCCTCAACCCGCAGGTGAAGCACACCTTGCGAAACCTTGCCGGGTGGCAGGCGAAACTGTGCGAATCCGCCGCCATCCAGGTTCAGCAACAGCCGCACTTCCATCCCGTCTGGCGCAAGGTAATCATGGGTGACCGGCAGGCTTCGTGTGGCGAACGGGGTCATGGCTCGGTTCCTGGCAAGCGGGGAAACGCGATCAGGCTAGGCCAACCAGGCTCCATCAGGCAAGTGCGACGAATGCGGCAAGGTCTGCGCGGAAACAGCCCGTCACACCGCTGCAATATCCGCCGCGCAGAACCGGGGCATGCAGACCGAAACCACCGCGTTCGACTGGATCCGCTGGTACGCCGCGATCCCTGGCATTCCCGCCGACTGGGGCAAAAGCCCCACAGTGCTGACGCTGCGGCCAGAGCGCCCCAGCGCCCGGCCGGATGAGGCCGAGCCGCTGCCCAAGGCCGCTTAGCTGGCGGTAATCCGCAGCGGCAGGGTCTTGAGCCCGCCGACGAAGGTACTGCGCGCACGGCGCGGCTCGCCCGCCAGTTCGACCCGCTCGATCCGGTCGAGCAGGGCTTCGAACAGCAACCGCATTTCCAGCCGCGCCAGGTGCAGACCCAGGCACTGGTGCGCGCCCGCGCCGAAGGCGAGGTGGCGGGTCTGGTCACGGGTCACATTGAACTTGCGTGGGTTGTCGAACTGCGCCGGATCGTGGTTGGCGGCGACATAATTGATCATCAGCCAGTCGCCCTTGGCGATCTTTACTCCCGAAATCTCGGTATCTTCCGCCGCCATGCGCATGAAATGCTGCACCGGCGTGGTCCAGCGGATCGCTTCCTCGACAATGTTGGGCAGCAGGCTGCGGTCGGCCTTGACCTTGGCAAACTGCTCCGGATCGCGGGCCAGCGCGAGCATCGCCCCGGCGGTGGAGGCGCTGGTGGTATCGTGCCCGGCGCTGGCGGTAATGATGTAGTACCCCGCCCGGTCGCGCGCCGAAATCGGCTCGCCATCGATCTGCGCGGTGGCGAGGATCGTGGCGACATCGCTGGTCGGATTGGCGCGGCGATCGTCGGCCAGCTGTTCGAAATAGGTCTCGAAATCGGCCACCGCGCCGAACACGATCTGGCTGATCTGTTCGGGCGTCAGTTCGGTCAGACCGGACTTGTTGAGCTCTGAATCCTGCCCGCCGAACATCTGCTGGGTCAGGAACAGCATGCGCGGTTCGTCTTCCTCGGGCACGCCCAGAATCTGCATCACCACGTGCAGCGGATAGGGCGAGGCGACTTCCTTGACGAAATCGACCGCCCCGTCCCCGCTGGCAGCCGCCGCCATCAGCCGGTCGGCGGTTTTGGCCGCAAGATCGCGGATATCGGCTTCGATGCTGCGCAGGTTCTTGGGCATGAACCAGTCCTGCGTCAGCCGCCGCAGCTTGGGATGCTTGGGCGCGTCGAGCGCGACCAGCGAGCTGACCAGATTGGGGCTTTCATCGCCCTGCCTGGCCGTCACTTCCCGCGCCAGCGCCTCGCCCATGCGGTTGGTGAAGACCGAGGGACGCGGCGCATTGAGGAACAGCGCGTTGTCCTTCGACACCCGCATCATGTCATCATAGCGGGTCAGCAGCCAGAACGGCGCGTGATCGTCGTCATGCGCTTCGATCCGCAGCACCGGGCTCTCGGCACGGATCCGGTCGAACAGATCGAGCAGTGGATCCCAGTCCGCATAGCTCTGCGGATCGATCACGGCCTCGGCCACTTCGCGCGTGGCGACGGGTGCATTCATCACTGGCTCTCCCGGTCTGGACGGCGGCTGGGTTCAGCCCGCCGCCTGCGCCTTTTCGTAAGCTTCCTTGTATTCATCGCGCAGCAGCCGCTTGTAGAGCTTGCCGGTCAGTTCGCGCGGCAGCTGCTCGCGGAAATCGATCTGGCGCGGCATCTTGATCCGGCTGAGCTGCGGGGCGAGCCAGGCGTTGAGCTCCTCGGCGAGCGCGGGCCCTGCCTCGGCCATGTTCGCGGGCTGGACCACCGCGACGACTTTTTCCCCCATGTCCGGATCAGGCGCGCCGATCACCGCGACGTCAGCCACCTTGGGGTGGGTGATCAGAAGGTTTTCGATCTCCTGCGGGTAGATGTTGACCCCGCCGGCGATGATCATGAAGCTCTTGCGGTCAGTCAGGAAGACATAGCCTTCCTCGTCCTGGATCCCCACGTCGCCCAGGCTGGACCAGCCGTGCTTGTTGCGGCTTTCGGCGGTCTTGACCGGATCGTTGTGGTATTCGAACGGTTTGGCGGCGGGGTCGGTCGGCTCGAAAAAGATCTGCCCTTCGGTCCCGCGCGGCACTTCGTCGCCGTTCTCGTCGCAGACCCGGACGATCCCGGTCAGCGCGCGGCCGACCGAGCCGGGGCGCTGGAGCCATTCGGGGCTGGAGATGAAGGTAAAGCCGTTGCCCTCGGTCCCGGCGTAGTATTCGAACAATACCGGGCCCCACCAGTCGATCATCGCGTGCTTGACCGGCACCGGGCACGGCGCGGCGGCGTGGATCGCGCATTTGAGGGTGGAAACGTCGTACTTCCCTCGCGCCTCTTCCGGCAGCTTGAGCATCCGGACAAAGTGCGTCGGCACCCACTGGCTGTCAGTCACCTTGTATTTCTCGATCATCGCCAGCGCGTCTTCGGGATCGAAGCGTTCCATCACCACCACGGTCCCGCCGATCTTGTGGACTGTCATCGACCAGCGCAGCGGCGCGGCGTGGTACAGCGGCGCGGGCGAGAGATAGACCGCGGTCTCGTTGATCCCGAAGGCCATCCGGGCGAGATCGACCAGCGAATTGGTCTGCGCGATCGCCGGATCGTCGGGCAGCGGGATCTTGACCCCCTTGGGCCGCCCGGTGGTGCCCGAGGAATAGAGCATGTCGACCCCGGCGCGTTCATCGGCGATCGGCGTCGCAGGCTGCGCGGCCAGCGCGGCCTCGGCCGATCCGGCGCCCTCGGTGCCAAAGCGCAGCTGCGGCACGCCGGGCAGCAACTTCGCCACTTCATCCATCACCGGGGCGAGATAGGCCGAGGTGAACAGCAGCTTCGCGCCGCTATCCTCAAGGATATAGGCCACCTCGGGCGCGGTCAGGCGGCTGGAGATGCAGACGTAATGCACCCCGCTGCGCTGCGCCCCCCAGGTCAGGCCGAAGTACCACGGGTGGTTCTCCAGACAGACCGCCACCGTTTCCCCCACCTGGATGCCATGGCTGCGGATCAACTGCGCCGCCTGGTTCGACCGGGCGTCCAGCTCGGCATAGGTGATGACTTCACCACTGCTGCCCATGATGATCGCGGGCTTATCAGGATTGGTCTGGGCGTGGATTGAAGGATGCATGGGGAATCACTCTCCGATTGCGACATTTCGCCGCTTTGGGAGAAGTTTAACCGTTCGGTTAATTGATGCAATGGGGAAGGTGGGTAAGCCGACGTTTCAAGCCGTCAATCCCGCTCCATTTTCGCGTAGCGCAAATGGAGCGGGACTTGATTGGCCCACAACAGAAAAGGGCGACGGCAGCGCCGTCGCCCTTTTCCCAGCATCCTCTCCGAAGCTGAAACCCCGCTCCGGGGCTTCCGCCCGGATGCGCGGAAGAACTGGTGTTACTTCGAACCGCCGATGTCGGTCGCCACGTCTACCGACGAACCGCCCTGCATGTAGGGGATCGGGCTGACGGCGGTGCCGGCAATGCGGACTTCATAGTGCAGGTGCGGGCCGGTCGAGCGGCCGGTCGAGCCGACATAGCCGATCACGTCGCCCTTGCGGACGGTCTGTCCGGCGGCGACGTTGAGGCGCGACATGTGGCCATAACGGGTTTCGATGCTGCCGCCGTGTTCCAGGCTGACATAGAGGCCATAGCTGCTGAACCAGTCAGCCTTGCTGACCACACCATCGGCAGTGGCGCGAACCGGGGTGCCGGTCGGCTGGGCCAGGTCAACGCCCTTGTGCGCGCGGCGACCGCCGAGCACCGGGTGCCAGCGCTGACCAAAGCCGCTGGTCAGCGCAGCGCCGCCCACCGGATTGATCGAGGGGATCGCGACCCGGGTGGGCACGCCGAAAGTGGTGGCCGGAGCCATCGGGGTGGTGACCAGGCCGGGGTTGGCAGCCTTGCTTGCGGTCATCATCGGGGTGACCATCGCGCCGTTGCGGGCATCGAGCGACTTCCAGCCAGCAAACAGGCGGCGGAATTCTTCATCGTTGCTGGGAACAACCTTGGTTGCGCGGGCTTCACGCAGCGGTGCGGTGATGTCCGCATTGGCGGCAGCACTGTTGGCCATGGCAAGGTTGGGAAAGGCCAGGCTGGCGGCAGCAGCGGCAAGCGCAGCGACCGAACGGAACTTGGCAAAAAGCGCAATAGCGACCACAAAAACACCTTGTCTCTACGTAGCGACCGGATCGGACTGCTACGTGCGAACCCTAACATTTGAGATGGTCGGACCCCCCGCCGTCTCGTTGGATCGGGGTGTGCCGGGCTCAATCCGATTGCGCAACCCCGGCATAGTATTCGCGCGGTAAACCGGCTTCGAGCCGCGCTGAGTCGTTGAACGGCGGCTTAACGACCCCTCTGAAGTGACGCGTAACCAGCGATTTCCATAGGGTTTCCGCAGATTCGCCGCGCTGCGCGGCGACTGCGGTGAAATGCGTTGAGCCGAATCGAACGTGGCGAATTTCATCGTCAAGGATTCGTTTGAGGATGCGCGCGCCGCGCTCGTCTCCGCTGGCGCTGACCCGCTCCAGCGTGGCCGGAGTGACGTCAAGCGCGCGGGCTTCCAGCACCATCGGCACCACCGCCAGCCGCGCCGCAACATCGTGGCGGGTTTCGTGCGCCGCATCCCACAGCCCGCCATGCGCGGGCAGCGCGCCATAATGGCTGCCCATGTTGCGCAAGTGCCGCGCGATCAGCGCATAATGCATCGCCTCATCCGCCGCGACGCGCAGGAAATCGCAGACGAACTGCGGCCCCATTGCCGCCCCGAACCGCCCGGTCATATCCAGCGCCAGATCGATCGCGACAAATTCGATATGGGCCAGCGCATGCCACAGCGCGATCCGGCCCCGGTCAGACCCGGCCTTGCGCCGTTTCGGCATCAGTTTTGGCGGCAGCAATTCGGGCGCGGCGGGGCGGCCGGGCTCATCCGGCATGGCCTGATCAAAGCTGAACTCCAGCCGCCCCATGCCCCAATCGCGCGCCACGGCCCGCGCCGCAAAGGCCTTTGCCGTCGGGTCCTGAATCAGCAATGCGGCGCGGATTGCCGCCGAAACCGAAGTCACAACGCCCGCGCGGCCTCCAGCACTTCGGCGGCGTGGCCCTTGACTTTCACTTTGTCCCAGACCCGCGCAATCGTGCCGTCCGGGGCGATCAACAGGGTGGTGCGGACCATGCCCATATAGGTGCGGCCATAGTTCTGCTTTTCGGTCCAGATGCCGAGTTCGTCGGACAGGCCGCCCTCCTCCGCGTCGGTTGCGAGCGGAGCCTTCAAACCATGCTTGGCGGCGAATTTCTGGTGCCGCGCGGGGCCGTCCTTGCTGATCCCCAGCAGCGCGGTTCCAGCCTTGGCGAAATCGTCCGCAAGCCCTGAAAAATCGATGTTTTCGGTGGTGCAGCCGGGGGTGTCGTCCTTGGGATAGAAAAACAGCACCAGCTTCTGTCCGGCGAAATCGGCAGGTTTGACCGCGCCGCCTTCTGGCGTGGTCAGGGCGATATCGGGCAGCTTGTCGCCCACTTTGGCGGTCATGCTCATCAATCCAGCTCCAATGTCTCGTCAAATTTCGCCGCCCAGGCCCGTGCGACGGCGGCGCGCGATTCGCCCAGCGCGGCGAGCAGGTGATCCCAATCGCGGCATTGGCAGGCCTTGGCAAGCACCGCGCGCGCGGCGGGCGGGGGCAATTCGGCATCGGGGGCCAGCAGCCGCGCGGCGATCAGGAACTGGCCCAGCGTGGCATGGGCGGCCAGCATGGCATCGGGCAGCAACCCGGCTTCGATCAGCTCTGTCAGGGCCGCCGGAATCGCCGGAACCAGCGCCACGTGCTGGCCCAGTTGCAGGTAATGGGTCAGAAATTCGATATCGACCAGCCCGCCGCGCGCCAGCTTGACGTCCAACGGGCCCTTGGCGGGCTTGTGCTCTGCCATGGTCCTGCGCATGTCCAGCACATCGCTGCGCAATTTGCCCGGCTCGCGCGGCAGCCGCAGCACTTCCCCCACGATCCGTTCCAGCTCGGTCCGCGCCGGGGCAGAGCCGAACAGCACCCGGCTGCGGGCGAGCGCCATGTGCTCCCAGGTCCAGGCCGCTTCGCGCTGATAGCGATCGAAACTGTCCAGACTGACCGCGATCGGCCCTTGCGCGCCGGATGGTCGCAGGCGGGTATCGACTTCATAGAGTGCGCCTTCCGCCGTGGGGACAGACAGCGCCGCGATCACCCGCTGGGCCAGCCGGTTGAAATAGAGCGTCGCGCCAAGCGGCCTTGCCCCGTCGCTTTCCGCCGCATGATCGCCGGTGAACAGGAACACCAGATCGAGATCGGAGGCATGGGTCAGCGCCCCGCCGCCGAGCCGGCCATAGCCCATCACGATCAGCTCGCCGCCCTGCACTTTGCCATGGGCGCGTTCGAATTCGGCGATGGCCGCGCGGGTCAGCACCGCGATCGCGGCTTCGGCCACGCGGCTCAGGCCCTGCCCAATCTCCATCGGATCGCGCACCCCTTCGATCAGCTGCACCCCCAGGGCAAAGCGCCGGTCCCCCACCTTGCGCCGCACGTGATCGAGCATCAGCTGGTAATCGGCATCCTCCTCGCCCGCAGCGAATTCCGCCGCCAGTTCGGCCACACTGCCAGGCAGATCGAACGCCGAGGCATCGATCAGCGGATCGAGCAGGTCCGCGCGCCGCGCCAGCGCATCGGCCAGGGGCGGGGCCAGGCTGAGGATCCGGGCGAGCAGTTCGAGCAGGCCAGGCCGCGCCTCCAGCAGGCGGAACAGGTTGACCGCGCTGGGCAGGCCCGCCAGCAACTGTTCCCAGCGCAGCACTGCCCGGTCCGGTTCGGGCGCATTGGCCAGGGCGGTCAGCAGCGGCAACTGGATCGCATCATAGGCGGCGCGCGCCGCCTCGCTGCGCAGGGCGCGCAGCTTGCCATCGCGCCAGCCGGTGATCCGCTGGCTGAGTTCCTCCGGATCGGCAAAGCCCAGCCGCGCCAGCTCCGCTTCCAGCGCCTGCCCGCCGCGCGGGGCAAGCGGCACGGGGCTGCCCGTTTCCCCGGCGTGCTGCGCGATCAGCCGGTCATAGCGCTGACCGACCGCTTCGGTGATCGCCTCAAGCTCTGCCACCAGCGCCGCGCCATCGGGCAGGCCATCAAGCCGCGCGACATTGTCGAGCGCTGCCGGGTCCTCGGGCAGCGAATGGGTCTGCTGATCGGCCACCATCTGCAGCCGGTGTTCGATCTGCCGCAGCCGGTCATAACTGTCCCCCAGCAGCACCGCGTCTGCCGGATCGATCAGCCCGGCCGCGGCCAGCGCATCCAGACTGGCGCGGGTGCCGCGCAGCCGGACTGCGGGATGCCGCCCGCCGTGGATCAGCTGATGGGTCTGGGCAAAGAATTCGACCTCGCGGATGCCACCTCGACCTTGCTTGAGGTTGAAGCCGGGGCCGGGCCGGGTGGGGCCGGAATGGTTGGCGCGGATCCGCTGGGTCAGCCGGCCGATCTCTGCAATTGCGCCGAAATCCAGGCTTTTGCGCCACACGAACGGGCGGATCCAGCCGAGGAACTGCTCCCCCGCCGCGACATCCCCGGCACAGGCGCGGGCGCGGATGAAGGCGGCGCGCTCCCACGCCAGCGCCGAGCTTTCGTAATGGCTCAGCGCCGCCTCGATCGGGATCGCCAAAGGGCTGACCTCGCTGGCGGGGCGCAGCCGCAGATCGACGCGGAAGACATAGCCGTCCTCGGTCTTGTGGCTCATCAATTCCATCAGCGTGCGCGCGACGCGCTGCGCTGCCTCGCCCGGCTCGTCACGCTCGCGCCGGGGCAGCCGGGCGGGGTCATAAAGCAGGATCGGATCGATGTCCGAGCTGTAGTTCAGCTCCTGCGCCCCGTGCTTGCCCAGCGCCAAGGCGATGAAGCCCTGGCTGGGCGCATCGGGCACACGGCGGTGGATCGCCTCGGCAATCGCGGTGTCGAGCGCGCGATCGGCAAAGGCGGACAGCTCGCCGGTGACCTGCAGCAGGGGGAAGGCCCCCGCCAGATCCCCCACCGCCAGCGCCACCGCCAGCGCCAGCTTTTCGCGCCGCAGCGCACCCGCCACATCGGGCGCATCAGTGCCAGCCGCCTTGGCCCAGGCCAGCGCGGCATCACCCTGCCCTGCAGCCAGCGCAGCCTCAAGCGCGGGCAGCTTGTCCAGCCCGTGGGCGAGGAACGGCGCATGCGCGCGGGCGCGTTCGACAGCTTGGGTCCAGTTCACATCCATCGCGTCCTGCCTGCCTGTCCCCCGTCGGCCAATCAAGTCATTCGTCGAGCCATGCCCTTGATCGCCCTGTCCTGCTCTGCCAAGCCGGGGCAATGATGAAGATCAATGAGGTATCCGCCGTGTCCCAACGCCTGTCCATGATCGCGCTTGCCCTTGCCCTGTCCGCCCCGCTTGCGGCCAAGCCGCTGCCGGTGCCCAATGTCACCCCGGTGGCGATCGAGCAGCAGGGGCTGGAGGAAATGGTCCGCACCCTGTCGTCCGACGCCTACGAAGGCCGCGCGCCCAGCACGGCGGGTGAGGACAAGACGGTGGCCTACCTGATCGAGCGGTTCAAGGCGGCGGGCCTGCAACCGGGCAACAAGGGTTCGTGGACGCAGGACGTGCCGACTGTCGAGATCACCGCGCAGAACCAGGCCGGGCTGGCGGTAACCGGCGGCAAGCAGACCATGCTGTTCGCTCCGGGCAAGGATTTCGTCGCCGGATCGTACCGGGTCGCGCCGCACAGCGCAGTGACCGACGCCGAACTGGTCTTCGTCGGCTTCGGCATCAATGCGCCGGAACTGGGCTGGAACGACTATGCCGGGCTCGACATGAAGGGCAAGGTGGCGGTGATCCTGGTCAACGATCCGGACTATGAAACCGCCAGCGAACAGGGCCTCTTCAAGGGCCGCCGGATGACCTATTACGGCCGCTGGACCTACAAGTTCGAAGAAGCCGCGCGGCAGGGCGCGGCCGGGGCGCTGATCATCCACGATACCTTCCCCGCCGCCTATGGCTGGAACGTGGTCGAATCGAGCTGGACCGGCGCGCAGTACTTTGTGCAAAAGCCGAACGACGCGATGGACCAGACCGTGGTCAACGGCTGGATCCAGGGCGATGCCGCGCAGCAGATCTTCAGCGCGGCGGGGCAAGACCTCAAGGCGCTGGTCGCCGCGGCCAAGCAGAAGGGCTTCAAGCCGGTGCCGCTAGGGCTGAAGGCCAGCACCAAATTCGACAACCAGATCCGCAAGGCCATGTCGCATAACGTGATCGGCATTCTGCCGGGCAAGAAGCGGCCTGACGAATATGTGCTCTACACCGCGCACTGGGATCATCTGGGCCGGTGCAAGGCCGATGCCCACGGCGACGATATCTGCAACGGCGCGGTCGACAATGCCACCGGCACCGCGCTGCTGGCCGGGATCGCTCAGGCCAACGTCAAGGCCGGTGCGGCCGATCGCAGCCAGGTGTTCGTGGCGGTGACGCTGGAGGAATCGGGGCTGCTGGGCAGCGAATACTATGCCCAGAACCCGGTCTATCCGCTCGCCAAAACGGTCGGCGGGGTCAACATGGACGCGATTGCGCCGGGCAGTCCGGCGCGCGACGTGCAGGTGACCGGCGGCGACAAGAACGAGCTGACCCGCTACCTCAAGGCGACCATGGCAACGATGAAGCTGTATGAAAGCCCCGAGGACCATGTCGAGCGCGGCCACTATTACCGCAGCGACCACTTCAGCCTGGCCAAACGCGGCGTGCCGATGTTCGCGGTGGGCCGCGGCGGCGACTGGGTGCCCGGCGGCAAGGCCGCGTCCGAAGCGGTCGCGGGCAAATACGTCAAGGAAGACTACCACCAACCGAGCGACCAGTATGACGGCAAGTGGGACTGGTCGGGCATCCTGCAGGAAGGCGAACTCTATTACCGGCTTGGCCGCCAGTTGGCCATGACCACCGACTGGCCCAACTGGCACAAGGACGACGAATTCCGCGCCGTGCGCGACAAGAGCCGCAGCGGGAAGTAGGCGATGACCGACCAGATCTTGCGGATGCCCCCCGAATGGCATCCGCAGCAGTGGCTGTGGGTGGGTTTTCCGCACGATCCGGTCGAATGGCCGGGGTTTCTCGGCGCGGCGCAGGAACAGATTGCAGCCTTTGCCAGCGCCGTGGCCGACAGCGGCCAGCCGGTGCGGCTGGTGGTGCGCGATGAGGCCAATGCGGCGCGCGCGCGCAGCCTGTGCAGCGCGGCGGTCTCGCTGGAAGTGCGGCGCTTTGGCGATGTCTGGCTGCGCGATACCGGGCCGCTGGTGGTGCAGGATAGCGCGCGGCAAGTGGCGCGGCGGTTCGGCTTCAACGGCTGGGGCGGCAAGTACCTGATGGACGGAGATCAGGAAATCGGCGCGGAACTGGCGCAGAGCGCGGGTCTGCCGGTCGAGACC
>CAZKAX010000056.1:0-21211 GCA_964550775.1 uncultured Novosphingobium sp. | reverse complement strand
CCCGGCGACGGCGACGTCGAGCAGCTCATCCACCTTCACGGTTACCGTGTTCGAATTGACCGATCCGCTGGCAGCACCAGCTGTATAGGTCGCCGAAGCGGTGTTCTGGATTAGCGTACCCGCCGTTACGCCCGTGGCGAACGCGGTTCCATGCGCCAGGCAAAAAGCCAGCGCGGCGGCCGATGTGACGGCAGATCGAAGGATCAAATCGTGTCTTTTCATACTCATCTCTTACCGGCTCAAGGTTAACGAACGGCCAATCGGGTCATAAATTCCTGATCTGAACGGCGGCATGCGGCGGTTTTTAAGGGCTATGGATGGTTAAAGGGCGCCAGACGGCACGGCGCTGCCAGGCGAACGGTCTGATTTCGTTGTTCAGACACGCTAGGAAAAATGATAAAAAACAGCGTTTTGCATTTCCAATCTAACCCTTGATATCAGTTGATTGTCCCGCGGAACCGCAAGGCGAAAGATTGCGCTGCACTCAACGAACTTGCTGTCGCGGTTAAGGTTGTTCCGGAAATCGCGGCACCAAACGGATCGCTTTCGTCCGTGCCCGTGGCATTGTCGTCCTCGGTCGTGCTGGCCGCTGCGCAGGACGTGCCAGAGAACATGGTGCCTGCCGCAAAGGTGAAATTGCCCGGCAACGGATCGCTGGCCGTTACGTTGGTGACCGTCGCACTGCCGGTGTTGCTGACCAGAATGCAGTACTCAACGAGCGCACCAGGGATCGCCTTGGGATTGGTTCCGCCATTTACCGGGTCGTTGATGATCGAACTGACCTTGGTCACGCCGATGCTGGCCACCGGCTTGCAGAACGTGATTGCATCGATCCCGATCACCTGGGTTTGCGGATCGGCCGGGGCGGCAGAATGGTTGCCATAGCGGATCACGATCTTGTCGATTGTGGACTGGAACGTGACAGTCAGGTTGCCATTCGCGCTGGTGTTGCCCGAACTGGCGCTGCCGAAGGCTTCATTGCCAGCGACCCAGTTGCTCACGCCGTTGGTCACCGTGGGATAGACCGTCGTGCCGTTGAGCGATCCGGTGATGACGATGTGATCGGCCCAGGAACCGGCGCCATAATCGACGTCAAAGATCTTGAACTGCGCGCCCGGCGTGGCCGATGGCAATGTTATGGTGACCGTCGCTTCCTGTGACTGGGTGGTGAAGTCATAGCCAAGGTAGAGGTTGTTTCTCGGCGTGGTCAGGCCGCCTGTTAATGCCGTGCTGGTGACCGGTTGGCCCGACAAGGTAGGATCGCCAACGCCGTTGGTCGTGACGCCGAAGGCCAGCGAGCCCCACCCGGAAACGGTGTAGGAATTGCTGCGAGCCCCCGCCGCCCAGGCATTGCTTGACCAATCAAAGACGTTTGTACCGATCGCACAAGTCAGAACCGGCGGTGTGCCAGCTACCCCGCCCCCGGAAACGGTGACGCTGGCTGAGGCATAGTCGTCTTCACCGGTAACCCCATTGTTGACCGTCGAATCGATATCAACGATCCCCGATGCGGTGACCTCTGCCGAATTGACGAGCACTGCGCCCCCACTAGCCGTGACCGTTGCCGTGATCGTGACGGACCGGCTTTGCCCCGCCGTCAATGTGCCAACGGTCCAGTCGCCGGTCGTGCTGTTGTAGGTGCCAAACCCGCTATAACTGCTGTAACTCAGGCCAGCAGGCAGGATATTGCGCACCACGATGCCGGTCGCGGAACTGGGCGATCCTGCGGCGTTCGTAACGGTCATGGTATAGCTGACCGTTCCGCCCGCCGTGGGCGCGCTGGTGCTGGCGGTCATCGCCAGCGACAGGTCCGCGTAAGCGGTCGGTGCTTGCGTCAGATAGAGATCGGCTTGGTGAAATGTACCCGTATCGGCGGCATACTGATCGCAGATTTCAAGTGTCCATGTGCCAAGCGAATTCTGTCCGTTGAAGCCGCTCAGCGCCGTGCTCGGGCGGTAGGTGCTGGCATAGGGGGGGACCGTGGTGATCGTCGCTGCAGTGGTGTAGCTGGTGATCGAACTGGCGGCCTGATCATCAAACAAGTTGTTGAAATTGGATGCACCGTTGGAGTTAGAGCCCGGCGTCAGCTGAATCCGTGTTCCAGACGGCGAAGTCAGGAACATCTGCAAGTCGCCGCGATAGGTGTGCGAGACCAGGACCCCGATGTTGACGTCACTGACGGTGTAGCTGGTGCCAACCGAAAAGTTGCGCTTGTAGCTGCCCAAAGGCGTGCACGGCGTCAAAGTGTCGCTGATCGCGTTCGCAGCGCTTGCGCTTGCATTTGTATAGCGCGTCACCGTCTGCGCAGCGGCCGGCTGGGCAATCGTCACTGCGAGGCAGACGAGCGCAATCAGGCGCGCGATCCTCAGCCAGATCGTTGCACCTGCGTGCTTCCCAGAAGCGGTCTTTTCGAAATGTTGCCGACCCATAGGTATTTATCCTGCACGAACAGGGTAAATGGGCCGTTAAACCGCCCGAGAAAGTCGCAACTTTTCAATTCCTGCGGTGGGTTTACGCTACAGCAACCGAGGAGCTACGGGTCAGACCGACCTCGCGGATAGCTAGAAATGCAGCGCCCGACCATAAGCAGACAGCACGCTTTCATGCATCATTTCGCTCAGCGTCGGATGCGGGAACACCGTCGCCATCAGCTCGGCTTCGGTGGTTTCCAGCGTCTTGCCCACGACATAGCCCTGGATCAGCTCGGTCACTTCCGCCCCGATCATGTGCGCCCCCAGCAATTCGCCGGTCTTGGCGTCAAACACGGTCTTGATGAAGCCTTCCGGTTCGCCCAGCGCGATCGCCTTGCCATTGCCGATAAACGGAAAATTTCCGACTTTGACCGTGTATCCGGCTTCCTTGGCCTTGGCTTCCGTCAGCCCCACAGAGGCGATCTGCGGGTGGCAATAGGTGCAGCCTGGGATATTGCGCTTGTCCATCGCATGCGGATGAACGTCCTTGTTGCCCAGCGTCTGGGCGATCGCCTCAGCCGCAATCACACCTTCGTGACTGGCCTTGTGGGCCAGCCAGGGCCCCGGCGTCACATCGCCAATCGCCCAGATCCCGGGGACATTGGTTCGACCCATTCCATCGATATGGATGATCCCGCGTTCGGCATTAATTCCAAGTGTTTCCAGGCCAATGTTTTCAGTGTTTGGCACGATCCCCACAGCCACGATCACATGGCTGAAATCGCTCTCGATGACCTTGCCTTGCTTGTCCTTGATCTTTGCCTTGACCCCGGATTTGCTGACCGCAAGGCTTTCCACCCCGGCCCCGGTCACTATGTTCATACCCTGTTTTTTCAGAGCTTTTTCGAGGAATACGGACACATCCGCATCCTCTACCGGAACAATCCGGTCCATCATCTCAACAACAGTAACTTCTGACCCAAGATCATTGTAAAAACTCGCAAATTCAATCCCGATTGCACCGGAACCGATCACCAGCAACTTGCCCGGCAATTCCCGGGGGGTCATCGCATGGCGATAGGTCCAGACACGTTCGCCGTCAGCCGGAGCAATAGGCAAATCCCGTGCCCGCGCGCCCGTGGCGATCACGATATGCTTTGCACTCAGCGTTTCAGTGCCCTTTTCGCCCTGCACATCCAGCTTGCCGCCGCCCTTCAGCGTGCCGGTGCCGATGTGCACGGTGATTTTGTTCTTCTTCATCAGGTGGGTGACACCCTGATTGAGCTGCTTGGCCACACCGCGACTGCGCGCGACAACGGCAGTCAAATCTGCGCTGATCTTTTCCGCGACCAGACCATAGTCCTTGGCGTGCTGCATTTGGTGATAGACTTCCGCCGAACGCAGCAGTGCCTTGGTGGGGATGCAGCCCCAGTTGAGGCAGATCCCGCCCAGATTCTCGCGCTCCACGATGGCGGTCTTGAGCCCCAGCTGCGCGCAACGAATGGCCGCGACATAGCCGCCGGGGCCGGATCCGAGCACGATTACGTCATATTGTTCAGCCATGGTCACTCCGCCGGATTGATGGCGCGCGGGCGGTCATCATCGCCCAGCAGCACGAATTTGAATTGTCCGCGGGCGACCTCAACCGTCGCCTCGCCATTGCGTTCCCGTCCCACGCCGCGCGCCATAACGGTAAAGGAAGTGCGGCCCTGCCCGGTGATCTCGGCATAGACGCTCAGCTCATCACCGACCCGCATCGCACCGGGAAATGTGAAATCGGTGGCATGCACGACCACGGCCTTGCCCTGCCCCCGCCGCGAGGCAAGCGATCCCGCGCCCAGCGCCAGCTGGCTCATCAGCCAGCCACCGAATACCCCGCCATAGGGGTTAAGGTCCGTCGGCATCGCCGTGACGCGGATCACGAGTTCTTCCGCCATGTTGGCGTCAAGCAACCAGGCTGAGCGGATTTTCGACCAGATCCTTGAAGGCCTGCATCAGCTGTGCCCCGTCGGCTCCGTCGATCGCGCGATGGTCGAAGCTGCCGGTGGCGGACATCACGGTCGCCACGGCCAAGGCACCGTCAACCACATAGGGGCGCTGTTCGCCCGCGCCGACCGCCAGGATCATCGCCTGGGGCGGATTGATCACCGCATCGAACTGCTTGATCCCGAACATGCCGAGGTTCGAAAGGCTGGCAGTGCCGCCCTGATATTCATGCGGCATCAGCTTGCCTTCGCGTGCCTTGTCGGCCAGCGCCTTCATCTCGGTCGAGATTTGCGCCACGCCCTTGCTGGCCGCATCGACCACGATCGGCGTGATCAGGCCCGAAGGCGCGGCTACGGCAACCGAAATGTCGGCACGCGAATACTTGCGCAACTCATCTCCGGCGAAGGAGACGTTGCACTTGGGCACGCGGATCAGCGCCTTGGCCAGTGCCTTGATCAAAAGGTCATTGACGGAAAGCTTTACGCCATCAGCCTCAAGCGCTTTGTTAAGTTCGCCACGCAGTTTCAGCAGGGCATCGAGCCGGACATCGACCGTCAGGTAAATGTGCGGGATGGTCTGTTTTGCCTCGGTCAGGCGGCGAGCAATGGTCTTGCGGACATTGTTGAGCTTTTCGGCTTCAAACGGAATGCCAAAGTCTGGCACCGGCGCACTGGTTGCGGGGGCTGACGGTGCCGCTGCCGGCGCTGCAACTGCGGCCGGGGCGGTTCCGGGCCGGGCGGCCTCGACATCGGCCTTCACCACCCGGCCATTCGGGCCACTACCCTTGACCGAAGCCAGATCCACCCCGCGATCCGCCGCGATCCGCTTGGCCAGCGGGCTGGCAATCACCCGGTCGCCCTTGGCCACCGGGGCTGCGACAGCGACTACGGCAGGTGCGGGGGGCGCGGCAGGCACAGGCGCGGCTTCGGCCTTGACCGGTGCGGCAGGCGCGGCGGCCGGTGCTTCATCTTCGCCTTCACCGGCAATCGTGGCGATGATCGTACCGACCTTCACGCCTTCGGTCCCTTCGGCCACCGAAATCGCGGTAATCACACCTTCATCGACCGCTTCGAATTCCATCGTCGCCTTGTCGGTCTCGATCTCTGCCAGGATGTCGCCGGATGAAACGGTGTCACCCACCTTGACCAGCCATTTGGCCAGGGTGCCCTCCTCCATGGTGGGGGACAGAGCGGGCATCTTGATTGCGATCGACATGGACGGTTCCGGTCCCTTTGGGAGAGGCTGTTACGCTACGTCTCTGGCCAAAATGAAGGCGCGGGGCAAGATGCTTGCGCCGAATACGATTGTGACGGATATTGGAAGCGCTGTGGGGGTATAAGAATGCGCGTCTATCTGGTGATCATGGATGAGACGGACGAGGCTGGCGTTGCGCTGCGCTTTGCCGCTCGCCGCGCCGCGCGAACCGGGGGCACCGTGCATCTATTGGCCCTGGTGCCGCGCCAACCGTTCGTTGCTTTTGGCGGCGTACAGGCGACGATCGAGGAGGAAGCACGGGCCCGGGCTGAAGCGCTGGTTACCGCCGCGGCTGGAAGCCTGCTGGCCGACGCGGCGCGTCCGCCGGTGATCTCGGTGCAGACAGGTGACGGCGCAGAGGTGATCCGGGCCTACCTTGCAGAGCATCCGGAGGTCAGCGCTTTGGTACTGGGCGCAGCCGCCAATGGCGGCCCTGGCCCGCTGGTATTGCACTTCACTGCCCTGACCGGGCAATTGTCCTGCCCGCTTTACGTGGTCCCTGGCGGGATGAGCGAGGCCGAGCTGGAGCGGCTGAGCTAACGCCGCTTGCCCTGGTGACGGATATTACCCGGGCGCCCGCGCTTACCCACCAGGTGATTGCCTTTCTTCTTCAAAGGCAAAGGCTTGCCGCGCGATTCAATTCTAGAACCTGAGCTGTGTTCGGGCTCAAACTTCAAGGCTCCCGTCAAAGGATTGGCCTCTGCCAGGCGCAGCCGCAGCATGTCGCCCAGGGCAAAGCGGGTGCCGCTTTCCTCACCTTCCAGCGCGCGGCCCTTTTCATCGTGGAAGAACCGTTCGTCACCCAGCACTGATACCGGGACCAGGCCATCGCCGCCCAGTCCGGTGATCGTGGCAAACAGACCAAAGCGCTGCACCCCGGTCACCCGGCAATCGAACACCTCACCCACGCGCGCGGAAAGCCAGGCCGCGACGTAACGGTCGATAGTTTCCCGCTCGGCCTCCATCGCGCGGCGTTCGGCCGCGCTGATCGCTTCGCTGACCCGGACCAAATCGGCCCGATCGCGCTCTGACAGGCCGCTGGTGGGCGGCAGATCGGACTTCGGCCTGGGCTGCTCAAGACTGTAGCCATCGACCAGCGCGCGGTGGACCAGCAGGTCGGCATAACGCCGGATCGGCGAAGTGAAGTGCGCATAGCTGCCCAGCGCCAGCCCGAAATGGCCGGCGTTGCGGGGCCCGTAATAGGCCTGGGTCTGACTGCGCAGCACTGCCTCCATGATCAGTGCCTTTTCGCTCTCATCGGCAATATCCTTGATGAAGCGATTGAAAATACTGGGAGTAATCACCTGCCCGAGGGCCAGCTTGCGCCCAAAGGTGGCAAGATAGTCTTTGAGCGCGACCAGCTTTTCACGGTTCGGTGGTTCGTGGATCCGGTAGACCACGGGCGCAACCTTGGCTTCCAGCGCTTTGGCAGCGGCGACATTGGCCGCGATCATGAAGTCTTCGACCACGCGGTGGGCATCGAGCCGTTCGCGCAGCGCAATCTGGGCGATCTTGCCCTGTTCGTCGAGCACGACCCGGCGTTCGGGCAGTTCCAGTTCCAGCGGATCGCGCGCCTGCCGGGCCGCCGCCAGCGCGCGCCAGGCCGACCAGAGGTGCAGCAGATTATCCCCCGCCTGCCCGCAATCGATCCGCCGCTGCGCCTCTTCATAGGCGATAACTTCCTGAATTCGGACGATAGATCGTGTGAAACGCCATGACGTCACGCGGCCCTGAGCATCGATTTCCAGATGGCAGGCCAATGCCGCCCGGTCCTCGCCAGCGCGTAGCGAGCAGACATCGGCGCTGAGCACTTCGGGCAGCATCGGAACAACGCGATCGGGGAAATAGACCGAGTTGCCGCGCTTGCGCGCCTCCCGGTCCAGCGCGCCGCCGGGACGGACATAGAAACTGACATCGGCAATCGCGATCAGCGCGCGCCAGCCCCCTGCCCCGTCGGGTTCGGCCCAGATCGCATCGTCATGATCCCGCGCATCGCTGGGATCGATTGCGACGATTGGCACGTGGCGCAGATCCTCGCGGTGTTCAGGCGATACCGGAAGTTTGGCTGAAAGCTTTGCTTCGTCCGTAATTTCCTGGCCAAAGTGATTGGGAATTCCGTGCTTGTGGATCGCAATCAGGCTGAAAGCGCGCGGTTGCAGGGGATCGCCCAGGATCGCCGTGACTTTCACGCCGGATCGCGGTGACTTCCCGGCCGGCTCGGCAAACACCAGCTGACCCTCTTCCGCCCCGCCCAGGTCTGCGATTGGCGCGGCATGCCGCTCGCGCTTGTCGACCGGAGCGAGCCAGCCCTTGCCGCTGCGATCAATCTCCACCACGCCCATCAGCTGTTCCGAACGGGCCGGCAGGACTTTCATCGGATAGGCGATCCAGCCGGTGCCGGTCTCCTCGGTTCGGGCGAGCACGCGGTCCCCTTTGCGCACGGCAGAGCCGCGGCCCTTTTCGATCAGGCGCAGGCGCGGCGGCGGGGTGGCATCATCTGGTTGCCAGGTGTCCGGCACGGCAATAGCCTCGCCATCGTCAATCTCCACCACGCGCAGCACAGTCACTTTGGGTACGCCGCCCAGCCGGTGGAACGCGGTACGGTTGCCATCAATCAGGCCTTCATCGGCCATGTCGCGCAGCAGCGCCTTGAGCTGGATTTTCTCCTGCCCTTTCAACCCGAAAGCCTTGGCAATCTCGCGCTTGCCGGCCGGAACTTCGGAGTTCTGGATGAAATCGAGGACCTGCTTGCGTGTCGGCAGGCCTGGAACGGGCTTGGGGGTGCGAGGCATCAGTTGAGCGGCGCGAACTGGCCGCCGGGCACTGCCGAGGCGACCGGGCTTTCGGCGCCGTCAGCAGCAATCGCGCTGACTCCGATCAACCAGTCATCGCCGCGCAGGCCATCGAACTTGAATGAATTTGTATCGCCGCCTTCGACTTCGTGGGCGATTTCCCAGATGGGTGCATCGGTGCGGCGGCGCCAGAGTCGATAGGCGGTCGCACCGGGGGTCTTGCTCCACTTGACCATGGTAAAGGTCTGCACCGCAGCTTCTGCACTGACCTGCGGCGGCATCGGCGCGCGGGCCAGCATTTCGGCCACCTTGATGTTGAGCCGGGTTACCTTCGCCAGATAGGCGAAATCCATGAAGTCGATCGTGTCGCCATAAGTGACACCGTCCTGCTGGCGCAGGTCCTGGTGCTGGTGATCGTAGTTCTCGATCCCGACTGAAAAGCGGATCGCGGGATAGCCCTGTTCCTGAAACGGCAAATGGTCACCGCCGCGCCCCATTCGGTCGGCCCGCCAGACCTGGCGAACCTTAAGTCCTTCGGGAACGTCCTGGGCAAGGTCATTGATAAAACGCGAAAGGTTTCGGCTTGGGCTGTCATTCTCCCCGCCGAACCGCCGTGCGGCAGCGCGCAGCTTGTCATCGCCATCGGCGCGCGGTCCTTCGGAAAAGACGCGCACATGGGCATCATCGATCACCCCGTCGGAGCCACGGGTATTGCCGACGATGTCGTTGTTGAGCACGGCCTTGACCGTCCAACCCTGGGCTTTGGCATAGTCGGCGAGCAACTTGCCGCCAAGCAGGCCCTGTTCCTCACCGGACAGGACGGCATAGACGATTGTGGTCGGAAATTTGCGGGACGAAAGCAGCCGAGCAGCTTCGAGCACCAGCGCCGTGCCCGACCCATCGTCATTCGCGCCGGGGGCATCGGCAGTTGCATTCATGACGTCACTAACGCGACTGTCGATATGCCCTTGAATGATAACCACTTCATTGGGTCGCTCGCTGCCGCGCTGCACCGCCACGACGTTGACCAGCCGAGTTGGAACAGGAACTCGATCACTGGTGACCATTCGTTCCGGCAGGACCACATCGAGGCAGTTGCCACAGGCCTTTGAGGTCTTGCGCAGTTGTGCCTCGGCCCAGCGCCGCGCCGCGCCGATGCCGCGCTTGGGATCATCCGGCACCGACATGGTATGGCGGGTGCCAAAGCTTACCAGCGTTTCCACATCGGCGCGCAGCCGTTCCTGACTCACCCCGGCATTGTCTGCCGCAAGCGCCGAACTGGCGCTCAAAGGTAGCATGGCAACACCCAGAACGGGCCAAAGGCAAGTCGGGCGCAGCATCAGGTTCTCCTTGGGGACGCCGGTCTAATAAGCGCGTGCGACGTAGATCCGTTCGACCGCAGGCTGGCCCGTGAACAGACACTGGCCTGAAACCGGCGCGGCGTCCATCGGGGTGTTGCGGATCGTGAGTTTGAGCGCCTTGAGCTGCTGCACTACCGCCTCCAGCGCATCGCCGGTGGGGCGTGACCAGGCCAGTTCTACCCAGCCCGGATAACGCTGATCCTCTCCAAAATAGGTCGCGAGTTCATCCAGCGAAGAGACGCCGCGCTGGATCTGGGCGTCGCGGCGCGCAGTCGCTTCGGCATGGAGGGCGCGCTGGACGTCTTCCAGCTCGGCCACGGCATTGGCGAGGAATTCATCGCGGGCCTGCCCGATGAAGTTGACCTTGCCATCCTCGCGGTAGAGCCGGTCGCGGCGGACCACGGAAACCTGACCACCAGCGGCATCGCGCCCGCCGATTTCCAGGATCAGCGGCACACCCTTCTTGACCCAGCCCCAACGTTTGCCGGTGGCCTTGCCCGCGCGCTTGTCCAGCAGAACGCGCACCGGTTCGCCTAGCGCCCACTGCTTGGCCAACGCGGCACGCAGTTCCTCGCAATAGGCCAGCAAGGCTGCATCGCCATCATCATCGCGCAGCATGGGCAGGATCACGATCTGTTGCGGTGCAATCGCCGGAGGAACGCGCAACCCGTCATCATCGCCGTGGGTCATGATGACCCCGCCGATCATTCGGGTCGAGACGCCCCAGCTGGTGGTATGGCACAGCTGCTGGCTGCCTTCCTTGTCCTGATACCGGATCCCGGAAGCTTCCGCGAAACCGGTGCCCAGATAGTGCGAGGTGCCGGCCTGCAGTGCTTTGCCGTCCTGCATCATCGCTTCGATGCTATAGGTCGCGACCGCGCCGGGGAACCGCTCGTTCTCGGGCTTTTCACCGGCAATCACCGGCATGGCGAGGCATTCTTCCGAGAAGCTGCGGTACATTTCCAGCGCGCGCAGCGTTTCGGTCATTGCGTCTGCCTTGTCGGCATGGGCGGTATGCCCTTCCTGCCAGAGGAATTCGCTGGTGCGCAGGAACATGCGGGTGCGCATTTCCCAGCGGACCACGTTGGCCCACTGGTTGGTCAGCAGCGGCAGATCGCGCCAGGACTGCACCCAGCGGCCCATCGCCTTGCCGATCACCGTCTCGCTGGTCGGGCGGACGATCAGCGGTTCTTCGAGCTTGGCCTCGGGATCGGGGACCAGCCCGCCCTTGCCGTCGCTGATCAGGCGGTGATGGGTGACGACCGCCATTTCCTTGGCAAAGCCTTCGACGTGTTCCGCCTCTTCGGCGAAATAGCTGAGCGGGATGAACAGCGGGAAATAGCAGTTCTGCACCCCCGCCGCCTTGATCCGTGCGTCCATCAGCGTCTGGATGCGTTCCCAGATGCCATAGCCCCACGGCTTGATCACCATGCAGCCGCGCACCCCGCTTTCCTCGGCCATTTCGGCTTCCGAGATGACTTCCTGATACCAGGCGGCAAAGTCCGCTTCGCGGGTGACGGTAAGGGCGTGTTTCATGGCGCGGCCAATAGCCCAGCGCCGGTATGGCAGCAAGCCGCCGCTGGCAGACGGACGGGAATAGCAGAATCTTAAGCGTGTCAGGCTATTAGACCCTGATCATCGGCCAGGGGGAGATGCGGCTGTGGGCAGAACCCGGACAATCCGCACGGCATTGCTGTTATCGTTTTGCGTGGGTGCCCTGGTGGCTCAGCCCGCCGATGCCAAACGCTACCGCTATCGGCCCCACAACAATACGCCGATCGCCAACAACCATATTCCCGGTCAGCCGGGTCGCCCACCCGAGCCCGACAACAAGCACGTCAACCATTGGGCCAGGGATGACCTGCCATCAAAATCGATCTGGCCGAGTGCAACGACCATGTGGTGGATCGGAGGGATTGCCGCGCTGCTGCTGGCGATGTGGCTGGGCCTGAAGGTTCTGGTCGCCCGCGCACAGGCCAATCCCGATCCGGTCGGGCCGGAATATTCACGCCGCAGGGCCTGACGCGCTGACAGTCAGCGCTGCAGGTCTTACTTCCCCAGCTTGTCGAGCTTGGCCTGCATTTCGGCCATCTGCTTGCGCAGCGCGGCGAGTTCGTCGTCCTGCGACTTGTCCTTCTCGCTCGGCTTGCCATCGCCCAGTCCGGGCATGAACGCGGTCGCCGCAGCCTTGAACATCGCCAGGTTCTGCTGCGCCAGCTTGGCCAGCGGATTGTTGCCCAAGCTTTCCTCGAACGCCTCGCGCAGTTTCGCCTGATTGGAGCGGAAATTGTCCATCGAGGCTTCGAGGTAGTGCGGCACCAGGCTCTGCATCGAGTTGCCGTACATCCCGATCAATTGCCGCAGGAAGTTGACTGGCAGCATCTGTTCGCCGCTGGCGCTTTCTTCCTCCATGATGATCTGGGTCAGGATCTGGTGGGTGATGTCGTTGCCGGTCTTGGCGTCGAGCACCTTGAAGTCCACGCCTTCGCGCGTCATCTTGGCAAGGTGTTCCAACGTGATGTAGCTGGACGATTGGGTGTTATAGAGCCGCCGGTTGGCGTACTTCTTGATGACTACCGCTTCCGCGCTCATGTCCTGCCCCCGGGAGGTTAATGTTGCACGTTAGCACCTGCAATATCGCGATTGCAACAAAGCACTTTGTCTGAAGCGCCGCTTTAGCGCGGAAATCTGCGCCCCAGCAGGGTCAACAGCTCATATTGCGACAGCCCGCTTGTCGCAGCGGCATCTGCCAATGCATATTCCGCCTCGACCCAATCCCCTTCGCGCAGCATGGGTGCGGCAGTCAGGTCAACGATGGTCATGTCCATCGAAACCCGGCCAAGCACGGGCAAGCGTTCGTCTCCGTGGCGGAAATGCCCTTTGCCCGACCAGCAGCGCAGATAGCCATCCGCATAGCCCAGGCTCACCACCCCGACCCGCATCGGTGCAGGTGCACTAAAGGTGGCGTTGTAGCCGACCGTGTCACCGGCTTGCAGTTCGCGAACCTGAATCAAGGCTGCTTCCGGGGTGACAACCTGGGCGATCTCTCCGCCCAGTGCTGCGCACGGCACGCCGCCGTAAAGGGCAAGTCCCGGGCGTGTCAGGTCACCGTGGTAATCCGGCCCTAGTGCGATCCCGGCGCTATTCGCCAGGCTGGCGCGCTTGTGAGGGACGATCCGGCGGGCTTCGTTCCAGCGCTGGCACTGCAACTGGTTGAGCGGGCTGTCCTCTTCCGCCGAGACGAGGTGTGAATGCAGCAGGTCAACGTCGAGGGACTGGACCAGTGGAACGGATAGGTCCGCCATGGTCAGGCCGAGCCGGTTGATCCCGCTGTCAAACATCACATCGCAGCGCCCGCCGCCGCTATCGCGCCACAGCATCGCCTGGTGGAGCGTGTTGATGACAACCTTGACCCCAGCAGCCCTTGCGAACCGAACGTCTTCACCTGTCAATGGGCCATGCAGGACCGATATCTGATCTGGCGGCACATGGCTGAGCAGCGGGGGAACCTCCGCCATTTGGGCGACGAAGAAATCGCTGCATCCCGCGTCGCGCAGCACCGGCACCGCGAAATCGGCCCCGAGGCCATAGGCATCGGCCTTTACCGCACCCCCTGCCCGGGCCTTGCCCGAAAGCCGGTCAAGCGTGCGCCAGTTTGCGGCAAGCGCCTGGGCATCGCGTTTCAGGCGGAGTGCTGCAGGTGGCGGTTCAGGCGGCATCGTCACCATATTCGCGCGGCGGTCCGCCCTTCAGCCCCCATAGCGCGACCACGAAGGCCAGGCCGACCACAGCCATGGTATAGCTGAGCCCGGCATAGGGATTGCCGGTCTTGGCCACGATCGCACCGGCGATCAGCGGCAGAAATCCGCCGAAATAGCCAGTGCCGATGTGGTAAGGGATCGACATCGACGAATAGCGGATCCGCGCCGGGAACATTTCCGCCAGCAAGGCCGCAACCGGGCCATACGTGGCACCGGACAGCGCCATCAGCACCAACAGGCAGGCCATGATCACGGCAATATCGCCAGCGGACGGCGTAACCTTGGCAAGGTCATAGCCGGCATCCCCCAGCCAGGTTTGAATCTGTTTGGTCCGCGCGGCCTTGTCAGCCCAGGGATAGCTCTCAAGCGCCGCCGCCTGATTGCCGATCCGCAGTTGCAGCGCGCTGTCCTGCTGCAAGGAATAGCTGACGCCCACCGCGGTCAGGTCGGCCAGCAGCTTGCCGCACTGGCTGGTCTGTTCGGCCGCGAAAGGATTGAAATCGCAGTCCGGCCCGCTGACCACGATCGGCGCACGCTGGGCGGCGGCGGCCAGGCCCGGGTTGGCATGGGCACCCATCACCCAGAAAGTCGGCAGCAGCAGCAGCAGGGTCAGCGCATAGCCGATGACGATCGGCTTCTTGCGCCCGATCCGGTCAGAAAGGTGACCGAAGATCAGGTAGAACACCATGCCCACCGCCGCGCCCGCGCCGACGATCAGATCCGCCGTGGTTTCCTCAACCCGCATGGCCGACAGCAGGAAAGTCCGTGCGGAAAAGGTCGCGGTGTACCAGATCACGGTCAGTCCGGCGGCAATCCCGAACAGGGCGATGAAGATCCGCTTCTTGTTGCCCGGATATGTGAAGCTTTCGACAAAGGGATTGCCGGCCAGTTCGCCTTCTTCCTGCATGGCGCGAAACACCGGGCTTTCCGATAGTTTTAGCCGCATCCACAGCGAGATCGCCAGCAGCAGCAGGCTGATCAGGAACGGCACCCGCCAGCCCCATGCGGCCCAGGTTTCGGCATCCATCATGCCTTTGCACAGCAGCACCACGATCAGGCTGAGCACGAAACCGCCCACCACGCTGGCCTGGATAAAGCTGGTGAAGAACCCACGCCGATTGGCCGGACTGTGTTCGGAAACATAGATCGCCGCGCCGCCATACTCACCGCCCAGCGCCAGCCCCTGTAACACCCGCAGCAGCAGGACGAGCAAGGGCGCAGCCATGCCGATGCTCTCTGCCGAAGGGATCAGGCCGACACCGGCCGTGGCAATCCCCATCAGGGTAACGGTGACCAGGAAGGTGTACTTGCGCCCCAGCCGGTCCCCCAGATAACCAAACAGCACTGCGCCCAGCGGCCGAAAGCCGAAGCCGACGGCAAAACCGGCCCAGACCAACAGCAATTGCAGCGTTTCGCTGCCTGCCGGGAAGAACGTCTTGCCGATGATCGCGGCAAGCGTGCCGTAGATGAAGAAATCGTACCATTCGAACACGGTTCCGGCCGACGAAGCCGCGATGACCAGCCGGACATCG
Organism: uncultured Novosphingobium sp.; assembly: GCA_964550775.1. GTDB lineage: Bacteria > Pseudomonadota > Alphaproteobacteria > Sphingomonadales > Sphingomonadaceae > Novosphingobium. The sequence continues at coordinate 6,114 of CAZKAX010000056.1, read as the reverse complement.
GACGCACTGGGGCTGACCTCTGGATGACGTGCCGGCTCGCTCATGCAATTTCTCCCGCGCGGTTCATTGACCTTGCACTAGCGGGGGAATCAAGCGCTGGAAAGCGCCTCTGACGCGGCATTCCACGACAGCAGGATCGCGCCATGGCGGGCCGGGAAATCACGTGCGGGGGCAATGGCGGACAGACCGGGCCAATCGGGCAGGTCACCCGCCCCTCCCAGCCAGCCCTGCAACGCGTCCCGCGCGCTAGAGATTTCGGCGCTGGTCATGCCGGTGACAGCGGCGGCAAAGATCGCGGCTGCGGCCTGCCCGATCGCACAGGCCTGGGCCCGCAAGCCGATTGCGCTCACTGCGCCGCGCGGATCAAGGCTCAGTCCCAATTCGATCCGGCTGCCACAGGCGGCCGACCGCGCCGAGCCGCGCAGCGGCAAATCATCCAGCAGCGGATAACGCGCAAGAGTGGTGGCAAGCCCCAACACTTCGGGCGAATAGAGCCGCGCCGTGCTGGCCATCCTAGTGCGGCTTGGAATGCTTGGGTTTGGCCGGCTTTTCTGCCTTGCCGAGCTTGTCCTGCTCTGCCTGAGCAGCGGCGCGCCTACGTTCGGCGATCATGCTGACCAGCGCTTCACTCGCTGTGTTGACATAGGGATAGGCGCGCGCCTGGGTGATCCAGGTCGGTCGTCCGCCGATCCCCCAGACTGTGTCATAACCCAGCACCAGCACTGAAAAGGCCATGACGGCAATGATCGCGCCTTTGATTCCGCCAAAGCCAAAGCCAAGCAAGCGGTCTATCGGGCCCAGCACCGAATCTCGGCTGGCCTGGCCCAGCCGGTCCGCCAGTAGCTTGAAGATCATGTAGGGCACCAGCAGCAGCAACGCGAACGCAAGGACTGCCGCGCCGTTTTCCGTGCCCACGAATGAAGTCAGCTTCTGGGTCAGCGGGGTATGAAGGTTGTGGATCGCGACGAGTGACAGCACCCAGGCGGCAACAGCGAACACTTCCTGCACCAGTCCGCGCATGAAGCCGGTGATCGCGCCAAGCCCGATCAGGATCATGATGGCAATATCGAAACCCGTCATGGCAGAGAGAATTAGGCCTCGCCCATGATCCGGTCAACCAGGTTCGGCAGCAAGGCCAGCCCGCGATAACGCGATCCGTCGCTTCCCCCGGGCAATTCGGCGGGGCCAAAGGCTGTGCCGAACCCCAGTTTCGCCGCTTCACGCAGCCGGATCGAGCCGTGCGCCACGGGTCGGATCTCGCCAGCGAGCGACACTTCCCCAAACCACACGGCTTCGGCCGGAAGGGGCTTGTCAGCCAGGGCGGAAACCAGTGCGGCCGCGACGGCAAGGTCAGCTGCCGGATCGGTCAGCCGGTATCCGCCCGCGACGTTGAGATAGACTTCGCAGCTGGAGAAGTTGAGCCCGCAGCGCGCTTCCAGCACGGCCAGCAGCATGGCCATGCGGCCATTGTCCCACCCCACCACCGCGCGGCGCGGGGTCGCGCCGCTGGCCAGCCTTACGATCAAGGCCTGGACTTCGATCAGAACCGGGCGGGTGCCTTCCATCGCGGGGAACACGGCGCTGCCAGCTACCGGCGAATCCCGGCCAGACAGGAACAGCAATGAAGGGTTGCCCACTTCCTTCAACCCCTGCCCTTCCATCGCGAAGACGCCGATTTCATCCACCGGGCCAAACCGGTTCTTCAGGCTGCGCAGGATGCGGTACTGGTGGCTGCGTTCGCCTTCAAAGCTCATCACCACGTCAACCATGTGTTCCAGCACCCGCGGGCCTGCGATGCTGCCATCCTTGGTGACATGGCCGACCAGCACCAGTGCGGTGTTGGTCTGTTTCGCAAAGCGGATCAGTTCAAAGGCGCAGCCGCGCACCTGGCTGACCGTGCCGGGCGCACCCTCGATCGTGTCGGAATGCATGGTCTGGATCGAATCGATCACCAGCAGCGCGGGCGGTTCCATCTGGCCCAGCGTGGTCAGAATGTCGCGCACCGAGGTGGCCGCAGCCAGCTGGATCGGAGCGCTGGCGAGGCCGAGCCGCTCAGCCCGCAAGCGCACCTGCCCCGCAGCTTCCTCCCCGCTGATATAGATCGCCGCCCCGCCGCTGTTCGCCACGCTGGCGGCGGCTTGGAGCAGCAGGGTTGATTTGCCGATTCCGGGATCGCCGCCCATCAGGATCGCACTGCCGGGAACCAGCCCTCCGCCCAGCGCGCGATCAAATTCGGCAATTCCGGTGGTCCGCCGCTTTAGCACTTCACCGGGTGCATCGAGCGGTTCGAACCGGATCGCCCGCCCACCTGAAGAAAGATCGTGCTTGGCCGAAAACACCGTTTCCGGCGCTTCCTCCGCCAGGGTGTTCCATTCCCCGCAATCGGCGCACTGCCCCTGCCAACGGTGGGTAACACTGCCACAGGCCTGGCAGACATAGCGGCGTTTGGGCTTGGCCATGGCTCGGCGATAAATGGAACGTAGCAAGAACGCAAGTGTGGCTTTGGTATTTTCCCGCAAGCAGGTGCTTGGCGTCATTCATCATAATCTGCCACAGTAAGGCCATGCGCCAAAAGGAACTACGCATTGCACTGGTCTGCTATGGCGGGGTGAGCCTGGCGGTTTACATGCACGGCGTGACCAAGGAGCTATGGAAGCTCGCCCGCGCCAGCCGCGCGCAGATTGCCGGAGAGCAGGCCGAAGGGGATACCGAGACGGTCTACGCTCGCCTGCTTGGCCTGATCGAACGGAACCACAACCTGCGGTTGCGGGTGCTGCCCGATATCATTGCGGGAGCGAGTGCGGGCGGAATCAACGGTGTATTCCTGGCCCAGGCGATTCATTCCGGGCAAAGCCTGGATCCGCTGACCGAACTGTGGCTGGAGCGCGCCGATGTGGACGTGCTGCTTGATCCCGATGCCCGGCCATGGTCACGGATCAGCAAGTTCTGGGCGATGCCGCTGGTGTACTGGATGCTCAAGCGTCCGGGCAATGTGGTGTCTTCCAGCGTCGCCCCCGAAACCCGTAGCGAAGTGCGGTCCAAGCTGTCCCGCCTGATCCGGTCCCGCTGGTTTGAACCGCCGTTCGGGGGGCTTGGCTTTTCGCGCCTGCTGGCCGAAGCGCTGGATGCGATGGCACGTGAGCCGGCAGGCCCGCCGCTGCTGCCGGTTGGCCACCCGCTTGATCTGTTTGTCACCGCCACCGATTTCAAAGGTCATCTGGAACGGTTGCACCTCCATTCCCCGGAAACGATAGAAGAGAGCGAGCACCGCCTGTCGATCGGGTTCCGGGGGCTGACCCCGGAGCAACCGGGCGGGCGCCTCGCCCCAGCGCTCGAACTGGTTTACGCGGCGCGGGCCACGGCAAGCTTTCCCGGGGCCTTCCCATCGCTGGAGCTGGCGGAGATCGACGATCTTGCCAAGGAACGCGGCGAAAGCTGGAACAGCCGCACCGCCTTTATCGAGCGGATCATGCCCGAACACAGCCAGCGCGGCGATGCCGATCATGTGTCGCTGATTGACGGTTCGGTGCTGGTCAACGCCCCTTTCGCGGAGGCGATGCAGGTGCTTCGTGATCGCCCGGCCCAACGCGAGGTGGATCGGCGCTTCGTCTATATCGATCCCAAGCCGGACCGGATCGGTGGGCTAAAGCAGGGCGATCCGCGCGCACCGGGGTTCTTCTCGGTGATCTTCGGTTCGCTCAGTTCGATCCCGCGCGAGCAACCGGTGCGCGACAACCTGGAGGAGATCGCGGCGCGATCGCGTGAGCTGGGGGCGTTGCGACATTTGATCGAGGCTTTGCGGCCGGAAATCGAGGAAGCTGTCGAAGCTGAATTTGGTCGCACTCTGTTTCTCGACCGGCCGAGCCAGGAGCGTATGACCAAATGGCGTGGGCGAGCGCAGGAATCTGCGGCAAAGCGCGCGGGGTTTGCCTTTCACGGCTATGGCCAGGTCAAGTTCGCTGGCATACTTGAGAGCCTAGCCGAAGATATTCTTGCCGCCGCGCCAGAACTAATGTTGCCCAATGCAGCGGCCATTGCCGAGCATCTGGAGCGGCACCTTGCAGCGCATGGGCTGGACCGGCTGTCCGCATTGCGCGGTGGGGCATCACCGGAAACGATCACCTTCTTCCGCAAACATGACCTGCGTTACCGGATCCGCCGCCTGCGCCTGCTTGCGCGGCGGCTGTCAGAGGACTGGGACGACATCGACGTTCAGTATCCCGCGGCGCGCGAGAACCTGCGCGATGTGGTTTACCGGGTGCTGGCACTCTATTTCGACCGCGAGGCCAGTTCGGCACTGGGGCGGGATTTCCCGGTGATTGCAAGGCAGGTGTTCGAGCAGCCACAACTGGTGCTCGATACCATGGCCCATCGCCGCCAGTTGGGCGCGACTGATCTGGTCGCCGATGCCCTGCTGGCCGAAGCGTTGCAGAGCGTTCCGCGCGAACTGCGACGGCGGGTGCTGCTGACCTATCTGGGCTTCCCCTTTTACGACACGGTAACCCTCCCCTTGCTGCTGGGGATCGGCACCAGCGAGATCGAACCGGCCAAAGTTGACCGGATCAGCCCCAACGACTGCAATTCGATCCGTCCCGGCGGCGCGAAAGAGACTTTGCGCGGCGTGGAATTCTACAATTTCGGCGCCTTCTTCAGCCGCGCCTATCGTGAAAATGACTACCTCTGGGGGCGGCTCCACGGCGCGGAGCGGATGATCGATCTGGTCGCCTCCAGCTTGCCTGCGGGCAGCGAAATCGATCCGGCTGAACTGGCGCTGCTCAAGCGCGATGCCTTTATGGAGATCCTGGCAGCAGAGGAAAGCCGGCTGCTGGCCGATCCACAGCTGGTTCCGGTTATCAGGGCCGAAGTGGAAGCGCGTGGGGTAAATTGAGCCCTGCCCCCCAACGAAAAAGAGCGGCCTCTGCGGGCCGCCCTTTCCCTCTCCAACCGGATAAAACTGTCAGAGCCCGGCAATCGCCCCGTCAACCAACGCCTTGTCGGCCTTGGCATCGTGGTTCGCCTGGATCAGCCCGCGCGCGGCGGTAGTCGCAGCTTCGGCTGCCTTGGCGCGGAGCTCGGCCACCGCACCGCGTTCGGCCGCAGCAATCTTGTCTTCTGCCATCTTCTCGCGGCGAGCGACCAGATCGGCGGTGTCCGTTTCAGCCTTGGCGACGATCGCATCGGCTTCGTGCCTGGCGTGGGCCAGCATGTCCGCCGCTTCCTTTTCGGCATTGGCGATCTTGTCGGCATATTCCTTGCGCAGGGCTTCGGCTTCGGCGCGCAGCGTTTTTGCCTCGTCAAGCTGCTTGCGGATCTCGGCAATGCTCGAATCGAGCCCCGAGGTGACCACACCTGGAACCTTTTTCCACACCATGATCGCGATCAGGACGGCCATCGACAGGGCGACCCACATGCCAGGCGTCATGCCCAGCGCGATGGGTTCCACTTCGTGCGCGCCTTCGGCGGCGGCGGCGAGCAGCAGCAGATTAGCCATTGAGCGCCTCCTTCACAGCGGCCTGGGCGGCCTTCGCATCGACCGTTACCCCGGCGAGGCGGGCGGCGATGTCGGTCGCGGCATCGGCTGCGACCTTTTCGATTTCCTTCAGCGCACCGCTGCGAGCGGTGGCGATGCGGGCCTCGGCCTCGCTCATGCGGGCCTCGATCTTGGCCTGGACGCTGGCGAGGCGAATTTCGCTGGCCTTGGCAGCTTCTGCCTTGGCCGAAGCAATCAGGGCCTGGGCTTCGCCGCGCTGCTTGCTCGACTGGAGCCGCCACGCTTCTTCCTCCGCGTCTGCCGCAGACCGCGCAGCCTCGGCGGCGGCAAGGTCGGCAGCGATCTGGCTGTCGCGTGCCTCAACGGTAGCCATGACCTTGGGCACCATGCCCCGGCCAATGACAAAGAAGATGAAGCCGAAAAAGATCAGCAGCCAGAACACCTGGCTGGCATAAGTCTCGGCGAGCTGCGAGATTTGAGGCATCGGGGTGTCCGCATTGGTCCGACCGGGCCGCGTTCAACAAGTGAACGCAGCGCCCGGCCGGTCAGGTATCAGATTCGTTCGATCAGGCGACGAAGATCAGGATCATCGCGACGACGAACGAGAGCAGGCCCAGAAGTTC
>CAZKAX010000055.1:0-21543 GCA_964550775.1 uncultured Novosphingobium sp. | reverse complement strand
GATATCTTTGCCATTTTGACGCCTCGAACGTGCATTTAACAGGTCCTGACCCTAAGGTGGCGCATCAGATCCTTCCCATTTTTGGCGACTGCCACAAATGGGGAGGTGGCATTTGCGCAGCAAATGACGGAGGGGTTTTCCGCCCTCGCGTCCTTCTATCATGGCTGGAATCGAACGCGATCCGGACCAGTCACACACCGCTTTCCTACATCGTCAAAATATGGCTTAACCTGCCAGATGACCCAGCCGCCTCCCCAAGCCGATCCGGCCCGCCAGACCCCGATCCGGAAAGTCACAGATGCGGCGCATAAAAGCGCGCGGCACGGGTTTGATAAAATTCAGCAAAAACAAATGAATAGCATCCGGTTTCGCCTCCGAAACCCCGCCAAAAGTCACACATTTTCACCCCCCGTTCTGTGTCCACCACCGGCCCGGTGCACAATCGCCGATGACTTTGTCTGCCCGCCCCGCTAAGCGCTCCGCCCATGTCCAATCGCCGCACCTTTGCCATCATCTCGCACCCCGACGCGGGCAAGACCACGCTGACCGAGAAGCTGCTGCTGCAAGGCGGGGCGATCCATCTGGCCGGGGAGGTCAAGGCGCGCGGCGCAGCGCGGCGGGCGCGGTCGGACTGGATGAAGATCGAGCAACAGCGCGGGATCTCGGTCACTTCCAGCGTGATGACCTTCGAACGCCAGGGGGTGACCTTCAACCTGCTCGACACGCCCGGCCACGAGGACTTCTCGGAAGACACCTATCGCACGCTGACCGCGGTGGACTCGGCGATCATGGTGATCGACGCCGCCAAGGGGATCGAGCCGCAGACCCGCAAGCTGTTCGAGGTCTGCCGCCTGCGCTCGGTGCCGATCATCACCTTCGTCAACAAGGTCGACCGCGAAGGGCGCAGCGTGTTTGAAACGCTGGACGAAGTGGCCGATGCCCTCGCGCTTGATGTGGTGCCGATGTCCTGGCCGATCGGGCTGGGGGGCGAGTTCAAGGGCGTGCTCGATTTCGCCACCGGCCAGGTCGCCCGCCCCGAAGGTGACAGCCGCGAGTTCCTGGGCAAGCGGACTTCGGCCGAAGACATTCCGGCCCAGATCGCCGAGGAGATCGAGCTGGCGCAGGGCGGCTATCCCGGCTTCGATCTGGAAGCCTATCGCCACGGGGATCTGACGCCCGTGTACTTCGGATCGGCGCTCAAGAATTTCGGGGTCGCCGAACTGATCGACGCCATTGCCAAATACGCCCCCCCGCCGCGCCCCCAGCCGAGTGAACAGGGTGTGATCGAGCCGGACAACAAGGAAGTGACCGGCTTCATCTTCAAGGTCCAGGCCAACATGGACCCCCAGCACCGCGACCGGATCGCCTTCATGCGGCTGGTTTCGGGCACCTTCAAGCGCGGCATGAAGCTGATCCCGTCGGCGCTGGGCAAGCCGGTGGCGATCCATTCGCCGATCCTGTTCTTCGCGCAGGACCGGGAACTGGCCGATACCGCCGAACCCGGCGACATCATCGGCATCCCCAACCACGGCACCTTGCGGGTGGGCGATACGCTGAGCGAGACCAACAAGATCCGCTTCACCGGCCTGCCCAACTTCGCGCCCGAAATCCTGCGCCGGGTCGCGCTGAAGGACCCGACCAAGACCAAGCAGCTCAGGAAGGCGCTCGACGACCTCAGCGAAGAGGGCGTGATCCAGGTGTTCTATCCGGAACTGGGCGGGCAGTGGATCGTCGGCGTGGTCGGGCAGCTCCAGCTTGACGTGCTGATCAGCCGGCTTGAAGCGGAGTACAAGGTTGAGGCGGTGCTGGAAGCGAGCCCGTTCGATACCGCCCGCTGGCTCAAGGGCAGCGATGCGGCGCTGAAGAGCTTCGCCGATATCAACAAGTCGAACCTCGCGCAGGACCGCGATGGCGATCCGGTGTTCATGGCCCGCAGCGCCTGGGATGTCGGCTATCAGCAGGAACGCAATCCGGAGCTGACCTTCTCCGCGACGAAGGAACGCTAGAGCGTGTCGATCCGCGCCGGATCGACCAGCACGGCGCGGACGAACATGGTCACGCTTTCGCGGAACCGGGCCTCGGCCTGATCGGCGGCGACGTAACCCGCGATCTCCAGGCTGACGAGGCCGTGGATGATCGCCCAGGCCAGATGCGCCAGCGCATCCGCCGAGCGGTCAGCCACGATCGCGCCGCTGTGCTGGCCAGCGGCAATCGCGTCCATCAGCGACTTGTAGGATTGATAGGCACCCTGATCGGGCACGGTCAACGTTCCAAACCGTCCGTCGCGCGCCACCGGAACAAACCGCTGCTCGCCGCCGAAGCACAGCCGGTAGAGCGCCGAATTGTCGAGCGCGAAGCGGCGATAGGCGAACAGCGCCTGCCACAGCCAGGCCACCGGATCGCCATGATCCTCCGCCGACAGGGCATAGCGGTACATTCGCGCGAACCCTTCCGCATAGAGCGCCTGCATCAGGCCGTCCTTGCCGCCGAACAGGGTGTAGAACCCCATGGTCGAAGTGCCGGCCTCGCGCGCCAGCTGGCGCAGCGACAGCGCCTCGACCCCGCCGTCAACCAGCATCCGCTCCGCCCCCGCGACCAGCCGCTGGCGCAGGGCGGCACGCTCGGCATCGGCGGGATTTTCGGGTTCGGCCATGGCGAGCGCATAGGGGCTTGGCAAGGCGATAGCAATGCTATAACACTGTTATAGCGACGCGAGAACAGGCGATCGAGTCGCGGCGCTGGCCGTGGCATGATCGTGGGAGAAGCAGCAGATGGAACCGCAGCAACAATCTGTCGCAGCCGGGCACGATGCCCCGCACTATCAGCCGATCACGGTGCGCCCCGGCGCGTTCGAATTCGCGGCGGATACCCCCGCGCACTGGATTCCGCAGCAGCCGGAATTTGCGCAGATGGTCAACGGCGCTTCCTTCGTCATGCCGCACCTCGAGCCCTTCCTCGTGGCGACGCTGGGCGAGGCGATGCAGCAGATCGATGATCCCGAGATCCGGCGCGAGGCGCGCGACTTCTGCCTGCAGGAAACCCAGCACTATCGCACCCACCGCCGCTTCAACGACCGGTTGCTGGCCCAGGGCTACGACCGGCTGGCCGCGGTCGAGGCGGAGATGGCTGCGGCCTATCGCCGCCTGGCAAAGCGCCCGCTGGGCGAGCGGCTGGCCTATTCGGCCGGGTTCGAGGCGATGACCCTGGGGGTGACCCGCTGGCTGGTGTCCAACCGGACCGAGCTGTTCGCGGGGGCCAATCGCAACGCGGTTTCGTTCATCCTGTGGCACATGGTCGAGGAGACCGAGCACAAGCTGGTGGCGCATGACGTCTATCAGGCGGTCACGCCGGGCTACTGGCGGCGTGCCTGGGGCGTGCTGCACGGGTCGATCGACGTCGTGCGCTGGTCCCGCCGGTGCTATGCGGCCCTGCTGGAACAGGATGGCCGCTGGCGGCAGTGGCGCTCGCGGCTGAAGGTCTGGTATTGGGCCGCGCGGTTTCTGCTGGGCGCTGGGCCCAGCCTGCTGCGCGCCATGGTCCCGGGCCACGATCCGCGCCACGAGCGCAACCATCCCTGGGTCGACCAGTGGATCGCCGGTTACGCCCGCTTCGCGGCGGGCGGCAAAGCCAAAGCCATGCCGCTGATCGACACCGCTTCGAAGCAGATGCCGGTGCCGTTCTGAAACCCCTGACTGGAGACCTGTAATGACCGCAATCGAACTCCGTCCGATCCAGCGCATGCTGTTCCGCCAGGGCGGGCTGGTCATGCTGCTGGGTTTCGCCGCCGGATTTGGCTTCGTGTTCTTTCTGATCGGCAGCATCGAGCTCTGGCCGATCCCGGGCAAGATCGCCTATCAGCTGCCCGGCACCGACAAGGCCTGGCGGATGAGCCACCTTGAAGGCGTGCTCAATGGCCTGATCCTCTGGCTGCTCGCCGCTGTGCTCCCTGCGATGGACGTCACCGTGCGGCAGGCGCAGCGGATTGCCCGCGCATTGGTAATCACGGCCTGGGCCTTCCCGATCGCATCGCTGTTCGATGCGCTGTTTCCGGACAGCCGGGGGCTGCGGTTTGGGGGACCGATCACCAACCTGATCCCGTTCTTCCTGTTCTACATCGGCATTCTGGCCTTGATCTGGGCGGTGGTCAGCGTGGTGGCGGCACACTGGCGCTCCAGCCCGGACTGATCCCGTACCCCGGCTTGCCGAAGCGCCTGCCCTCGCCTAGCCTGCCGCAATGGATTTCACCGACCACATCACGCCCGAACACGAAGCGATGATTGCTGCCCAAGCGATCTTCTTCGTCGCCACCGCCGCACCCAACGCGCGGATCAATCTCAGCCCCAAGGGGCTCGACGGGACTTTCAAGGTGCTGGGGCCGAACCGGGTCGCCTATCTCGACCTCGGCGGATCGGGCAACGAGACCCACGCGCATCTCGCCGCCGATGGCCGCATCACCGTGATGATGTGCAATTTCGAACAGCCCGCGCTGATCCTGCGGCTCTACGGACATGGCAAGCCGGTGCTGCCGCAGGACGCCGGGTGGGATGAACTCGCGGCGCAGTTCACCCTGCTGCCCGGCACCCGCCAGATCTTCGACATCACGGTGGAGAGCGTCCAGACCAGCTGCGGCTGGGGCGTGCCGGTGATGCATCTTGACAAGCACCGCGAAACCCTGCCCAAATACCATGCCCAGCAGGACCCGGCAGTGTGGGAAAAGAAGGTCGCGGGCCGGACCCGCAGCATCGACGGACTGCCAACCCGCGCCACCGACCGCTTTATCGCCGGGAGCTGATGCAGCTCACTTTCGCCAGCTACAACATCCACAAGGCTGTCGGGCTTGACCGGCGGCGCGATCCTGAGCGGATCGTGGCGGTGCTGCGCGAGATCGACGCCGATGTGATCGCGCTGCAAGAGGCGGACCGGCGGATCGGGAACCGCGAAAGCGTGATCCCGCGCCAGTTGCTGGAGGACTACAGCCCCTGGCGCGCGGTGCCGCTGAACCACCGGCCTGACAGTCTGGGCTGGCATGGCAATGCCTTGCTGGTGCGGCGCGGGATCGTGGTGGCCGATGCCGCGATCGTGCCGCTGCCAACGCTGGAGCCGCGCGGGGCGATCCGGGCCGACCTGCTGGTGGCGGGGCAGCGGATCCGCGTGGTCGGCATGCACCTTGACCTGTCGGGCCTGCGCCGCCGCCAGCAAGTCCGCGCAGTGCTCGCGCATCTGGCGCGCTGCGCGGTGCCGTGCCCGGCCGTGGTGATGGGCGATTGCAACGAATGGGGCGTGCGCCATGCCAGCGGCGGCGGTGCGCTGGGCGAGTTCCATGCCCCCTGGCGCCTGCTCGACAGCGGTCGTTCCTTCCCCAGTCGCCGCCCGGTCGCGCGGCTCGACCGGATCGTGGTCTCGCCCGAATGGCACGTGGTTCAGACCGGGGTCCACCACTCCGCGCTGGCCGCGCGCGGATCGGACCATTTGCCGGTCATTGCCCGGCTTGAACTGCCTAAAAATTGAGCACCTGCCCGCGAATCGGGCGATTGTTTGTGCTGCAAACAATCCTGTCGATCCCGCTCTGCGCTGAAAAGGCCCGATAATCCGGTTCTGGCACGGCGTTTGCGAAGATCGCCCTGCCGGGATGGGCCCGGCGTGCATTCAGGGGATCGGCATGAAATTCATCATCGCGATCATCAAGCCGTTCAAGCTTGACGAGGTGCGTGAAGCCCTCGGCGCCCTCGGCGTCGCGGGGATGACCGTGACCGAGGTCAAGGGCTTCGGACGGCAAAAGGGTCAGACCGAGATTTACCGCGGGGCGGAATATTCCACCAACATGCTGCCCAAGGTGAAGATCGAGGTTGCCACCAGCGACGACCTCGCACCGCAGGTGGTCGAAACCATTCAGCAGGCCGCCAGCACCGATGCGATCGGCGATGGCAAGGTGTTCGTGCTCGATCTCGCATCGGCCACCCGCATCCGCACCGGCGAAACCGGGGACACCGCGCTGTGAGCGCGGGCAACAGGAGGGAACCAAGCATGTTTCGCAAGCTTATGACCGGCGCCGGGATGATGGGGGCCTCGCTGCTCACCGCCAGTGCAGCCTATGCCGATGGGCCGATCAAGGCCCCGACCGCCGAACAGATGGCCACCATGGTCAACAAGGGCGACACCGCCTGGATGCTCGTTTCGTCGGTCCTGGTCCTGATGATGAGCGTGCCCGCGCTGGCGCTGTTCTATGGCGGCCTGGTCCGCACCAAGAACATGCTCAGCGTGCTGATGCAGGTCTTCATGATCGTCAGCATCGCCGCATTGGTCTGGGTCGGCTGGGGTTATACCATGGCCTTCACCAGCACCAATTCGTTCGCACCCAGCTTCGTCGGCGGGTTCGACAAGGCGTTCCTCAAGGGGGTTTCGGCCAGCACCTATGCGGCAACCTTCTCGAACAACGTCTATCTGCCTGAATTCGTCTTCGTGATCTTCCAGATGACCTTCGCCTGCATCACCCCGGCGCTGATCGTCGGGGCCTTTGCCGAACGCGTGAAGTTCTGGCCGCTGATGCTGTTCATGGTGCTGTGGCTGACCGTGGTCTATTTCCCGATCGCGCACATGGTATGGTACTGGGCCGGACCGGACTTCCTGGCCGATGCTCCCACCGATGCCGGTTACCTGTGGGGCAAGGGCGCGCTCGACTTCGCGGGCGGCACCGTGGTCCACATCAACGCCGGGATCGCCGGGCTGGTCGGCTGCCTGATGATCGGCAAGCGCGTCGGCTTCGGCAAGGAAGCCACCCCGCCGCACTCGCTGACCATGACCATGATCGGCGCCTCGCTGCTGTGGGTGGGCTGGTTCGGCTTCAATGCCGGGTCCAACCTCGAAGCCAACGGCGTGACCGCGGTGGCCTTCATCAACACCTTCGTTGCCACTGCTGCGGCTGCGCTCAGCTGGTCGCTGGTCGAACAGTTCCACCACGGCAAGCCCTCGATGCTGGGCGCCGCCACGGGTGCGGTTGCGGGTCTGGTCGCGATCACTCCGGCTTCGGGCTTCGGTGCGCCGATGACTTCGATCGCGCTGGGGCTGCTGGTTTCGCCGATCTGCTACGTCTTCGTCAGCACGGTGAAGAACAAGCTGAAGTACGACGATACGCTCGACGTGTTCGGCGTGCACTGCGTCGGCGGGATCTTCGGTGCGCTGGCCACGGCGGTGGTCGCCGATCCGGCACTCGGCGGGCAGGGGTTCTTTGACTACACCCAGTTCCCGATGGTGGCCGGCACCTATGACATGGCCGCGCAGATGAAGACCCAGATCATCGCGGTGCTGCTGACCCTGGCCTACTCCGGGATCGTCTCGGCCGTGCTCTACTTCGTCGTCGACAAGGCATTCGGCCTGCGTCCCACCGAGGATGCCGAGCGCGAAGGCCTCGACCTCACCGAACACGGGGAACGCGCCTACAACTACTAAGCGCTCTCCAGAACTTGGCGGGATCGGGGATCTCCTCCTCTCCTCCTCTCCGGTCTCGTCAACCCATGTTCCTCCTGCGAACATCACCTAGCAAGGGCCGGAGCCAGCCGCTCCGGCCCCTTTTTTGTTCCTCCCCGAAACGGGGAGGGGGACCATGCGAAGCATGGTGGAGGGGCACGTGCGGGTTTTCCTGAGGGTGCGGCGAGGTCAGGCGACTCGGCCTGTGCCCCTCCACCACCCTGCGGGTGGTTCCCCTCCCCGTATCGGGGAGGAATTAGCGCGCGAGCGCCGCTTCGCTTTCGGCCATCAGTTCGGCGACGATCTCGGTGGCGGGCTGTTCCCTCGTGACCATGCCGACCGACTGCCCGGCCATGACCGAACCGTTCTCGACATCGCCCTCGATCACTGCGCGGCGCAGCGCGCCGGCCCAGAACTGTTCGATCTGCAGCTGGGCCTCGGCCATGTCGACCTTGCCCGCATCGAGCAGCTGGGCAACTTCGCGCTGCTTGGCGGTGAACTCTTCGGTGCCCTTGTTCTTGAGCGCGCGGACCGGGATCACCGGCAGGCGCGGGTCGACCTGGACGCTGGCTTCGGCGTCGCGGGCATTGGCGCGGAAGAAGGCTTGCTTGAACGCGGGATGGGCAATCGATTCGGTGGCGCAGGCAAACCGGGTGCCCAGCTGCACGCCCGACGCGCCCATTTCCAGATAGGCGGCGATCATGTCGCCCCGGCCGATCCCCCCGGCGACGAACACGACATGGTCTTCGGCCAGTTCGGGCAGGAATTCCTGCGCCAGCACGCTGGTCGCCACCGGGCCGATATGCCCGCCGGCCTCGCTACCCTCGATCACCAGCGCATCGGCGCCGGTGCGCAGCAGCCGCTTGGCCAGCGCCAGCGTGGGGGCAAAGACCAGCACCTTGGCACCGAACGCCTTGATCGCCTCGACACTGCCCTTGGGCGGGATTCCGCCTGCCAGCACCACATGGCTGACCTGATGCTTCGCGCAGACCGCGATCAGATCCATCAGCATCGGGTGCATGGTGATCAGGTTGACGCCAAACGGCTTGGCGGTCAGCGCCCTGGTTGCGGCGATTTCGGCGTCGAGCAGTTCGGGGGTCATGGCCCCGCAGGCGATCACGCCGAACCCGCCGGCATTGCTGATCGCGGCGACCAGATTGCGCTCGCTGACCCAGCTCATCGCCCCGCACAGGATCGCATGTTCGCTGCCAAGAAAATCGATGCCACGCTGCATCAGCGCCCGGGTCTTGTCGTACACGCAGGATTCCCCTGTAAACCTTCTGTCGCGCGCCTATAGGCAAGGCAGCGCGGCGATGCCACCCCCGATACGGGCATTCCACCTTGCCGAACCCGCTGCAGCAGGCCATTGAGGCGCCAAGGGCAGAGGCCGGGCCTGGTCCGGCGCGTTCGCATCCCTTGTTCCCGCAGAGGTCTGCTCCCCCTTTGAAAGTGCCCTTCCGTCTTTCCGATCCAGACCGCCGGGGCTTTGGCTCTGACCGGCCGCTCGCCTTTGTCCTGGCGCTGCTGGCAGAGGCAGGGCTGATCCTGATCGCGCTGTCGATGGGCTGGGTTGGCGGCGGGCCGGACAAACCGCAGCCGCGCCTGCTGTCGATTGCGCTCAAGGCCGAACCTGATGCCGATCCGGCCAAGCCCGCCAAGGCTGCGCGGGCAGAGGCCCCGGCCGCCAGCAAGCCTGCGGTTCAGCCCCCGCAGGCACAAAACCCGGCCTCCACGCCGCCCGCCCCGGTCGCTTCACCGCCGCCGCCGATCATCCAGATGACGCGCAGCCAGATGGCCGTGCTCGACATCTCCCGCCTGCCGCGCCAGGGCGCGCCCGCCGCTCCGGCCAAGGGGCTGATGGGCCCGGCTGACATGGGCGTGCCGGGGGACAGCAAGCGCGTCGGCTCGGCCCCCAATGGCCAGCCGATGTATGCCGCGGCCTGGTATCGTGAGCCCTATCCCGAGGAGCTGCGCGGCTATCTGTCGCTGGCGGACGGCCCCGGCTGGGCGCTGATCGCCTGCAAGACCGCACCCGATTTCCGCGTGGAGAACTGCGTCGGGCTGGACGAATACCCTTCCGGCTCGAATATCCAGCGCGCCGTACTGGCCGCCGCCTGGCAGTTCAAGGTCCGCCCCCCGCGCGTCGGCGGGATCAGCCGGGTGGGAGACTGGGTGCGGATCCGGATCGATTATGAGGACCGGCGGCGCTGAGGTTCAGCAACCGCCGTCCGCATCAATCCTCGGCGTCCATCCCGTAGGCGGTATGGAGCACGCGGACGGCGAGTTCGGTTTCGTCTTCGTCGATCAGCACCGAAACCTTGATCTCGCTGGTAGAGATCGCCTGGATATTGATGCCCCGGTCCGCCAGTGCGCGGAACATGGTGCTGGCGACCCCGGCGTGGCTCTTCATGCCCACACCCACGACGCTGATCTTGGCTACCTTGCCGTCAGTGATGATCCGGTTGAACCCGATCGCTTCCTTCTGCGCTTCCAGCAGGGTCTGCGCACGCAGCAGATCGGCGCTGGGCACGGTGAAGGTCACGTCGGTCTCACCCTTGTCGCGCCCGACGTTCTGGATGATCATGTCGACGTTGATGTTGGCGGCGGCCAGCGGGCCAAAGATCGTCGCCACCGCGCCGGGCCGGTCGGGCACGCGGGTCAGGATGATCTTGGCTTCGTTCTTGTCGGCGGCGATGCCGGTGATCAGCTGGCGTTCCATATCGAGTCCTTCGAGTTCCTCGTCGCTGACGATCATCGTGCCGGGGATTTCGTCCGCCGGGGTGGCATCGTCATCGATAAAGCTTGAGAGCACCTGCACCCGGACGCCTTCCTTCATGGCGAGCGAGACAGAACGGGTCTGCAGCACCTTGGAGCCGACGCTGGCCAGTTCCAGCATTTCTTCATAGGTGACATATTGCAGCTTGCGGGCTTTGGCGACGATCCGGGGGTCGGTGGTGTAAACACCGTCAACGTCGGTGTAGATGTCGCAACGGTCGGCCTTTACCGCCGCCGCCACTGCCACGGCCGACGTATCAGACCCGCCGCGCCCCAGCGTGGTCACGCGGTTGTCTGCCGTCAGCCCCTGGAACCCCGGGATCACCGCGATTTCGCCCGCAGCCATGCTAGCCAGCATTTCGGGGCAATCGATGCTTTCGATGCGGGCCTTGGCGTGGGCATCGTCGGTGCGGACCGGCAACTGCCAGCCCAGCCATGACCGCGCCTGGCAGCCCAGCGCCTGCAAAGTCATCGCCAGCAGCCCGGCGGTGACCTGCTCGCCGCTGGCGACAACTACGTCATATTCCGCCGGATCGTACAGCGGGTTCGCCTCGCGGCAGAAGTTCACCAGCCGGTCGGTTTCCCCGGCCATGGCCGAAACCACCACCGCCACTTCGTGCCCGGCCGCCTGCTGGCGGCGCACGATATTGGCGACCCGGCGGATCCGTTCCGATCCGGCCATCGAGGTGCCGCCGAATTTCATCACGATGCGGGCCACGCGTGTCCCACCTTTCCGCAAGAATCTTGCCGTCAGGGCCCCTCGCCCTGCAGCGCGCGCCCTGTTAGGGAGGGTGTATGGGTAATGCAACCGTCTCCGCAACGATCCGACCGCAAGAAGCCGCGCATTTCGGCAAGCTGGCGGCCGATTGGTGGGACCCCAGGGGGTCTTCCGCCATGCTCCACCGGCTGAACCCGGTGCGGCTGGGCTTCATCCGCGCCGCGATCGATGGGCACTGGCCGGGCGATTCGCGCTCCGTCCGCCCGCTCGCGGGCAAGCGCGTGCTTGATGTCGGCTGCGGTGCTGGGCTGCTGTGCGAGCCGTTGGCGCGACTGGGCGGCAAGGTCACCGGGGTTGATGCAGCGGCGGAGAACGTCGCGGCAGCGGCGGCTCACGCTTTGGGCGGCGGGCTGGACATCGCTTACCGCCACGGCGATCTGGCCGAACTCGCGCTGGGCCAGTTCGATCTGGTCTGTTCGATGGAAGTGATCGAACATGTCGCGGACAAGGCTGCCTTCGTGGCCGCGCTGGCGAATAGCCTGGCCCCGGGCGGGCTGATGGTGCTCTCCACCCCCAACCGCACCGCCAAATCGCGGCTGCTGATGGTCGAAGGCGCGGAACGGCTTGGCCTGGTCCCGCGCGGGACGCACCATTGGGATGATTTCGTCACGCCGGACGAACTGCGCGATCTGCTCGCCGAGGCCGGACTGGTGATGGGCGAACCCAAGGGCATTGCCTGGTCGCCGCTGACCGGTCTGACCCTGTCAGACGATCTTGCGCTGAACTACATCTGCGGGGTCACGGCGGGCTGACCGTTTGGTGCTGCGGGTGTTTCAGGCCGCAGGCATTCGGGCAGCAGCGCCACCACGTCGACATGCCGCCCGTGCAGGTCCGCAATGTCGGCCTGACGCGTGGCGAGGTACCACTGGCGCTCCGAAGCATAAAAATCCGGGCACTCCTCGCGCAGCTTGCGCAGAGTGTCGTCGAATTCCACCCGGTCATCGAGCGAGCGGACCGTCCCGGTGCCGAGCGAATAGTACGGAGTGTTGAACGGCGTTCCCGCTACCCCCGGCAGCAGCGACAGATCCATGATCCGCCCGGTCAGATCGCGCACCGTGGTCGGGCCGATCAGCGGCAGGTACAGGTAGGGCCCGTTGCCGATCCCGTAATAGCCGAACGTGTTGGCAAAGCCGTTGCGGCGATAGGCCATGCCGAACGGCTTGCGGCTGGCCACATCGACCAGCCCGGCCACGCCGACAGTGCTGTTGATTGCGAACCGGCCCACGGTTTTCAGCGCCTTGCCGGGTTTCAGCTGCAGGACATAGTTCACGAAGTTGACCGGCTCTGACAGGTTGTTGAGCACATTGCGCAAGCCCTGCCGGACGGGCTTCGGCACGCCTTGTTCATACCCGGTCGCGACCGGCCCGACCAAGGCCTTGTCGACGCCCTGCATCGCTTCGAAACTGACCGTGTTGATCCGCTCTGCCGGATCGCCCGGCGGCGGTCCCTGGCGCGCGGTGACGACGATCTCTCCCGGCGTGGCAGGCGTGACCGCCTGCGGCTGGGGCGGCGGGTTGGGGGCTGGGGCCGGTTCGGACGGAAGCACCGCGGTGGGCTGGGGCTCGGCCAGCGGCATCACCCCGGCTTGGGGCGCGGTCCCGGCCAGCGACAGCGCGGTGATCAGCGCGAGGCCGCTCATGCGCCGAGGCCTTGATGCTGCAATCTGGTGGCGCGACCCCGGCTCATCTCATTCCCCTGCGGCGCGTCAGGACCGGGAACATACCCGGTCACAGCGCCGCCGTGATCCTTGATCTGCAATGATTAACCGCGCCTTGCCGGTCAACTGCGGATTGCCGATCCGTCGCTAACCGGCAACGCCTCGGCGAACACCGCGCGGACCTGCGCCTCGCGCTCGGCCCAGCTGCCAGAAATTCGCCGCCACGGCACGTCCGCGCGCAGCAGCATTTCCTCGGCCAGGGCGGCAAAGCGGGTGCGCAGCGGGCTCTTGCCGAAAAAGCGGGTGCCATCGTCGATCCATGGCACATCGGCTTCGAACAGCAGATAGAGGTCGGTCTTGGGATAGGCCATCAGCGCGGGCGGCACTTCGCCGAACAGCATTTCGGCCCAGGCTGCGGTCATCAGCTGGTCGGTATCGAGCAGGAGCAGCGGCGGTTGTCCGGCCATGGCTGCTTCGACCGCCGCCTGCTGCCCCTCGGCAATCGCCAGCAGGTCCTGCATCGCCAGATCGGTGCCGCGCTCCTCGCAATAAGTACGCCCAAATTCGGGCACCCAGGGAACACCCAGTTCACGGCTGAGCCGGTCCGCCAGCACCGACTTGCCGGTGCTTTCCGCGCCGTGAAAGCAGATGCGGATCACGCCGTTCTGCCCCGCCGCTCCGCTTCGATCCATTCCTTCAGGCCGACCAGGCTCATCACCAGCATTCCGCCATAGAGCCCGGCGGTGGGGTAAAGCCCGCGGTTGATGTACAGCAGCACCGCCGCCACATCGACCGCGATCCATACCACCCAGTTCTCGATCCGCCGGAACCCCAGCAGCAATTGCGCGGCCACGCTGGCCCCGGCAATCGCCGAATCCGCAAACGGCATCGCGGCATTGGTGTAGCGGTGCATCGCCCACCCCAGGTTGAGGCTGAGCGCAGCGGTGACTGTCAGCCAGACCACCCGGCTGGGCCAGTCCAGCCAGCGCACCGGCACCCGCGCGTCGTCTCCACCGGCCTTGCGCCACAGGTACCAGCCCCACAGGTTGGCCGCGATGTAGAACACCTGCAGGCCGCTTTCGGCGTAAAGCCTGCTTTCGAAGAAAATGAAGACGTAGATCGCCACCGAAAGGATCGCGAAGGCAAAGTTCCACGGGCTGCGGAAGATCAGCAGCGCGATGTTGATCAGCCCCAGCCCGGCCGCGACCCATTCGAGCAACTTCAAGGTTTCCGGATCGGGCATCATGCCAGCGCGACTTTCCATTCGTCGGGTTTGAAGCCCACCAGCAGGCCGCCGGGATGTTCCACGATCGGCCGTTTGATGCAACTGGGATTGGCCGCCATCAGCGCGACGGCCCTGGCGGAATCGAGATCGGCCTTGTCCGCATCGGGCAGCTTCTTGAACGTGGTGCCGGCGCGGTTGAGCACTTTGTCCCACCCCGCCGCATCACACCACATGGCCAATTGTGCCGGATCGGCCCCGACCTTCTTGTAGTCATGGAACGCATAGCCGATCCCCGCCGCGTCGAGCCAGGTCCGGGCCTTCTTGACCGTGTCGCAATTGGGGATGCCATAGACAGTAACCGTCACGCGTCAGGCCTTTCGAAGTGGTGGGTGCGGGGATTGTCGGCGGTGTAGAGTGTATAGTCCTGGTAATAGGCCTCGCGCCCCCGGCCCTGGACCATGGCATGATCCAGATGGCTGCCCCAGGCGCGCGCGGCCTCGGCATCGGCCCATTCGGACAGGGCGATCACCTCGCCGTCCTCGCTGGTGTAGCTCTTGAACGAAAGGAACCCCGGCTGGGCGCGCGCCAGTTCCTCCATCCGTGCGGCGTCGGCGGAATAGGCGGCCTGATCGATGGCGGCGCGCTTGCGGTTGCGGAAGACGACGAGGAACATGGACTAATCCCTAGCGAGTCAATGCGCTGCTTGGGAGTGGACTTTTTACCATATCCGCGACAAAGCCGCTGCATGTCCGTCAACACCTTTGGCCGTCTGCTGCGTTTCACCACCTGGGGCGAAAGCCACGGGCCCGCTTTGGGCGCGGTGGTGGATGGCTGCCCGCCGGGGCTGGAAATCAGCGAAGCGGTGATCCAGCCCTTCCTCGATGCGCGCCGTCCGGGGCAATCGAAATTCACCACCCAGCGCCAGGAACCCGACGCGGTGCGGATCCTGTCGGGTGTGTTTGAAGGCAAGACCACCGGCACGCCGATCAGCCTGATGATCGAGAATGTCGACCAGCGCAGCAAGGACTATTCCGAAGTGGCGAAGGCTTACCGCCCGGGCCACGCGGACTATGCCTATGACGCCAAGTACGGCTTTCGCGACTATCGTGGCGGCGGGCGCAGTTCTGCGCGTGAAACGGCGGCGCGGGTTGCCGCGGGGGCCGTGGCGCGGCGGGTGATCCCGGACGTGGCGATTGTGGGCTATGTCTCCGAAATCGGCGGCGACGCGATCGATTATGCCAATTTTGATCCGGCGGAGATCGGAAACAACCCGTTCTTCTGCCCCGATGCGGCGGCCGCTGTGCGTTGGGAGAAGATCGTCGACGATGCCCGGCTGGCCGGAAGCTCGGTCGGCGCGGTGGTGGAATGCGTGGCCAGTGGCGTTCCCGCCGGTTGGGGCGCACCGCTCTATGGCAAGCTCGATGCGGACCTCGCCGCAGCAATGATGGGGATCAATGCGGTCAAGGGCGTCGAGATCGGGGATGGCTTCGCCGCCGCGCGGCTGACCGGCGAACAGAATGCCGATCCGATGCGGCCGGGGAACGATGCGCCGGTCTTTACCGCCAATCACGCCGGCGGGATCGCGGGCGGGATCAGCACCGGGCAGCCGGTGGTGGTGCGCGTGGCGTTCAAGCCGACCAGCTCGATCCTTACCCCCCAACCGACGATCACCCGCGATGGCGAGGCGACCGAGATGTTCACCAAGGGCCGCCACGACCCCTGCGTCGGCATCCGCGGCGTGCCGGTGGTGGAGGCAATGATGGCTTTGGTGCTGGCCGATCACAAGCTGCTGCACCGCGGGCAGGTTGGCTGAACTGAGAGCGAGTTTTGCAGGAGATCGCCCGTCCCCCTCCCGTCTGCGGGAGGGGGAACCTTAACTCCGCAGCACCGCACCCAGCTTGGCCGCTGCCGTGGTGATCCGCTCGGCGACGGCTTTCAGCTCGGCCTCGTCGTAGCTCTTTTCGCCCGGTTGCAGCGTCACTTCCACGGCCAGGCTCTTCTGCCCATCCGGAACGCCCTGGCCCCGGAAGTCATCGAACAGCCGCACCGCGACCACATTGGCCTTGTCCGCGCCTCTGACCGTGCGGACCAGATCGCCCGCCGGCAGGTCCAGCGGCACCAGGAAGGCAAAGTCGCGCGTCACCGCCTGCAGCGCGGGCGGGGCATAGGCCGCGCGGGCAAAGCCCGCGGCCTTCCTTGCCGGGATTGCATCGAGGTGGATGCCTGCAACCGCCACCGGAACGCCGATGTCGAACGCCTTGAGCACGGCGGGATGGACCATGCCAAAGCTGGCAATCTGCTGCTTGGGTCCCAGCCGCAGAGTGGCCGATTGGCCGGGGTGATAAAACGAGCCAGCCTCGCCCATCACTTGCAGGTTATCAACCGGCGCGCCTGCTTCGCGCAGGAGTTCAAGACACAGCGCCTTGGCGTCGAACGCGTCGAAGGCCTGCGCCTTGCCGCTCTGCCATTGACGCGGGGCTTTGTCGCCAGCCAGCACCAGCACCAGCGAAGGGTGTTCGCCATCGGCCAAATAGCGTCGGCCCAGTTCGAACAGCCGGACTGTGCTGGCACCGCGATCAAGGTTGCGCCTCACTGCGGACAACAGACCCGGCAACAGTGAAGGACGCATGACCTTCAGGTCTTCGCTGATCGGGTTCTCCAGCACCCATGTGCCGCCGCCGAACTGTTCGGCTTCCTTTTCGGAAATGAACGACCAGGTGATGGCTTCATGGAGGCCAAGCGCCGCTGCAGCCCGCCGCACCTTGCGTTCCAGCTTCTGCGCCGGGGTAGCGGTCGGCCGGGCCACGCCGTCCATGCGCGGCAGGGGCGTGCTGGCAACATTGTCCAGCCCGTGGATCCGCACCACTTCCTCAACCAGATCGGGCGCGCCGTCCACGTCCGGGCGCCAGCTCGGCACCACCACGTTCCAGCGCGCATCGCTGGCAAAGCCCAGCGCGCGCAGCGTTGCGCGCTGCTGGTCTTCGGGGATCGCCACGCCGCCCAGTCGCTCGGTCATGGCCGGGTCATAGGCCACCACCTTGGTCCCCGCCGGCGGTTCGCCCGCGCGGATCACTTCGCTCGGCTCGCCGCCGCAGCTTTCGACGATCAGCGTGGTCAGCAGTTCCAGCCCGGCATCGAGAAACGCCGGATCGACCCCGCGCTCAAACCGCTGGCGCGCGTCCGAGGTGAGGTTCAGCCTGCGTCCGGTATCGCCGATCCGGGTCGGATCGAAGTAAGCGACTTCCAGCAGCACGTCTGTGGTCGTCTCGCTGCAGCCCGAATGCTCACCGCCCATGATCCCGGCGATGTCGTGCACGCCGCTATCATCGGCGATCACGGTCATTTCCGGATCGAGCGTATACTCCTTGCCGTTGAGCGCCAGGCAGGTTTCGCCATCGCGCGCACGGCGGGCAAAGATCGCGCCCGTCAGCTTGGCGAGGTCATAGGCGTGGGCCGGACGGCCATAGGCCAGCATGACATAGTTGGTAATGTCGACCAGCGCCGAGATCGGGCGCTGGCCCGCGCTTTTCAGCCGGGCCTGCATCCATTCAGGCGACTGGCCATTGGTCACGCTCCTGATCACGCGGCCGAAGAAGGCCGGACAGCCCTCCGGATCGTCGGTGCGGATCGGCATGGGGCAGGGGAAGCTGCCCGGCACCGCCTGCGCGGCAATCGGCTTCAGCGTGCCAAGGCCCGCGGCCGCCAGATCGCGCGCGATGCCGTAAACCCCCATGCAGTCGGGCCGGTTCGGCGTGATCGCCACGTCGAACACTGGATCGCTGCCGTGGTACTGCGCAAAGGGCGTGCCGACCGGCGCATCGGTGGGCAGTTCGATGATCCCGTCGTGATCCTCGCCCAGTTCCAGCTCGCGGGTGGAGCACATCATGCCGTTCGATTCGACCCCGCGAATGGCCGACTTCTTGAGCGTAAAGCCGCCCGCAGGCACTACCGCGCCGGGCAGGCCCAGCACGCCGACGAGGCCGGCGCGGGCATTGGGCGCGCCGCAGACGACCTGCAGCGGATTGCCGTCACCCACATCGACCGACAGCACCTGCAGCTTGTCGGCATTGGGGTGGCGTTCGGCGGTGAGGACGCGCGCGACCGTGAAGCCGGTCAGCCGGGCGGCGGCGTCTTCCACGCCTTCCACTTCCAGCCCGATGGCGTTGAGCTTGGCGGCGATTTCCTCGACCGACGCTGCGGTATCGAGGTGGTCCTTGAGCCAGGTCAGCGAGAACTTCATGCGCCCGCTCCTACGCCAGCGGAAAGGGTGGGGACATCGAAGGCCGAGAAGCCATAGTGCCCCAGCCAGCGCGCATCGCCATCGAAGAACGCGCGCAGGTCATCCATCCCGTATTTGAGCATGGCGAGCCGATCGACGCCGACACCGAAGGCAAAGCCCTGCCACTCATCGGGATCGAGCCCGCCCGCAGCGATCACCTTGCGATTGACCATGCCGGAGCCGAGCAGTTCCATCCAGCCATGCCCCGGCGCATCGCCGCTGCCGCCCAGCACGCGCTTGCCGTTCACCAGTGCAAAGCCGACATCGACTTCCACCGAGGGTTCGGTGAAGGGGAAGTAAGATGGGCGCAGCCGCAGCACGATGTCCTCACGCTCGAAGAAGGCCTTGAGGAAGGTTTCCAGCGTCCACTTGAGGTGGCCCAGCGTGATGTGCTTGTCGATCACCAGTCCTTCGACCTGGTGGAACATCGGGGTGTGGGTGGCGTCGCTGTCGCTGCGATAGACCCGCCCTGGGGCGATGATCCGGATCGGGGCGCCCTGTTGCAGCATGGCGCGGATCTGCACCGGGCTGGTGTGGGTGCGCAGCAGCATCTTGCGTCCCTCGGCATCCAGGTCCGGGAAATAGAAGGTGTCGTGCATCGCCCGCGCCGGGTGGCTTTCGGGGATGTTGAGCGCAGTGAAATTATGCCAGTCGTCCTCGATCTCCGGCCCGGTGGCGACCGAGAAGCCAAGGTCGGCGAAGATCTCGGCCAGTTCGTCGAGCACCTGGCTGACCGGGTGGATCGTGCCGCGCGGCGTGGCGGGGGCGGGCAGGGTCAGGTCGACCTGCTCGGCGGCGAGCCGCGCATCGAGCGCTGCCTGTTCGAGCGCGGTCTTGCGGCTCGCCAGTGCCTCGGTCACGCCTTCGCGCAGGGCGTGGATCTGCGGGCCGACGGACTGGCGCTCTTCCGGTGAAAGGCCGCCCAGCGATTTGAGCAACGCGGAAATGGAGCCCTGCTTGCCCAGAAATTCGACCCGCAGTTTCTCCAGCGCGTCAAGGTCGGGGGCGGCGGTGATCCGCGCCTCTGCTGCCTGGGCCAATGCTGCGTAGTCCACTGTGTCGGTTCCGTCAGATGAAAATATGGGAAACGCGCCTTTAGCGAGGCCGCGCGCTGAGTCAAAACCGCATTGTCACGCCGCGCTGGCGCTGGGCTCCGGTTCGGTTCCGTCCGGACTGTCGAGCGTCTGCACCGCCGCGCCGTGTGCACGGGCACGCTCGCGGATGAACACGTCGAGCACCGGGTGCGGCGTCTGGGCATATTCGCGCGGGGTCTGGCCCATGAATTCATGGAAATCGCGCACGAATTGCGCCTGGTCATGGTACGACCAGTCCATTGCCCCGATCCATTTGAGCGAGGGGTCGAGCATGAATTGCGCCAGGCTGCGCATGAAGCGCTGGCGGCGCAGCAGCTGCTTGGGCGAAAAGCCAAAGTGCCGCGCGGTCAGCCGTTCGATCGTGCGCTGGCTGGCCCCGACCTGGCTGACCAGCCGGGCAACACTGGCCACGGCAGGATCGATCATAGCCGCATGGATCGCCAGGATCCGCTCCGCGTCATGCTCGCGCACGCGGGGCAGGCCCCGGAAAAAGGCGATGAACTGCGCGAGTTCGGCTTGGACATCGCCCGGGGCACCGCAAAGCCGGTCGGCCAGCGGGGCAAAGTGGGCGAAGCTGGCGTGGTGATCCCCGTCGCAGACCAGGTTGGCGTGATCGGCCGCGCTATGCCGGACAAACCGGGCCCAGCCCAGCGGCAACAGGCCCACGCCCCACATCCGCGTGCTGCCCAGGGTGAAATCAATCTTGCGGGTGGTCGGTCCCGAAGCAATGAAACGCGCGCCCGTTACCGCTCCACTGCCAGCGATCGCCGCGCGCGGGCTGTCACCCGCAAAGAACCGCAGCCCGCCCCATTCGGGATGCAAGGCATCGGTTACTGTCTGGCCGGGCGCCACGGTGATTTCGGTGTGATAGAACGTGGTGAAGTAGCGCCGCAGGTCCTCCGGCGGCGGATAGAACCGCACCCTTACTGATAGATCCGACGACACCGAAGGTCCTTCCCCCGTTATGCGGCAGAGGGATGGCACGTGCCGCCGCTGCTTGGCAAGGGGTTCAAGGCTGATGCAATGCTTGCACGGCGGCCCCGGCCGCTGCCGCACGGGCCCGCGCGGCGGCGCGCAGGACCGGGTGGTCAAGCTGGGCATAGGTGCTGGGGCTCATCCCCATGAAGCGTTTGAAATCACGCACGAAGTGCGCCTGATCGACATACTGCCAGTCCAGGGTCTTGATCCAGGTCAGCGAAGGATCGAGCATGAATTGCGACAGGCTGCGCAGGAACCGCTGGCGGCGCAGCAGCAGCTTGGGGGAAAACCCGAAAGCCTTCAGACTGAGCCGTTCCAGCGAACGCGGCGACAAGGCCAGGCGCTCAGCCAGATCCCCGACCGACGTCACTTCATTATCCATCAGCGCCCCGTGCGCGGCGCGGATCCTGGGCTCATCCTCGTGCGCGGGATGACGATCCAGTTCGCTCAGCAGGAAGGCATCGATCCGGGCGGCTTCGGCGGCTGGATCGGGCTGGTCGGTGAAGGTCAGATCGAAAAGCGGGGCGAAAGCGGAATAGGCCGGTTCTGTGCGGGCGTCGGTAAACCGGTCAGCATGCAGAGCGGCATCGCCGCTGCATAGCCTGGCCCAGCCCAGCGGCAGCACTCCGATCCCCCAGATCCGGGCCGGTCCGGTGATGAAGTGCGTCGCCTGGCAGGTCGGCCCCGTGCCGATCATTGCTGCCGGTTCACCCAGCGGCCCGCTGCCAATCGCAGCTTGCCAGTTGGGCGTGCGGGTCAGTCGAACATTGGCCCATTCGGGATGCAGCCAGTCCTGTACAGCAATTCCGGGGTCGCCGCGCACTTCGGTCAGGTAATAGGTTGAAATATAGGGGGTTAACGCCGGGGAAGGCATGAAGAAACGCACCGTAACGGCATCGCCGACGTGCTGGCTCGACATTTCCCTGATCCCCTGAACCTGGCCCTGAAGGGTGCAAATTCCACCACAGCGAGGGCAGATTGGCGGCATCGCGCGCCAAGGGCAAGTATTGGGAGCGATCCCAGCGACCGAATTCGGACAAGTACCTCAGTTCAAACGAAAAGGGGCGCAGCCGGTGGTCCGGCGCGCCCCTTGTTCGCTGGCATTCCTTGCCCGGGCCGAAGAATCAGGCCGGCAGGGCAGCCTTCGCCTGGGCGATGACGGCCGCGAACACGCCGCCTTCGTTCATCGCCAGATCGGCCATGGCCTTGCGGTCCAGTTCGATCCCGGCCAGCTTGGTGCCGTGGATGAACTGCGAATAGGTCAGGCCTTCGGCGCGGACCGCAGCGTTGATG
>CAZKAX010000054.1:0-22793 GCA_964550775.1 uncultured Novosphingobium sp. | reverse complement strand
CCTCCGTCAGCGCTTCGCGCTGCCACCTCCCCCAAGGGGGGAGGAATATTTGGAGAGAGGACCAGAGAATGCGCGGACTGGCAGGCAAGGTAGCAATCGTGGCGGGCGGCGCGCGCGGGATTGGCGCGGCGACGGCGCGGCGGCTGGCGGAAGAGGGCGCGAGCGTGGTGATCGGCGATCTGCTGGTCGAACAGGCCGAGGAAACCGCCGCGACCATCACCGCCGCTGGCGGCAAGGCGATCGCCGTCAGGCTCGACGGCACCAATGCGGAATCGCAGGCCGCCATCGTCCAGGCCGCGAAGGACCAGTTCGGCGGGCTCGACATCTACATTTCCAACCTGGCGGGCGGAACCGAGGGCGACGTCGATGCGCTCAACTGCCCGATCGAAGTGCTCGACAAGAGCTTCGCGATCAACACCAAGAGCCACTTTCTGGCCACCCAGGCGGCATTGCCCGCGATGCTGGAGCGCGGCGGCGGGGCAATGCTCTACACCTCGTCCGGGGCGGCAACCGGCGGCGCGCCGTGGCAGGTGGCCTATCCGATGACCAAGAACGCGATCCATGCCCTCGCCCGCCATGTCGCCAGCCGCTGGGGCAAGCAGGGCATCCGTGCCAACGCGGTCTGCCCGGGGCTGGTGCTAACCGAAGCGGTCAAGATCCACCTGACCGACGACTATGTCGCCAAGGCGCAGAAGGCACTGCCGCACACCCGGCTGGGCCAGCCCGAAGACCTGGCCGCGGCGCTGACCTTCCTTGCCTCTGACGACGGCGCCTGGGTCAACGGACAGGTTTGGCACGTCAATGGCGGCGCGCAGATGCGCGATTGACGCAGGCCTTGCACGGTCCCGTTCCCGCTCGATTGAGCCCGCGTCCGCTGGTGCTCGCCCTGCTGCTGGGCGTGGCGGTGCTGTGCTATGCCGACCGTTACCTGCTGGCCGGCCTTGCCCAGCCGATCAAGCGTGAGTTCGGCCTGTCGGACACGGTGCTGGGCGTGCTGCTCGGCCCGGCCTTTGCGCTGCTCTACACGATCCTGGGCGTGCCCGCCGCGCGGCTGGCGGACCGCACCTCGCGCGTGGCGGTGGCGGCCGGGGGGTGCATGCTGTGGTCGGTGTTCACCGCGCTGACCGCTTTTGCTCACGATCCACTGGTGCTGGGGATTGCCCGGGTCGGCGTGGGGATTGGCGAGGCGGCCTATCAGGCCCCGGTCATGGCGCTGATCGCCGCCTATTTCCCCCCGCACCAGCGCGGCCGCGCGCTGTCGCTGATGGCCTGCGCGATCTACATCGGGCAGATGAGCGGCATGGCCGGCGGTCCAGCGATTGCCGCCGCGTCGAGCTGGCGCACGCCGTTCGCGCTGCTGGGCGGTGTGGGGCTGGCGATGGGTCTTGCCGCCTGGCTGCTGATCCGCGAACCGGCGCGAGAGCGGCTGCCGCAAGCGCAGACCGCCGACCAGAGTCTGCCCGCATTGACCCGCCGCCTGATCCGCGCGCCCAGCTGGCTGCTGCTGACCGTGGGGCTGGGGCTCGGGTCGTTTTCCGGCGTCTCGTTCGGACTGTGGGGCCCGGCCCTGTTCGAGCGCGCCTATGGCCTGACCACCCAGGCTGCCGGGGCCGCTTTCGGCGTGCCGTTCGGCCTGGCCGGACTGACCGGGACGCTTTGCTATGGCTTTGTGTCTGACCGGCTGGGACGTGGCGGTTCGCACCGCCCGCTGCGGCTGGCGGCGGGCGCGCTGGCCGTGGCGACCTGCTGCATCTTTGCGATCACCTGGGTTCCGGAATTGCGCACGGCCCAGTTGCTGGCGATCCCGTCGGGACTGCTGGGCGGGGGCTGGTCGGTCGGGATATTCGTTGGCTTCCAGCACATTCTGCCCGAACGCCACCGCGCATCGGGCACGGCAATCGCGCTGCTCGCGGTCGGGCTGGTCGGGAACCTGTCCGGCCCCTGGGCCGCGGGCGTGCTAAGCGATGCGTTCGGCGGCGGCCTTTCGGGCCTGCGGCTTGCGCTGACGCTGGTCATCCCCACCGGCCTGATCGGCGCCGCCGCCATGTGGCGCGCCAGCAGCCTGCTTGACGCAGACCGCCAGCGGCTCTCGAACCTTTAGCTCCCCGGCTGCTTGGGCGCGCCCGGCATCGCCATGTAGTAGTGCCCGGCATTCAGCCCCCCATCGACCGACAGTTCCGTACCCATGCAGTACCGCGCATCGTCGGACGCAAGATAGGCCGCCGCCGCGCCGATATCCTGCGGTTCGCCGGCATACTGCGCGGGATAGATCCAGTAGCCTTTGTCGTAGAGCTCCTTGGGCACGTTCATCGGGTTGGCGAGCGGGGTGTAGATCCCGCCGGGGTGGATCGAATTGACCCGGATCTTGCGCGGTCCCACTTCCAGCGCGCAGGCCTTGGTAAATCCGCGCACCGCGAATTTGGACGCGCAGTAAACCGACAGCGAGTTCGCCCCGGCGATCCCGTCTGCGCTGCTCATGTTGACGATCGCCCCGCCCCCGGCGCGCTCGATCGCGGGGATTACCGACTGGGTGCCGATGATCACGCCCTTGAGGTTGATGTCGAGCAGGCGGTCGATCTCCGCGTCGGACAGATCCTCGACCCGCTTGAACACGATGATCCCGGCGTTGTTGACGAGCGTGGTGAGCTTGCCGAACTTCGCCTCGGTCGCCGCAACCACCGCTGTCCACTGCGCGCGGTCGGTGACGTCGTGGTGATGGAACGCGGCAGCCTCGCCCAGGTCATCGGCCAGCGCCTGTCCCAGATCGTCCAGCACGTCGGTGATCATCACCCGCGCCCCTTCGGCCACGAACCGCCGCACGATCCCTTCGCCAATTCCGCGCGCCCCGCCGGTGACGATGGCAACATTGTCCTGCAGGCGATTCATGGGCAATCCTCTCGTTTGGTTTGGCAGTGAGATAGGGGCTGGCCAAGCCCCCGGCAATACGCAATCATGGCCAGCGGGAACGCATACAAGCGGTAACGCGAATCAAGGTGGCCGCCTGTCAACGCAAATACGCAAGAAGGGAGAATGCCGGCGATGCCCGTCAATCCGCAGATCCAGGCCGTGCTGGACATGTTCGCAGCGGCTCCGCCGGTGGACTACGCCACCATCACCGCAAGCGCGATGCGAGAGATGAATGACCGGCCGATGGCGGTGGGGGAACCTCCCGCCGTAGCGCGGGTCGAGGACGTGGATCTGGTGCTGCCGCTGCGCAACCTGCCCGCGCGGCTCTATGTCCCCGAAGGGGCCGAAGCCACCCCGCCGCTGGTGCTCTATTATCATGGCGGTGGCTGGGTGATCGGCACGATCGAAACCCACGACGCCACCTGCCGTGCGCTGGCCCGGGCGAGCGGAGCGGCGGTTCTGTCTATCGGCTACCGTCTTGCGCCTGAGCATCCCTATCCCGAACCGGTAGAGGATTGCTATGATGCCCTCGTCTGGGCCAGCCGCCACGCGGCGGACCTGGGCTGCGATCCGGCGCGGCTGGCCGTGGCGGGGGATAGCGCGGGCGGGAACCTTTCCGCCGCCGTCGCGATCATGGCGCGCGACCGGCAAGGCCCGGCGCTGCGCCACCAGCTGCTGATCTACCCGGTCACCGACGATGACTATTCGCTGGCTTCGTATGCCGAGAACGGCGGCGGCGAGTACTTCCTGAGCGAGGCGGCGATGCGCTGGTTCTGGGAGCAGTACCTGGGCGATACCGAAGCCGCCCCGCTCGCCCGCGTCGGCT
Organism: uncultured Novosphingobium sp.; assembly: GCA_964550775.1. Classification (GTDB taxonomy): domain Bacteria; phylum Pseudomonadota; class Alphaproteobacteria; order Sphingomonadales; family Sphingomonadaceae; genus Novosphingobium. Next base: position 19,060 of record CAZKAX010000054.1, on the reverse strand, counting down.
CGACCGCCAACCTCGCCGGCCTCCCCCCCGCCAGCGTCTTCACGGCCGAGTATGACCCGCTGCGCGATGAAGGCATGGCCTATGCCCGGCGGCTGGAAGAGGCCGGCAACACGGTCGACGCGGCAGTCGCCCCGGGGATGATCCACGGGTTCTTCTCGATGTTCCAGTTCGCCCCCGACGCACTCTCGTGGATCGAACGCGGCGGTGCCAATCTGAGGCGCGACTTCGCCTGATGGCACAGTTCGATGCCCCCCTGCCGCTGCGCGACCTCGCGCATCGCTATGCCTGGGCGGTCGACCGGCGGCAGGGGGGCGAACTGGCTGCACTATTTACTCCGGATGGCGCGGTGCGCGGTTTTGGCGATAACCCGATCGACTATACCGGCCCTGCCCGCCTGGGCGAGATGATGGCCGATCTGGGCATGTTCGAACGGACGATGCACAACGTGTTCAACCAGCTGTTCGAGGTGGACGAAGACGGCGCGGTGACGGGACTGACCTATTGCATCGCCAGCCACATCCTGCCCGGCGAGGATCCGGTCTGCGTCGACATGGCGATCTGGTATCATGATCGCTACGCCCGGCATGATGGCCAATGGAAGTTCGCCGAGCGGCGGCTGGAGATGCTGTGGATCGAAAACCGCCCCGTGCGCCGGTTCGATCCGGCGATGATGAGCGGCCAGGACGCGGATTTGCGGTGAACAGTGCGGGGCAATCACTTGACCTTGGCGCGCACGCGGCACAGGTGAACCCCGCAACAGGGCGTTGGGGCCGATGAAAAGCGACTTTACCTTTGACGATACCGACCGCCTGATCGTGGCCGAGCTGCGCAAGAACGGGCGCGCCACCAATCAGCAGATCGCCGAACGACTGGGGCTGACGGCCACCACCGTATCCAGCCGGATCCGCCGGATGGAGGATGCCAACCAGCTGCGCGTGGTCGCCGTGTCGGACTTTGCCGCCCACGGTTATGACGTGCTGATGCAGCTCGCGATCGAGGTCGACAGCCGCCCGGCCTCCGAAGTGGCGCACGAACTGGCGAAGTTCCCCGAAGTTTTCGCGGTCCACATTGTCACTGGCCGTTATGACATCGACGCGCTGGTGGTGCTGCACGATTTCGAGGACATGGCGCACTTCCTGCTCGATCAGCTCAGCTCGATCCGCGGCATCCGCAAGATCACCCCGGCCATTGCGGTCGATATCCTGCGCTACCAGTTTGACGTGGCCCCGATCGAGGCGAGAGACTAACCCATGGGCGCGATCCAACTTGACGAGCTTGACCGCCAGCTGATCGACCTGCTGGCCCGCGATGCACGCGTTTCCAACCGCAAGATCGCGACCGAACTCGGCGTCACCGAAGGCACGGTGCGCGGCCGGATCAAGCGGTTGCAGCAGGACAAGCTGATCACATTTACCGCGATCACCGGGCTGCAAATGGCCAGCAAGTCCCGGCTCGCCTTCATCTGGGTCCAGGCCGAGGTCGAGCGCACCCGCGAAGTTGCCCGGCTGTTGTCGGAAATGCATCCGATCAATGCGGTGATGGTGACCATGGGTTCGTTCAACATCATGGCGATGTGCCTGTTCGACGAGCTCGATGACCTTGTCGAAGTCGCCTCGGACCGGATCCTTGCCGTCCCCGGCGTCCACCACGTCGAAACCTCGATCGCAGTCAAGACGGTGAAGTACAACGCCCGCGTCGCCAAGATCACCGAAAGCTCGCCGATCGAAGGCAATGGGGACGGCGACGGGGAATAGGCTCGGCACCGCCCTGTGACCCTCCGGACTTGACACAGAACGGGGGGTGAAAATGTGTGAACTTAGCCGTGCCCCCGGATGGCAAATCGCGGCCCCATCGAATTGACTGGAATGGCGGAATTCCGGCACCTTCTGGCCAGTGGCAGGCCGCATCCACAGCTTCGCCAGCGCCGCAAAACCGCGCCCGTTTCGTTCCCGAACTGTGAACTTAGCTTTGGCCATCCACCAGCCTGCGATGGCGGAACATAGCGCGCCCCAAGCCCGCCAAAACAAGGCCGCGACACGCAACTGAGATGGAAGGCCGGTCATCCAGCAGGTTAAGCCAGATTGGCGCGATGTAGGAAAGTTGTTTTGGCCGCGCTCAAGCCCCCCTAGGGTCAGGACCTGTTGAATGCACGCTCGAGGTTTGAGGCCATTTTGTTCAGTGCAAGGCGGCAAGCGACGGGAATATGTCGATATTTCCTAGCTTGCCAACGCGGCAATGGACAAAATGGGTCAAATCCGAAGGACGTCAAAATGGCTTTGATCTCGAAGCGAAATGACCTTGCAGGCAGAAAAACTGCCTGACGGCGGCCATTTCCCTCCGATATCTTTGCCATTTTGACGCCTCGAACGTGCATTTAACAAGTCCTGACCCTAGCCATCGGCATTATCAAACTTGCGCACCTCAACCGTGCTTTCGTCAAACCCGTCAAGCAGGCGGGCGTTGATGCCCATCTTGCCAAAGTCTTCGCCCAGCGTCTGCCAATGCGTGCCGCAGCCGCAGGTGGGGCAATGGTGGATGCCGATCATCCGGTCGCCCCAGACATAGGCGACTGTCTCGCCGGTCACGCTGACCTGCTCAGGCGGGTAATAGGCCACCCGCCAGGCGAGACGGCGGCACAGCGAACAATTGCAGTCCGCCACCCATTCCGGGCTGGCGGGCAATTCGATCCGAACCTGGCCGCAGTGGCAGCTTCCGTGGATGGTCATGGCGCGGGCATACCGGGCTTGGGGCGTGGCGGCAATTGTGGGGGTGCGGGTGGTGGACCACTCACACCCCACCACCCTCCCCTCGTCACCCTGAACTTGTTTCAGGGTCCATCGCGCGCTTGGCTCAGGTTGTGCCGGAGACCACCAATCCGCGCGGTTGGCCTTGGCCCCAAGCAACGGGGCGTGCGGAGCAATGGACCCTGAAACAAGTTCAGGGTGACGGAGTTATTTTGGGTTGTTGGTAGCATTGCGGCAAACAGTGCCTGCTGCATGCGAGCCACCGACACCCCCAAATCTGCGTAACCCATCCTGCCATCTGATACGCAAACACCATCCAGATTGCGTGTTGCCCTTCATTCTCCGCTGCGCTAAGGGGGAATCGTTACGAAAAGAACGCCCCATTGGGGGAAGGGAGAGAATCAGCCGTGGCCAAGACCGCAGACTATGGGCTGGGAGAATTCACCTATCCGCGTGGCTGGTTCATGATCGGCACATCCGCCGATGCCACCACCACCCCCGCTGCCGTGCGCTATTTCGGCGAAGATCTGGTGCTGTACCGCGGCGAAACCGGGCGTCCGCACCTGCTGGCAGCCTATTGTCCGCACATGGGCACGCATCTGGCCAAGAACACCACCAGCTATGTCGTGGTCGACAAGAAGCATGTCGAGGGTGACAATATCCGCTGCCCCTATCACGCCTGGCGGTTCGGCCCGGACGGGCAATGCAACGAAATTCCCTACAGCCCGGCCCCGCCGCCCAAGGCAGCCTGTGTCAAATCGTGGAAGCTGATCGAACGCGCCGGGTGCCTGTGGACCTGGTACGACGCCGAAAATGGCGAACCGGACTATGATCTGCCGCCGTTCGAAATGTACGATCAGCCGCACTGGGTGAACTGGAACGTCCAATGCCTGGGCGAACTGGCCAGCCACCCGCAGGAAGTGGTCGATAACATGACCGACAAGGGCCACCTTGAACCGGTTCACGGTTCGATCGACATGATCCAGTTCGAAAACGAGTTCGACGGGGTCAAGGTTCGCCAGATCCTGCTGGCCGGGCACAAGACCCTGGCGGGAACCGGCGCGGAGCCGATGCTGAATGACACCTGGTATACCGGGCCTGGCATCCTGCAATCGATCATGGTCGGTGAATTCCCGTCGCACATGCTGATCGCCCATACCCCGATCGACGATGGCGTGATCAAGGTATGGTACGGGCTGTGCGTGAAAGTCGCCAATGCCGAGCCTGACTCGGCCGACCGCGAACTGGCCCAGGGCTATGAACAAGGCGGCGTCCACGCCTTTGCCCAGGATTTCGAGATCTGGGGCAACAAGCGCCCCTGCATCAATCCGATGATGGTGCGCGGCGACGGTCCGTTCGACAAGCTGCGCATCTGGTACAAGCAGTTCTACAACCCGCGCGCCCGCGCGGGAGAATTCCAGACCCGTGTGAACGGCCGCTATGTAACCCGGGGAACCGAGCAGGCTCCCTGGGATACGGCGGCGTGAACCAGGGCAATGCCCGGCGATCGAACCCTGCCTTCGCAAAGTCGGCAGGTTCTTTCGTCCAAGCCGATAGAAGGAACAATTTCGGCCATAACTAACCCATGCCCGCACTGTTTGCATAGAAGGATTTGACCCCGGCTATGAGACTTGCGAGCCTGTTTCACCAAGGATGGCCCAAAGACCATCCTGACCTTGGAGGGGAATTTACATGATGGTACGTCGCTTCGGCACGCGCGTCGCTCTGCTTTCGACCGCAGCGCTTTCCACACTCGCCACACCGGCATTCGCCCAGGCAGCAGCGGAAGGTGAAAACAACCTCGACGAAATCGTCGTCACCGCCAACAAGCGTGAGGAAAACCTGCAGAAGGCGCCGCTGGCGATTTCGGCGATCCCCGCTGCCCAGCTGGAACTGCGCGGGCTGAGCGAAGCCAAGGACCTGTCCGCCATCGCCCCGAACGTCTCGGTGGTCGGCGCGACGACCAACGCCACGGCGGCGGTGGTCTCGATCCGCGGCATTCCTTCGAACGCTGACGAAACCCAGGGCTTTGACAGCCCGATCGGGATGTACCTGGACGGCGTGTTCCTCGCCCGGTCCTCGGCCGCTTCGTTCGAAGTGGCGGATATCGAACGGGTCGAAGTGCTGCGCGGACCGCAGGGCACCCTGTTTGGCCGCAACACCACCGGCGGTGCGATCAACTTCATCACCAAGAAGCCGTCGCACGAAGCCGGCATGAAGCTGCGCGCCGGGATCGGCAACTTCAACGCATGGAACGTGCGCGCGGTCGCCAATACGGGCGATCTCGGCCCGGTCCAGATCTCGCTTGGTTACAACCACCGCGAACGCCACGGCACGGTCGACAACCTGCTGCAGCCCAGCGACAGCCTGGACCCGGGTGCGCAGAAGCTGGATTCGTTCCGCGTTGCCCTCAACTGGGACGTGACCGACACCTTCAGCATCTACAACGTGTTCGACTGGACCAAGATCAAGGCCGTGCCGAACGCTTCGCAGCTGGCCGATGTCGGCAACGGCGTGTTCCGCCCGAACGTGGTGTTCGAAGGCAACACCTTTGCCCAGGTCCAGCCCGCCAATATCGGCGGCCTGCTCGCGCAGTCCAACGTCAGCGTGCCGGCCGGCTGCCCCAAGGCAGCCAACCGCGCCTATCAGGACAAGCTGTGCCTGGGTTCCTATGGCCCGTCGACCGACAAGATCTGGGGTGACCTGCTGCGGATGGAACTGTCGCTGCCGACGATCACGGTGCGCAGCTCGACCGCGTATCGCAAGTGGCAGAACACCATTTCCAGCAACACGCTGGACGGTCTGGCCAACATCACCGCGCCGCTGTTCTCCACCGCGACGCTGTTCAACGGCATGCCCGCCGGGCTGATCGGCTTTGTCCTGCCGCCCGCGCAGGCCGCCTTCGCCCCGTTCATCGCCGCAACCCCGGTGCCGAGCACCACGGGCGCGCTGTTCCAGGCTGACAACAACCGCGACCAGCACCAGTTCAGCCAGGAACTGGAATTTATCTCCAGCACCGACGGCGATCTGCAGTGGGTGCTGGGTGCCTATTACTTCTCGGAAAAAGGGCACGAGCTGAACCATCAGAAGATCGGCTTCGTGCTGGATACCAACACCGCGGTGTTCACCTCGGGCAGCTTCGGCCCGCTGGCAGCCGGCTTCCAGGCCGCCAACCCGGCGCGTTACCGGATCGTACCGACCCTGGCTGATCTGGCCTATACCGCCTGGGGCAATTCGATGGCGCTCTATGGCCAGGCCAACTATCGCCCCGGCGGCAAGGATGCCCCGCTGGGCGTCACGCTGGGTCTGCGTTATACTTGGGACAACAAGGGCGTTGACCGCACCCAGAACGGCGCAGCCCCGTTCAGCGCGGCCGAGTACCTGCTCAACAAGCGCAAGGCCAGCTTCAGCGCGCCGACCGGCCACCTGACGATTGACTATCGCGCCAGCGACGATGTCAACCTCTATGCCCGCGTCGCCAAGGGCTATCGCTCGGGCGGGTTCAACCTGCGTCAGTCGACCAGTGTGGCCAACAACATCGGCCTGATCCCGTTCAATGATGAAACGCTGTGGTCCTATGAAATCGGCGCCAAGACCGAATTCATGAACCGCATCCGGTTGAACCTTGCGCTGTTCCACAACGTCTACACCGATCAGCTGGCGACCATCCCGATCCCGATTTCGGGCGGCGGCAGCTTTGGTACCCAGACGATCAACGCCGGGCGGACGATCTACAACGGCGTCGAACTCGAAGCCATGTTCAAAATCAACGACATGCTCTCGATCGACGGCAACTTCGGCTACACCGACATCAACATCAAGGAATTCCCGGGTGCGGACATCACCGGGACCACGCGCAACATCGCCGGGCTGATCAAGCCGGGTGCCTATGCGCCGAAGTACAACTATAACATCGCCGCCAACCTGACGATCCCGGTGAGCGACATGACCAAGGTGATTGGCCGCGTTGGCTATAACTACACCTCGGAATTCCAGATGTTCCCGAACACGCTGACGGCTCCGTTCAGCAACGCCACCAAGGGCGATGCGCGCGGGCTGCTTGATGCGCAGCTCAAGATCCAGGGGCTGGGGATGGAAGGCGTCTCGCTGACCATCTGGGGCAAGAACTTGACCGACAAGCACTATGTCGTGCGCTCGGTGGACTTCGGCCAGCTGGGCATGGGCACCGTGATCTACGGTGACCCGCGCACCTTCGGCGCAACGCTGGACGTGGCGTTCTAAGCCAGCGGTTCAAAGCCAAAAGAAAGGGGGCGGTTGCCGGTGTGGCAGCCGCCCCTTTCTTTTTCTGCCTAAAATCCTTCCCCAAAAAGGGGGAGGATCTTGTCAGATCAAACTGCCGTTGAACCGCCATCGATCACCAGCGGATGGCCGGTGACAAAGCTCGCTTGATCCGAACAGAGCCAGACCACCGCCGCCGCGATTTCTTCCGCGCGGCCCATGCGGCCCATGGGGGTCATCCCGTCGAGCACTTTCTTCATTTCGGGATCGGCGGTCAGCGGGGCGGTCATCGGGGTTTCGATCACCCCCGGGCAGACCGCGTTGACGCGGATGCCTGCCTTGGCCCAGCGCAGTGCGCCGTGGCGGGTCAGCCCGACCACGCCATGCTTGGTGGCAACATAGCCCGGCTGCGCGCCGTTGCCGGTCAGGCCATTGATCGAGCTGGTGTTGACGATCGCCCCGCCGCCCTGCGCCAGCATCACCTCGGCCTCTTCGCGCATGCACTGCATCACGCCGGTCAGGTTGACCGCCAGGCTGCGCGCCCAGACATCGTCCTGATATTCATCCGCACCCAGGTTGTTGATGCCGGCATTGTTGAACGCGTAGTCGAGCCGCCCGAAAGCCGCGACCGCGGCAGCGACCATCGCCTTGACCTGCGCCGGATCGGCAACGTTGCAGTTCTGGAACCTGGCCTTGCCGCCCTGCCCTTCGATTATGGCGACCGTTTCCGCGCCGCCCGCATCGTTGACGTCGCTGACCAGCACCGCCGCGCCAGATGCCGCAAAGGCCAGCGCTGCCGCGCGGCCGATCCCGCCGCTGGCCCCGGTCACCAAAGCGACCTTACCATTCATGCCATAATTGACCATCGCCGCACCCTTCTCCATTGATTTGCGTATCCCGGCGATTAAGCTGCATCGCAAATCGCGGTCAAACGAATAAATCACTTAGAGGATGCGAATGTCAGGCCAGCTGTTCACCCCCGTCACCCTGGGCGCACTCACCTTGCGCAATCGCGTTGTCATGGCCCCGATGACCCGCGATCGCGCCGGGCCGGGCGACGTGCCGACCGCGCTGATGGCGGAGTATTACGGACAGCGCGCCGGGGCCGGGCTGATCATCACCGAAGGGGCCCAGCCGAGCGCCGAGGGCAAAGGCTATTGGCGCACCCCTGGCATCCACTCTGCCGAGCAGATCGCAGGCTGGAAGAATGTGGCCGATGCGGTGCATGCCCGCGGCGGGCTAATCGCGATGCAGCTGATGCACTGCGGCCGGGTGGTCGTCCCGGCGAACCGGGGTTTTGAGGCCGATGTGATCGCCCCCAGCGCGCTGCCCTGCCCGGACAAGGTGCCCGGCCCGGACGGCGTCCCCGCCCCCACCGCCACGCCCCGCGCCATGGCCGAGGCAGACATCGCCCGCGTGGTGGAGGAATACGCCCAGGCCGCCCGCAACGCCCGCGCGGCGGGGATCGACGCGGTGGAACTGCACTGCGCCAGCGGATACCTGATCAACCAGTTCCTCAACCCCGCCAGCAACCAGCGCACCGATCAATATGGCGGCTCGCCCGAGAACCGCGCGCGCTTCCCCGCCATGGTGCTTTCCGCCATGGCCGAGGCGATCGGCGCGGACCGGGTGGGGCTGCGGATCAGCCCCGGCAATCCCTATAACGGCATGGACCCGAGCGACCCGGCGGCGACCTTTGGCCCGTTCCTCGATGCCGTGAATGGCCTTGGCCTTGCCTACCTCCACGTGGTCGACATGGGGCTGGCCGAGCTCGACACGCTGGCATTCCTGCGCGCGCACTGGTCCGGCCCGATCATGACCAACAACATGCTGAAGCAGGACAGCGCCGAACAAGTGCTGCAAGCCGGCCGCGCCGAGGCAGTTTCGTTCGGCCGCGCCTATATCGCCAATCCGGATCTGGCCGAACGGATGCAGGCGGGCGCGCCGCTGAACAAGGTCGATTACACCCTGCTCTATACCGGTGAGGAACGCGGCTACACCGATTACCCCGCGATGGACGCGGCGTGAGCGACTGGGCCAAGATCCTCGCCGAGCTCGAACGCCGCCGCACGGCAGCGCGGGCCATGGGCGGCGCGGAGCGGGTCGCGGCGCATCATGCCAGTGGCAAGCTTGACGCCCGCCAGCGCGCCGAGGCGCTGTTCGATCCCGGCACTTTCGTCGAGCTCGGCACTTTGGCGGGAGCGCCCGGCGCAGACGGCCTGCCCCCGCCCGCCGATGGCCTGATCGCCGGGTCCGGGCTTATCGATGGCCGCCCGGCGCTGTGCGGGGTGGAGGATTTCACCGTGCTGGCCGGATCGATCGGCGATGCCGGATCGACCAAGCGCTATCGCCTGACCGACCTTGCCGCGCGTGAGCACCTGCCGCTGGTGTTCATGCTGGAAGGCGCGGGCCACCGCCTGACCAACCACCACGCCAACCCCGCCCCCAATGACCTGCACGGACTGGCCCGCCTGTCCGGGCTGGTGCCGATGGTCTGTCTGGTCATGGGGCCATCCGCAGGCCACGGCGCACTGACCGCGCCGCTATCCGACTTTGTGGTGATGACCCCGCAGGCCAGCTTGTTCGTGGCGGGTCCGCCAATCGTCAAAGCCGCGATTGGCGAAACTGTCACCAAGGAGGAACTGGGCGGCCCGCAGGTCCACCTGCATTCAGGCGTGGCGCACAATCTGGCCGCGGACGACACGGCGGCGATTGCGCTGGCGCGGCGCTATCTTGCCTACTTCGGCCCCGCTGCGGCCCCGGCTGAGGGCGAGCGGCGGCTCGATGGAGTGCTCGATCTGATCCCACCCGATCCGCGCGTACCGTTCGCCGTGCTGCCGGTGCTCGAACTGTTGGTGGATGAGGGTTCCCTGCTGGAAATTCAGCCCCAATATGGCGCCGCGCTGGTTACCGCACTGGCGCGGCTGGGCGGGCAGGCCATAGCGATCGTCGCGAGCAATCCGGCAGTGAACGCGGGTTCGGTCGATGCCGCCGCCGCGCAAAAGGCGGCGCACTTCATCGATACGGCCGATGCGCACGGCCTGCCGCTGCTGTTTCTGGCCGATACGCCGGGAGTGATGCCCGGCAGCGCCAGCGAGCGCGCCGGAACGCTGCGCCACGCAGCACGAATGTTCGCCGCGCAGCACCGCGCACGGGTGCCGAAACTGCATGTCACGCTGCGCAAGGCATTCGGCTTTGGCAGCTCGATCATGGCGATGAACCCGTTTGACAACCAGACCGTCAGCCTGGCTTTCCCGGCGATCAGCCTGGGGGCCATGCCCGCCGGAGCCGGAGCCAGCGCCGCCGGGCTCGATCCGGAAGCTGCCGCAAAGGCGCTTGCGGAACAGACCGCCAGTGCCTGGAACCTTTCGGGCAAGCTTGCCTATGACGATGTGATTGACCCGCGCGAACTACGCAATGCCTTGCTGAACGCGCTTCGTCTGACCGCCAACCGCCCGCTTTCCGCCCGCTCCACACAGGGAATCCTGCCATGACCTTTACCTTGCAGCAGCTGTCCGATCTGGAGGAGATCCGCCAGCTCAAATCACGCTATTTCCGCTGCATCGATACCGGCAACCACGCCGAACTGGCGACCTGTTTTGCCGAGGATGTCAGCGTGGACTATCGCGGCGGCGGCTATCGCCTGCGGGTTTCGGGCCGGGCCGACATGGTGGAATTCGTTGCTTCCAGCTTCAATTCCGATGTGATCGCCATGCACCATGGCCACACCCCGGAAATCAGCTTTGTCGATGATAACACCGCCAAGGGCACGTGGTATCTGGAAGACAGGTTCATCAACCCCGAACGCGATGAGCATACGGTCGGCTCATCGCTCTATTACGATACCTATGTCCGCACCGATGATGGCTGGAAGATCCGCCATAGCGAATATGACCGGGTCTATGAAATCGTCAGCCCGATCAGCCCGCAGCTCGATATCCGCCATGCCATGCTGCGTGAAACCGGGCGCAAGCCGCACGAACGCACCGACACGACCAAGTGGCTGGAATGGTTTGATTAAGGCCGAAAAGGCGCTCCCCGCCGTTGCCGCTAGGCCATCGGCCTGCGCGCCCTGAGCGCCTGCGCGAGCGTGCCTTCGTCGAGGTAATCCAGCTCACCCCCCACCGGCAGGCCGTGGGCAAGCTGGGTGATCCGCACCGGGTAATGTTCCAGCCGTTCGGCGATGTAATGGGCCGTGGTTTGCCCCTCCAGGGTGGCGTTCATTGCCAGCACCACTTCGTCGATCCCGCCCTGGGCTACCCGCTCGATCAGTTTGCCGATCGCCAGATCCTCGGGCCGCACCCCGTCGAGCGCGGAGAGCCGCCCCCCGAGCACATGGTATTTGCCGGTGAACAGCCGCGCGCGGTCCAGCGCCCAAAGGTCCGCAACGTCCTCCACCACGCAGAGCGAGCGCGCGTCGCGGCGGGGATCGGTGCAGATCGGGCAGGGATCGCTGGTATCGACATTGCCGCAAATGCGGCATTCCACCAGCCCCTGCTGCACCCCTTCCAGCGCGGCAAGCAGCTGGACCAGCGCGGTTTCGCGCCGCTTGACCAACCACAGCACCGCGCGCCGGGCCGAGCGCGGGCCCAGCCCCGGCAGGCGGGACAGGGCGGTGGTCAGTGCTTCGATCTCTTGCGATGCCATGGGGGGACAGATAGGGCGCGCATTCAGGAAAGGCAAAGCAGCCATGCGTGTTATCTTCATGGGCACTCCGGATTTCGCTGTCCCGGCGCTGGTGGCGCTGGTCGAGGCGGGGCATGAGGTGGTCTGCGTCTATACCCAGCCCCCCCGCCCCGGTGGCCGGCGCGGCAAGGAGCTGACCCCTACCCCGGTCCACCGCAAGGCCGAGGAACTGGGCATTCCCGTGCGCTATCCCGCGAGCCTGAAGGGCGCGGAGGAGCAGGCGGAGTTCGCCGCGCTGGGGGCCGATGTGGCGGTGGTCGCGGCCTATGGCCTGATCCTGCCGCAGGCGGTGCTCGACGCGCCGAAACTCGGCTGCCTCAACATCCACGCCTCGCTCTTGCCGCGCTGGCGCGGCGCGGCGCCAGTGCAGCGGGCGATCCTGACGGGGGATCCGGTGACAGGCGTCACGATCATGCAGATGGAGGCCGGGCTCGATACCGGGCCGATGCTCGCCGTGGTGCGCACCCCTGTGGAAGGCAAGACCGCGGGCGAGCTCACCGCCGAACTGGCCGAACTGGGCGCGCGGTTGATGGTGGAAGTGCTGGTTGACCTGCCTGGCCGTCATGCCGAACCCCAGCCGGAGCTGGGCGTGACCTATGCCAAGAAGATCGACAAGGCCGAGAGCCGGATCGACTGGAGCCATGCCGCCGAAGCGGTTGCGCGCCAGGTCCGCGCCTTCACCCCCACCCCCGGCGCGTGGTTCGAACTGGAGGGCGAACGTTACCGCGTGCTCAAGGCCGAGGTGGTGAACCGCGAGGGCGCGGCAGGCCACACGCTGGATGACCGTCTGACCATTGCCTGCGGCCACGCCGCGATCCGCCCGGTGCTGATCCAGCGCGCGGGACGTCCGGTGATGGCGCTCGACGAACTGCTGCGCGGCAAGCCGGTGGCGGCGGGGGTGCGGCTGACTTAACCTAGGCCCGTTCGTGTCGAGCGAAGTCGAGACACTGCGCGCATGTGTCTCGACTTCGCTCGACACGAACGGCATGGGGGGATTGCATGACCCGCTTCGCCCTCACCCTCGAATTCGATGGCACGCCATTCTTCGGCCTGCAGCGTCAGGCCCACGGGCCAAGTGTGCAGCAGGCGGTGGAAGCGGCCGCGCTGGCCGTAACCGGCGAGCAGGCGATCATGCACGCAGCCGGGCGGACCGATGCCGGGGTCCACGCATTGGGCATGCGGGTGCATCTGGATCTGGCGAAAGACATCGCACCGTTCCGGCTGATGGAGGCGCTCAACCACCATCTGCGCCCTGCCCCGGTCGCGGTGCTCGATTGCGCGGTGGTGGCGGATGACTGGCACGCGCGGTTTTCGTGCATTGGCCGCGAATATCTCTACCGCATCGCCAACCGCCGCGCGCCGCTCACGCTCGACCGTGACCGGCTGTGGCAAGTGCCCCAGCCGCTCGATGCCGAAGCGATGCACCGCGCAGCGCAGTCGCTGGTCGGGCACCATGACTTCACCACGTTCCGCTCGGTCCATTGCCAGGCGCAGAGCCCGCTCAAGACGCTCGACCGGCTGGAGGTGACGCGGCTGGGCGATGAAGTGCAGATCCGCACCGCCGCGCGCTCGTTCCTCCACCACCAGGTCCGCTCGATGGTCGGCTGCCTCACGCTGGTCGGCATGGGCCGCTGGCGCGAGGCGCAAGTGGCCGAGGCGCTGGCAGCGCGCGACCGGCAGGCACTCGGCCTCAACGCCCCCAGCATGGGACTCTATTTCGTAAGGGCGCTTTACCCCGGCGAATGAGTCACTAGGTTGCATTCTGAAACAAGAATCGGGAGACGACCAATGACCTTTACCGGCAAGCAGCTTACCACCCAGCTCGACGCAGATGGCACGCTGACCGTCCAGCTCAATGACAAGACCTGGGATGCGCCCAAGCCGGGTCAGGTGCTGATCAAGGTCGAAGCGACGCCGATCAACCCGTCGGATTTGGGCCTGCTGTTCGCCAGCGCCGATACCGACAATGCCACTTACACCCCCGGCAAGGTCGTGGCGCGGATGCCCGACGCCGCGACCCGCGCGTTCAAGGCGCGGCATGGGATGGCGATGCCCGCCGGCAACGAGGCCGCAGGCACGGTAGTCGCCGCAGGCGAAGGCTGCGAACAGCTGATGGGCAAGCGGATCGCCTGCGTGCCCGGCACCGCCTATGGCACCTATGCCATTGCCGAAGCGCAGATGGCCTTTGCCGTGGATGACAGCGTCACGGCCGAGCAGGCCGCATCCAGCTTCGTCAACCCGATGACGGCGCTGGGTTTTACCGAAACGATGAAGCTGGAAGGCTACACCGGGATCGTCCATGCCGCAGCGGCATCGAACCTGGGGCAGATGCTGGTAAAGATCTGTCTTGAGGACAACATTCCCTTGGTCAACATCGTGCGCAGCGCAGAGCAAGTGCAGCTGCTCAAGGATCTGGGCGCGACCCACGTGCTCAACAGCAGCGATGACACCTTCATGGCCCAGCTGGTCGATGCGATCCACGAAACCGGCGCGATGATGGGCTTCGATCCGATCGGCGGCGGCACCATGGCCAGTCAGATGCTCTCCGCGATGGAAGCCAGCGCCAGCCGGGGCGCGGCGTTCAGCCGGTATGGCTCGTCGACCCCGAAGAAGGTCTACATCTACGGCGCGCTCGATATCGGCCCGACGATCCTCAACCGCGCCTTCGGCCTGACCTGGGACCTCGGCGGCTGGCTGCTCACCCCATTCATGATGAAGGCTGGGATGGAAATTGTCGGCCGGATGCGCGCGCGGGTGATGAAGGACCTGACCACCACCTTTGCCAGCCACTACAAGGCGCGGGTCAGCCTGGAAGAAATGCTGACCAAGGAAGCCGTGAGCGAATACAACGCCCGGCGGACGGGCGAGAAGTACCTGGTGGTGCCTTAGGCCGCATATCCTTCCCCCTTGATGGGGGAAGGATGCGGAGACTTGGCAGCTTGCTGCCTAGTCGCAGCTGGATGGGGGTGATCGCGCCGCACAGGCTGCGCCATGCCGAGAGCACACCCCCTCTCAACCTTCGCTAGCGCGCGAGCGCGCAAGCTGCGGTGTCTCTCCCCCATCAAGGGGGAGAGATCGCAAAGCCATTCACCCCTCGCCCCATGCCGTTTGCAGAACGGGCCGTTGACGCTGCGCGCCACTCCGCCATGATCCCCCGCAACAGGGAGTGCTCAAGATGAATCGATCGATCCGCGCCGCCTCGCGGCTTGCCCTTGCCGTCGCACTGTCCGGCCTTGCCATGCCAGCGCTTGCCGAAGAGGCCAAGGACGCCCCCAAGTGGGACGTTGCCGCGCCGCCGGGAATGAAGCTGCGCGAGATCCCGATCGAGACCAGCGAAGGCACATGGATGAACCTTGACGTCAGCCCGGACGGGCAGACGCTGGCCTTCGACCTCTTGGGCGATATCTATACCCTGCCGATCACCGGCGGCACCCCGACCCGGATTGCCGAGGGGCTGCCCTATGAAACCCAGCCGCGCTTTTCGCCCGATGGCAAACGCATCGCCTTCACCTCTGACCGGGGCGGCGGCGACAATATCTGGATCATGAACCGCGACGGCAGCGACAAGCGGCAAGTAACCAAGGAAAGCTTCCGCCTGCTCAACCAGCCGAGCTGGAGCCCGGACGGGCAGTTCATTTCCGCCAAGAAGCACTTCACCACCGGGCGTTCGCTCGGCACCGGCGAGGTCTGGCTCTATCACGTGTCGGGCGGCGACGGGGTGCTGCTGGTCAAGCGCCCGAGCGAGCAGCACCAGAAGGAGCTGGGCGAGCCGATCTTCGCGCCCGATGGCAAGCACGTCTATTACACTAAGAACACCACGCCGGGGCCGGTGTTCGAATATGCGCAGGACAGCAACGGCCAGTTGTTCGAAATCGAACGCTATGATCTCGATACCGGCAAGACCGAAAGCGTGATCGGCGGCGAAGGCGGTGCGGTGCGTCCCACCCCCTCGCCCGATGGCAAGAAGATCGCCTATGTCCGGCGCGAGCGGACCAAGTCCAAGCTCTATGTCCGCGATCTGGCCAGCGGCACCGACCGCAAGGTCTATGACGCGCTCGATCAGGACGTGCAGGAAACCTGGGCCGTCACCGGGGTCTATCCCAACATGGCCTGGACGCCGGATTCGGCCAGCCTGGTGTTCTGGGCCGGTGGCAAGCTCAACCGGGTCGATACGGCCAGCGGCAAGGCCAGTGTGATCCCGTTCCGGATCGCCGACAGCCGTAGCGTGATCGATCCCCCGCGCCCGCCGGTGGCCGTGGCGCCCGACAGCTTTGAAACGAAGATGCCGCGCGGCGCGCAGGTTTCGCCCGATGGCAAGACCGTGGTGTTCGAAACGCTGGGCAAGCTCTGGCTCAAGAGCGCGGCAGGCGGTGAAGCCCGGCGGCTGACCGGCGATGCCGAAGCGATGGAGGCCTATCCGTCATGGTCGGCGGACGGCAAGAAGATCGTCTATGTCCGCTGGACCGATGCCGGGCTGGGCTCGGTGCAAGTCATCGGCGCGGGCGGCGGCAAGGCCACGGCTCTGACGCAGACGCCGGGCCACTTTGCCCACCCGCGCTTTTCGCCCGATGGCAAGCTGGTGGTGTTCGAAAAGGACAGCGGCGGCGGCCTGACCAGCCCGCGCGGCGGCGGCGAACCGGGGATCTACCGCATGTCTGCCGCGGGCGGAGCCATGGCGCGGATCACCGAGAACGGGCGCTCACCCCAGTTCGGTGCCTCCAGCGACCGGATCTTCGTGTTCGAAGGCGGCAAGGAAAGCTCGGTGGTCAGCTATGACCTGGGTGGCGAGGCCCGGCGGGTTCATGCCAAGGGCGAGCTGATCAACGGCTACAGCGTCTCGCCCGATGGGCAGGCGCTGGCCTTCCGTCAGAACTATCAGGCCTTCGTCACCCCGCTGCTGCCGGGCACGCAGGAAGTGTCGCTCAGCCCCAAGGGCGGCGCGCTGCCGGTGACCAAGGCGAGCGAGAACGGCGCGGACTGGATCCACTGGAGCGGGGACAGCAAGCAGCTGCACTGGTCGCTCGGCCCGGTGGTCTATACCGCAGAGCGCAGCGCGCTGTTCGCCGATGCCCCGGCGGCCAAGGACGCCAAGGCACCTGCCTATACCCCGCCAAAGACCGGCATTTCGCTGTCGATGACGGTCAAGTCCGACAAGCCCAGCGGCCGTGTCGCGCTGGTCGGCGCGCGGGTGGTGACCATGGCCGGGGCCGATGGCGGCGTGATCGACGATGGTGTGGTGCTGGTCGAGGGTGACCGGATCAAGGCAATCGGCAAGCGCGGTGAAGTCTCCGTGCCGCCGGGCACCCCGACGCTTGACGCCACGGGCAAGACGATCATCCCCGGGCTGGTCGATGCCCACGCCCACGGCCCGCTGGGCGTGGACGAGATCACCCCGCAGGCCAACTGGGTGGAAATGGTCAACCTGGCGCTGGGCGTGACCACGCGCCACGATCCGTCCAGCAGCGCGCGCACCGCCTTCCCTAACCTTGACATGGTCCGCGCCGGCAAGGTGATCGGCCCGCGCACCTTCTCCACCGCCGAGATCGTCTACGGCGCGAAGATGCCGGGCGCCTATGCCGAGATCAATTCGTATGACGACGCGCTGCAACACGTTCGCCGTCTGAAGGCGCAGGGCGCGCACAGCCTCAAGAACTACAACCAGCCGCGCCGCGACCAGCGCCAGCAGGTCACTGCCGCCGCGCTGGCCGAAGGCATGCGTTCGGTGGCCGAGGGCGGATCGCTGTTCGGGTTCGACATGACGCTGATCGCCGATGGCAACACCACCATCGAACACAACCTGCCGCTCGACGTGTTCTATGACGATGTGCTGCAGTATTTCAGCAAGTCGAAGACCGGTTACACCCCGACGCTGGTGGTGACCTATGGCGGCCCGGCAGGCGATCCCTACTGGCGCTCGCACACCGAAGTGTGGAAGCACCCGCTGCTGCAAAAGCATGAGCCTTCGGCCCTGCTGACCGCGGGCAGCGCCCGCCGCGCGATCGCGCCGGAAGAGGATTACCGCGATGGCAACAGCGCGCGAGAGGCGCGCAAGCTGGCCAAGCTGGGCGTGCCGGTGTCGATCGGCGCACATGGACAGGAAGCCGGGATCGGCGCGCACTGGGAACTGTGGTCCTTCGTGCGCGGCGGGATGACCCCGGTCGAGGCGCTGCGCGCGGGCACGATCGAAAGCGCACGCTCGCTGGGCTATGACAAGGACGTCGGTTCGCTCGAGGTGGGCAAGCTGGCCGACATAGTCGTGCTCGATGCCGACCCCACGCAGGACATCCGCAATTCGGACAAGGTGTCCAAGGTGATGCTGGGCGGCCGCCTGATGGACGCGGCCACGCTCAACGAGGAGCTGACCGGCACCCGCAAGCGCCCGGCCTACTGGTGGGAAGGCAAGGACGGCGACAGCGGCTGGTCCGGCCCGGCCGGCGGCGGGATCACGGCCGATGCGGATTCGGATGACGGGTAGGGTTTAGCCTAGAGCCCCCTCCTCTTCAGAGGAGGGGGTTGGGGGTGGTGCGGTTCCGGCGATGTCGCTTCGTGCCGCCACCCCCCCCCGACCCCCTCCTCTAAAGAGGAGGGGGAGTCAGCGTTTAGCTAGCCCGCGCAGCCAGGCCAGCAGCGCCGCCTCGCCGCGGCTGTCCGCATTGCGCCAGGACAGCGCGTCCTTCTTGCCGTTGATCGCCTTGCCCTTCGCGCCGATTGCAAACAACGCAGGCGTGCTCTTGAGCTTCTTCACTCCGAACCGTGCAATCTGATCGAGGTTGCGCCCTTCCCCGGTCTGCGGTTTGCCGACATCGATGAAGGTCACGGCAAAGCGATCTGCAAACTCAGCCTTGAACGCATCGCCGCTCAGCACCCGCGCCAGCGCGCGGCTGTCGTGGCACCAGTCGGCCCCGAACACGATCAGCGCGATCTTCTGCCCCTTGACGGCGTCAGCCAGCGCAGCATCGACCGCCGCGCGGGCATTGGCGTCAGTCGGATAGAAATGCGTGGCCTCGGGTCGGGCTGCGCGCGGCTCAACCTTGCAGACCTCGTCCTTGGCGGGAGCAGCGCTCTCGGGCGGCACCGTGCCCGCCGCCAGCAACAGCGGCGCGAGGCACAGGGCCATCTGGCTCAGGCCTTGCCGACCACGCTTTCGGGCAGGTCCTGCCCGAACACGCGCTGGTAGTATTCGGCCACCAGCATCCGCTCGGTCTCGTCGCACTTGTTGAGGAACGAGAGGCGGAAGGCGAAACCCGGATCCTTGAAGATCGCGGTGTTCTGCGCCCAGGTGATCACCGTGCGCGGGCTCATCACGGTCGAGATATCGCCGCCGATGAAGCCCTGGCGGGTCAGGTCGGCAACCTTGACCATCTTGTCGATCACCTCGTCGGCCACGCCGG
>CAZKAX010000053.1:0-23077 GCA_964550775.1 uncultured Novosphingobium sp. | reverse complement strand
TCCGCTTACCGCGCCGGAGGATATCATTATCACGCCATCGGCCAACTGGCCGGCCGGTGCGGTTGTGGTGACGATGGTAGAGGTCTGCAAGCGCTGATCCTGCGGAGGGACCGGGTGGCTCTCTCCCGGTCCCTTCACCCTAGTGGCGTGCCGGGCCTGCAAGGGCTTTCCTGATGGAGAACGGGGAAACCGGCACGCCACCCTTTCCCTTCTCCACGGGCCACAGCCATGGCAGAGACGCCGACCCAGACCGGAATCGTCAACAAGGCTCTGGCGCTGCTGGGCAGCACAAGCCGGGTCAATTCGATCGAGGACAGCGGCAGCGTGGCCGGCCATGCCCGCGCGGTCTGGACCATGGCCTGGCGCGAACTGCTGGCCGATCATCCCTGGAATTTCGCGCTGAAGCGCGCGGTGCTGAACGAGGCGGGCGAAGCGCCCGCTTTCGGCTATGACCGATCGTTCAACCTGCCCGCCGATTGCGCGCGGTGGCTGGCGCCGAGCATTGACGAGGATATCTATTTCGAGGCGGTGCTGGAAGGGCGGCAACTGCTGACCAATGCGGAAGCGCCGCTGCCGATCCGGTACATTTCCTATGACCAGGCCGAGGCGGTGGACAAGTGGCCGCCGCATTTCGTGAGCGCGATGGCCGCGCGCCTGGCGCAAGAAATGGCCGAGGCGATCAGCCAGAGCGAAAGCGTGGACAGCAAGGCGATGGAGCGCGCCGACGATCTGATCCGGCGCGCGAAGCGGATCGATGGCTATGAATCCGGGCAGCGCGGGCGGGCCAGCGTGACGGTGCGATCGCGCTGGGCCGGGGCGCGGCACCAGTCCTATAGCGCCAAAGGTTAGGGCGCGGCCATGTCGCGCGTGACGCCGGTACAGACGAGCTTCAACGGCGGGGAGATTTCGCGGCGGCTGCGCGGGCGGATCGACCAGGGGCTGTATGGCATTTCGCTGCTGGAAATGACCGGGTTCGCCCCGCTGGTCGAAGGACCGGCCGAAGCAATGCCGGGATTGATCCACGTGGAACAGGCGCCGGGGCCGTGCCGGCTGCTGCGGTTCGAGTTCAACCGCACCCAGGGGCATATCGTTGAGGCCAGCGATTACCTGTGGCGGATCTATACCAATGACGCGCTGATCGAGAGCGCGCCGGGGGTGCCGCTGGAGGTGGTGAGCCCCTATTCCTATGAGCAGATGCTGGAGCTGAAAGTCTGGGCCGATTTCGACGTGCTGTATTGCTATCACGGCGCGGTGCAGACGCGGCGGTTTGTCCGCACCGGGGCAACCAGCTTTGCGTTCGAGCTGCACGAATACAAATATGGCCCGTTCGACAGCCGCAACCAGGACAAGGCGCTGACGATCAAGGCCAGCGCGACCAGCGGGGCGGTGACGCTGGAGGCCAGTTCGGCGCTGTTCGCGGCAACGGACGTGGGCCGCCTGGTCCAGCTGGAAGTGATCGATTTCGGCGATACCCCGGCATGGGAACCGGGGGTGACGGTGACGGCGGGAACGCTGCGGACCAGCCTGGAGCGGGTCTATCGCGCGGTGAATGCCGGAACGACCGGATCGTGGCAGCCGAGCCAGACCGAAGGGCTGGAATGGGATGGCACGCGCGAAGGCGTGGATATCAACGGCAAGGCGGCGGGCGGCGTGCAGTGGGAATACCTGCACGACAAGATCGGGATGGTGAAAATCACCGGCTTTACCGACAGCACGCATGTGGCCGGGCAGGTGGTGCGCAACCTGCCATTTTCGACCGTGGCGGGCGGCACCGGGACCGGCAACTATACCTATACGGGCGGCTATTACGATGCCGGGTGGGATGATTTCACGCCCCCGGCCGGGGCGGTGACGTACCAGTATGGCACCTGGCGCTGGCGCCTGGGGGCCTTTTCGGACACCAGCGGATGGCCGCAAGTGGGCTGCATCTGGAACGAGCGGCATTGCGTGGCGCAGTTCAACCGCGCCTTTGCCAGCGTGGCGGGCGATCTGGAGGATCATTCCACCTATAACGAATTCGGTGATATCAGCGCCGACATGGCGCTGGCGCTGGATTGCGACGATCCCAATCCGATCGAGTGGATGGCCCCGGACGAACGCCTGCTGATGGGCAACGGCAGCGGGACCTTTGCGCTGGGGCCGGATAATCCGGCATCCGGGTTCGGCCCCAAGAACCGCCGCCTGCGCCGCCAGAACCATGCCCCATCGGGCAGCGCAATGGCAATGCAGAGCGACGGGCGGACGCTGTTCATCGACAAGAGCGGCGGGCGGGTGCTTCAGGTTGAATACGATCCCGGCCAGATCAACCAGCCCCCGGTGGACCTGACCCGCTATGCCCGGCACATGGGCCGCAAGGCGCGGCGATTTGTGGAGCTGGCCCCGCAGCGGACCCCGCACAACCATGTGTGGGCGGTGCGCAGCGACGGGACGCTGGCCTGCGCCAATTACCTGCCCGAAGAAGAAGTGCTGGGCTGGGCCAACCGCCCGCTGGCCGATGGCGCGCTGGCGCGGAGCATTGCCGCCTGTACCGACCCGGACGGGGCCTATGACCAGTTGTGGGTGGCGGTGGAATATGCCGGGGCCTGGCACGTGTGCCGGATGGCCGAATGGCGCGAGGACGGCGATTACGACGACAGCGCGGTGATGACTGACCTGGCCAAGGTGTTCGACGGGCCGGAAGCCAGCAGCTTTGCCTGGCCGCTGCTGGCCGGGCAGACCGTGGACCTGGTGGCCGATGGCCGGTTCTATCTGGAAAAGGAACTGGACGGTGGCGGCGGGACCACGCTGGAGGTTCCGGCGCAAAAGGTGGTGATCGGGCTGCGATTCCCGGCTGCGCTGGAAATGCTGCCGTTCGAGGCAGGCGGCGACAATGGCCCGGCGATCGGCAAATCAGCCCGGATCAGCCGCGCCTGGGTGCTGATGGAACACAGCCGGGGAATGCAGCTGGGCGGGCCCGGTCAAGTGCAGCCGCTGGAGCAGCAGGAGCAGGACCTGACCTGGGACAGCGAAAGCGGGTTCCGCACGATCGAGGCGGCGACCGGACACAGCCGCCATGCCCGCCTGCGACTGGAGCGGATTGCCCCGGCGCAGGGCACGGTGCTGGCGATCGGCGGCACGCCCGAGGTTCAGCAGAAATGAGGTGGAGCGTGGAGCCCTTTGCCCCGGCGCACCTGACCGCGATGGTGGCCAATGCGCTGGGCCAGCGCGAGCTGGGCTGGCACGACCGGCGCCGCCTGGAAGGGCGGTTCGACATGGCGCTGCAGCGGGCCTTTACGGTGCGCGATGCGGCCGGGCGGGTGCTGTTCTGCGGCGGCGCGGCCGAGCAGCATCCGCAATATGTGCGGCTGTGGGCAGTCTATGCCGAAGGGATCGGCCCGGCCAGCTGGGGCTTCATGCTGGACCGGACCCGGCATTTCATTGCCGGATTGCCGCAGCGGCGGATCGATACGCTGGTTGATGCCGGCAGCACGGCGGCGCTGCGCTGGGCCGAAGGCTGCGGATTGCAGCGCGAAGCGGTGATGCAATGCGCGGCACCGGACGGGGGCGACATGATAGTAATGGCAAGGATTGAACCATGAGCGCGGCGGCACTGCCCTTTGTGGCGCTGGGGCTGCAAGCGGTCGGTTCGATCGCGGGCGGGATCGGCGCGAACAGCGAGGCGCGGGCCGGGGCGGCGGTGGACACCGAAAACGCCCGGCTTTCGATCCTGGCGGGCGAACAGGACGTGGGCCAGGTGATGCGCGACGAACGCATGGCCAGCGGCGAGGCGATTGCCAGCATGGCGGGCAGCGGCGTGGGCCTGGGCTGGGGCAGCGCGGGCGACCTGATCGCCGAAAGCATGGCCAACCGGGACCGCGATATTGCCGCGCTGCGCAGCCGGGCCGGGCAGCAGGCGACCAATTACCTGCAAGCGGCCAAGGACAAGCGGGCGGCGGGCCGCAATGCGCTGATCGGTTCGGTATTCGGCGCGGCCAGCAATGCGCTGATCGGGGCGACCGGAATCAGCGCGGGCGCGCGGGTGAGCGCTTCGCGCGGGCTGGTCCGCGATGCGGTGCTGGGCGGATCGCGCCTGACATCGACGGCGCGGGCGATCGGCGCCGGAATGAGGGGTTAAGCAATGGCCGATGGGTACAACCGCCAGGTGCGCGGCAACACGGTGGTGCTGAAACCGCAGCGGCAGACCAGTTCGCTGGCGGGCGCGATCGGCGGCGTGCTGGAGCAGGCCGGGGGCACGCTGGGCAAGGTGGCGGCGGTGGGTCGCCAGGCCGACGATCAGGTGGCCGAGGACCAGTTCCAGATCCAGCAGCTGGAAAAGCGGCGGGCGCAGGCGGCGGCGATGGCGGTAAAAGCCGGGCAGATCGCCGAAGCGCAGACCGCGCTGGAGGCCAGCGAACGCGACCTGCCGGAATACAGCGCGCCGGGGGCGGTGGGCTATGCCGCGAAGCGCGGCCAGCAGGTTGACGATGCCTTTGACAAGGTGCTGGCCGATGTTACCGACCCCGAAGTGCGCAACCAGTTGCTGCCGGTGGTGGCGCGGGCCAGGGCGGGTTACAAGACGCGGGCGCAGGATTACGAGGATCAGACGTTCCGCAGCTTTCAGGGCGAAGAAGTCAAGAAATGGGGCTATGCCCAGCGCAATGCCCTTGCCCGCGATCCGAACGGCGAGAACCTGAATGCGGCACTGATCGAGGGTGACAAGCTGCTCGACGCCTTGCGAATGGACGGTGCACGCGGGCCAAAAGCGAAAGCAGATCTTCGAGCCGAGCTGACAGCGGGTTACATCGACGGGCAACTGGACCGTGGCAATCACAAGGCGGTGAAGGCCATGATCGGTTCGGGCGAGCTGGATTCGGTGTTCGATCCGCAGACGCTGAAAACTTACGACGGGATGGCCGACAATGCCGCCCGGGCCGAAGCCAAGGCGGCCGAGCTGGCCCAGGCCGAAGCGCAGGACAAGGCGACCGAGGGGCTGAAGCTGCTGGAGGAACGCGAGGGCGGCAACAATCCCCCTGCGCCTAGCGAGTGGGCCGCTGCCTTGCAGGCGGCGGGTGCGGCCGGGGTGGAAGGATCGACGATCGAGAAGTACCGCAACAAGGCGGTGACCGGCACGACCGCGCGCCAGATCGGCAGCCTTTCGGCCCCGGTGCTGGAAAGCCAGGCCGAGCAGTTGCGCGCGAAAGTGAACAGCGGCGCGGCCAGCCCGGCCGAGCGCGGCGAGCTGGAGCTGTACGAATCCGAAACCAAAAAGCGCGGCGGCACGATCGGCGCGCAAGTGGCGCCGATGCTGAAAGGCGGGCCGGAACAGCGGATGCAGGGCTTTGCCACGCTGGCCGCCCTGCCCCCGAACCTGCGCTGGCGCGCGGCCGAAGCGGCGGGCGACCCCAAGGCGGCGCTGATTGCCGGGCTGGGGCCTGAAGCGCGCGGGCGGGTGGCGCAGGGCCAGCTGGTGCGGACCAACAACAAGGACGCGGTGCTTCCGCCGCTGCGCACCGGCAAGACGCGGCGCGATCAGGAGGCCGAAGTGGACCGGGCAATGTCCGCGTTCCTTGGCCCCGAGCTGATGCGGGCCAATGCCCCATATCGCCAGCACCTGCGCGAGGGGGCGCTGGATTACGTGGCGGGATTTCAGGACAACTGGAATGCCGGATCGTTCGAGAAGGGCTTGCGGGTGATGTTCGGCGGGACCCAGCGCGGCAATGGCAGCTGGCAGGGCGGGATCGGCACGGTCTATGGCCGCAAGATCGAGCTGCCCGACCAGTGGAATGAAAGCGAGTTCGAGCAGCGCCTGGCGCGCTATGGCTTTGAGGGTGCGACCTATGCCGATGGCAGCCCGGCCAAGGCGGCCGACGTGCGGGCCAACTATCAACTGGAATATGCCGGGCAGAATGCAGCCGGTGACGCGCTGTACAACGTGATCGACGCCAGAGGGCGGGCGCTGCTGAACCGGGAGCCCGGCCGCGCCGTGCGGCCCTATGTAATGGCGGTTCCGGCCAATCCGAGGGGTCGCTAAATGCCAGCGCAAGTTCCCGGCAGCTATCGCCGCGCGCCGTTGCGCGAAGCGGCCCCGCCGCCCCCGCCCCCGCCGCCGAGCGTGCTGGAAGGGCTGGGGGCGAGTTTTCGCACGACCCGCGACGAAACAGCAACGATCCAGGACTATCGCCTGAGTGGCGCGATGGACGATCTGGCTGATACGCTGGACGCGATGGACGAGGCGGCGGGCGTGCCGCTGGACCCGCGCGACCTGCATGGCTGGCAGCGCAAGCGCCAGCTGGGGCTGGACGCGCAATACCTGAAGCCGGGCCAGCAGCCGCGCAGCCTGCGCGACCGGATCGAGGACCGCCGCGCGCGGGGGCTGCCCCTGCCGCAGGGGTTTCCCGGCAATTTTGACGACTGGCGGCGCGACGTGCTTTCACGGCAGGGCAAGTATGACCGCGATATGGAGATTGTCGGGCGGACGCCGTGGTATGTGCGGCTGCCCGGATCGCTGGCGGGGGGAATGACCGACCCGGCGAACGTTGCGATCGGCGCGATCACGGGCGGGGCATCGGCGGGCCGGCCGCTGGTGCAGGGCGTGCTGATGGAAGGCGGGATAAACCTGCTTGGCGAAGCCGCGCTGACCCCGCAAAGCATCGAAGCGCGGGCGCGCCTGGGGCAGGACACCAGCGCGGGCGACGTGGCGATGAACCTGGCCAGCGCCTTTGCGCTGGGCGGGGCATTTCATGCCGCGCCGAAGGTGGGCGGCCGGACGCTGGAGGCTGGCCGGGCTGGATTCGAGCGGGCGGTGGCGGCCAATTGGGAAAAGCTGCCCGAAGGGCTGCGGACGCGCTGGGCGGGCAAGGCGACGATCGAGGCCGACGACAGCCTGCTGGCCGATACGACGGAAGCGATGATCGGGCGCGAGAATATGACCCCGACCCAGCGCGATGCCGCCGACCTGTTGCGGCGCGAGGGGCATATGGATGGGCTTAGCCCGTTTGCCCCGAGCGGGGCCGGGCAGCGGGCGCACGATGCCACGCTGGGATCGATGCTGGACCGGATCGCGCGGGACAATCCGGCTGCCCCGGCCCCGCGCCGGGTAGTGGCGCCGGAAGCTGCACCGCTGCCGGCAGGGCGGCGGAGCGCGCCGGGTGGGACAGCGCTGGCCAGCGGGACGGTGCCGGGCGGCGCCAGCGAAAGGTTCATGGCGCAGGTGCGCGGGGCCGAATCGAGCGGCAATGATAGTGCGCGGCCGCGCGATCCCAAGACCGGAAAGCTGCTATCCAGCGCGATCGGACGTTATCAGTTCATCGACGGAACCTGGCTGAAATACTACAAGCGCCGCTATGGCACGGGCGGGTTGAGCAACAGCCAGATCCTGGCCAAGCGCCACGACGGAGCAATTCAGGACGTGCTGATGCGCGACCTGACGGCGGATAATTCCGCAGTGCTGCGCACGGGCGGGGTGCCGATTACCGAGGGCAACCTGTATCTGGCCCATTTCAGCGGCCCGGAACGGGCGGTAAATGTGCACCGGGCCGACCCCGGCACCCCGCTGGAAAAGCTGTTCAGCGCCGATGCCCTGAATGCCAACAAGTTCCTGAAGGGCAAGACGGCAGGCTGGCTGATCGCCTGGGCCGATCGCAAGATGGGCGGGCGCGGCGTGGCGGTGCGCGATGGCGGGGCCATGCTGGACCCCGGCGAAGCGGCAAGCCGGGCGCCGGGGCTGCGACAGGAGCTGGACGCGATCAATGCCGAGAACGCGCGGTTGCAGGCCGAGCTGGACCGCAGCGCGCCGCGCGTGGAACTGGAGGAGGTGCAAGGGGTGGAGCCGGTGGCGGTGGAGGATATCGCCCCGCCGCGCGGCGATGCGGGCGGGCCGGTGGAACCGCTGGCGCGGCTGCCCGACCCGGCCCCGGCCGAAGTGCTGACCACGGCCGGGCGGCTGCGCGACATGATCGCCGAGCCCAAGCGCGACCTGAACGATATCGACGGCATGGCCGGTGAGCTGGGGCTGGCCCCCAACGACGTGCGCCTGGCGATGATGGAGCTGGTCCGCGAAAAGGGCGGGCCGCTGCGCGTGAGCAAGCAGGGCGGCGGATTCGTGCGGCGGACCCAGCGCCAGTTGGGCACACGGCGCGGCGGCGAAGGGCCGGAGGACGTGCTGGAGTTTATCGCCCGGCATGGCGGCGTGCGCGACGACGAAGGCCATGGGCTGGGCCTGATCGGCATATCAGCCAAGGAAAAGCGCGAACTGCTGCCCGATGTGCAAAAGCGGCTGATTGAAAAGCGCCGCAACGCGGGATCGCGCAACTGGCGCAAAATGACCCGATATCACGGCCCGCTGCTGCGCCATGAAGGCCGCAGCATCGACGCAATCGGCGAACTGCTGGACGAGGCCGGTTATCTGCACGGGGCGGACGGCGGGCGCCCGAGCGAAGCCGAAGTGCTGGATTACCTGGACGCGCGGATTGGCGATGGCCAGCCCCGCTATACCATGGCCGACCAGGCCGCGCGCGAGGCACAGGGGCCGGGCGGTCCCTTTGCTCCGCCCGCCGATGGCCTGGGGCTGAATTCGCCCGAGGCCGATGTGCGGTTTGCCGCCTATGAAATCGAGGACGCGGCGCGGACCCGGTTTGGCTATGAAGCGCCCGACGATGAATTGCTGGACCATGCAGCGCGGTGGATGCTGGCCAATCCCGAAGTGGCGGACCCCGGCGAAGCGCTGTTGCGGGCGATCAACGATTATGCCGATGCGACCCGCTGGGACGCACTGGACGAGGGCGGCGATCCGCGCTATGAGGAGCTTGATTATGGCAGTCCAGACGATCCCGAATATCGCGGCCAAGATAGCCCAGCAGCGGACGATTTCGCGGGATGGGAGCCTGTCGCCGGAGACGAGGCGGCGCGCCTCGATCGCAGTTGGCGCGCTGCTGGCGATCGAGAAAGCCACGACCCCCTCCCCCTAGCCGAGCTGCCGCCCGAGGAGCTGGGGCGGTTTGCCGATCCTGACGGCGCTGCAGCCAAGGTGCAGGCGGACAGCCTGGACCATGATGCGCGGGCGATGGTGGAGGCAGCTATTCCCCCGATGATCGGCGAGAAGCGCGGTGACTTCCTGGAGTTCTATGGCGACGACGCCAAGACGGTGGCGGGCAAGCTGGATCTGGCCTTGACCATAGATCGCGGAACCAATCGGCCAATGGTGGGCATTCCGATGCACAGCTTTGACCGTTACCGCGATGCCTTGCTGGCCGAAGGGATCAGGATCGAGAACGGTCCCGCACTTGACATGGGCGCGGCGATCGATCCCGCGATTGCTGCACGGCAGGCGCAGCAGGCAGTGCTGGGCGCCGAAGCGCCGATGCGGGCGCGCGTCGAACAGGACGGCACGATGGGTTCGCCGCTGTTCGATGCAGTGGATCAGCCGACGTTCCGGCTTGACGAGGAAAGCCAGGGCCAGAGCCTGCGCGACCTGATGGATGAATTCGACCGCGAGGCCGAGGAAATCAGACAAGCAAAGGATTGTATCTGATGGCGCTGAATGTCTGCCTGCCCGACCTGCTGGCGCGCAAGAAGATCAGCCAGGCGACGTTCGACCGGATGAAGCCGGACTATGACGAGCTGGTGGGCCAGTTCGAGCAGCTGCACGGACGCGCCGCCGCCGAGAGCATGGCGACCGAGAAGGTGCTGGCGGGGTTCGAGCTGGACCATGTGCGGCGCAAGCGGCAGGCGCTGTTGCAGGCCAAGGCGCAGGGGGCATGGCTGAAGGACATGCAGCGCAAGGCCGGGGCTGATGCCGATGGCAAGCCCGCCCCGCTGCGGCGCGAGGATGCCGAGGATTTCGTGCGGGGGATGGATTACGACCGGCAGGGAATCGAGCGGCAGGCGTTTGGCATGATCGAGGGGCTGCTGGGCAAGTTCCGCCGCAACCTGGCCGGGGTGGTGCGCCACAAGGACGATCTGGCCGATGTGCTGGACGAGCTGCACGGCAAGGCCACCGGCAACGCCAATGCGAAAGAGCTGGCCGAGGCCTGGACCCGGACGGCGGAATGGCTGCGATCGACCTTCAATGCCAATGGCGGGCACATTGCCAGGCTGGAGGGATGGGCCCTGCCCCAGCTGCACGACCAGGTGAAGATCGCCGATGCCGGGTTTGCCCCGTGGCGCGAATTCATCCTGCCGCTGCTGAACCGCGAAAAGATGATCGACCATGCCACCGGGCTGCCGATGGCGGACGGCAAGCTGGAACTGATGCTGAAGGACATGCACCAGGCGATCGCCACCGATGGCTGGAGCCGCCGCGAGGCCGGGCAGCTGGGGGTTAGCGCGGTGGGCAACCGGCGCCAGGCGCACCGGGTGCTGCATTTCAAGGACGGGGCCAGCTGGGCCGCCTATGCCGAGCGGTTTGGCGGGCGCGGCACCGGCTATGACGCGATGATCGGCCATGTGCGATCGATGGCGCGCGATATCGCCGCGATCAAATGGATGGGTCCGAACCCCAAGGCGACCCTGAAATTCCAGCAGGACTGGCTGCTGAAAAGCGGGGCCGAATATCTGGGCAAGGAAGAATTGCCGCAAGTAACCGGGTTGGCGAGGATAATTGGCGGAACAACAGCGCAGCAGGTGTCCAAAAATGCACGACGCGGTGAAGGCGGGTTGCAGCGGCTTTACAACGAATTCAGCGGGGCCAATTCATACAGCGAAAATCCGCGCATGACGACATTGTTCGGAGCCTTGGCGGCACAGCAGACTTCGGCAAAGTTGGGTGGTGCCTTGATTAGCGCCGTGCCGGACTTCGGCAGCATGTTGTTTACGGCGGGCTTCAATGATTTGCCCATGATGAAGATGGCGGGACGCTATGCCAAGCTGATGGCGCCAGGCAGCGAGGCCGACCGGAGCCTGGCCGCACGCCTGGGGGTGATATCGGAGCAATGGACCCGCGCGATGAGCGGGGATTACCGGCTGACCGGCGAGGAGCTGACCCACGAGACAACGCGCCGCCTGGCCGATTTCGTGCTGCGGGCGAGCCTGCTGGAGCGGCACACCGAAGCGACTCAACAGGCGTTCGGGATGGAGCTGATGGGGGCAGTTTCGCACCTGCGCGGCAAGGACCATGCCGCGCTGCCCAAGGGCTTTGCGGCGATGCTGGAGCGGTACAACATCGGCCCCGAGCGGTGGGACCAGTTGCGCGCGACCCCGACCAGCACCGAAAAGGGCATGGAGTGGATCATGCCGGCCGACGTGCAGGACGAGGCGCTGCGGCAGGACCTGTTCCGGATGGTGGCGACCGAAGTGCGCCATGCGGTGACGGTGGCTGATCTGGACACGCGGGCGATGGTTGGATCTCTGGGTTCGCGCGGGCGCTGGATAACCGAGCTGACGCGCAGTGCATTCCTGTTCAAGAGCTTTCCGCTATCGCTGCTATCGCTGCACGGGCGGCGGATGATGCGGCAAAGCGGACTGGCGCCGCGCCTGTCCTATGCCTTCGGACTGGTTGCGATGCTGACCACGGGCGGAGCAATTTCGCAACAGTTGACTGCATTGCGGGACGGCAAAGACCCGGAGCAAATGTGGGGGCCGGATGGCTTTAATTGGTCATTCGGGTGGCGTGCGATGCTGAAGGGCGGGGGCATGGGCATCTTTGGCGACCTGATTAACAGCAACGAAAACCGCTTTGGCGGGGGCATGGCGGCAAGTTGGGTTGGCCCAATTCTGGGGCAGTTTGCGGGCAATGTAGCACGCCTGACGATCGACGATCCGATAAATGCAATGCAAGGTGAGGACGTGCCCTGGCAGCGCCACGCGCTGGATTTCGCCAGATCGGAAACACCGGGGCTTTCGCTGTGGTACGTTCGCGCCGCGACCGAGCGGCTGTTCATGGACTATGTGCGCGAAGCGGTGGACGGCGAAGGCTATGCCGAGCGCTATGGCCGGATGGAGAAATTCGCCAGGGAGCAGGACACCAGCTATCACACGCCGCCCGGGGCCTTTACCGGCAATGGCAATCCGGCGCGCGGGATCGATTGGGGCAATGCGATCGGTATGCCAGGCGCCGAGGAAAACGTGGCGCGGATCGAGGAGCAGGCGGCCGAAGGGGCGGAATAGCTGCGGCGGCACGAATCACCGGACTGCCGCCGCAACCGATTTCGCGCTAATTCTTGTTGCCATATTGGTCAATAGACTGTAGGGCCGCGTGCGACACGCCGGCTCCCCGTTCTCCATCGCCACCGGTCCGCAGCTCTGTCTGCCGGAAAAGGCGTATGGCATGACGGTTTCAGCGACGGGTTCCTTTCATTCCTGCTTTCATTCCTACAAGCCGGGCGCGGCGATGGCGGCGGAATCGCTGGCATCGATCCAGTATGCCGCTGCCAGCGAGCTGACTGTAACCCATGTGGCGGCAGCCGATGACGCGCGCACGGTGCTGACCGAAACGACCGACTATGTGCTGGGCGGTGACGGGCTGGGCGGAAGCGGAACGATTACTGCGACGGCGGCCTGGCCGGCCGATGACCTGTTCGAGATCCAGCGCCTGACCGAGCGGACCCAGCTGCGCAGCTTTCCATCGTTCGAGCCGGTGAGCCCGCGTTCCGCCGAAAAGGCCTGGGACAAGGTGACCCGGATTGCGCAGGAGCAGGACGCGGCGATTGCCGCCGCGCAAGGCGATGCAAGCGAAGCGCTGGCCGTGCTGGCCGCCATGGCCGAAGTGCCGGGCGATGCCGGGAGCGCGGCGGGCGCGATTGCGGCGCGGGTGGCGGCGGAAAGCGCGCGCGATATAGCCGTGGCGGCGGCGGCAACGACCGGGGCCAATGCCAGCACGGCGGTGAGCGCGGCCGAGCGGGCCGAAGCGGCGGCGGCGCTGATGCAGGCGCAGGGCAACATTACCGCCTATGCGACCTGGGCCTTGCTGGAGCCGGTCAATGCAGCGGACAACGCGCTGGCGATCATCTATACCGATGGCGGGACGCACGTGGACCCGGTGCTGGGCGGTGCCCCGGTCAGCAACAGCGGGATATTCCAGTTCGTGCTGGGATCATCGGCGTGGAAGCGGATCGGCAGCACCCAGGCGGCGCTGGCGGCGGCATCGGCGGCGCTGGCCAATGGCTGGGCGCGGCAGCTGGCCGAGGACGGGGTGTACAGCGAGGCGTTTCTGGACAACGTGGCGCCGACCGCGATCAACCTGACCGATGGCGCGGCGATCACGTTCACCGCGACCAACAATGCCAGCAATCTGGAAATTGACCTGGTGACCGCTGCGCGGACCGTGCTGATTTCCACGCTGAACAAGGTCCCGGTGGAGCAGCGGATAACGCTGCGCTGCGAAGTGGTGGCCGGGGCATCGGCGGGAAATGCGGTAGGCATCGCGTTCTATGCCAATGCCGGGGATTTTTCCGCGTTCTTTTACCAGGCCAATGGCTGGTTTCGCCAGCACGACCAGGCCGGGCTTTCCAGCCTGGCGCTGACGCTGGACCCGTGGGCGGCGGGGGCGGTGATCGACTATGTGGTGGACGTGTTCGCCGATGGCACGGCGCGGATTTCGGTTTCGCTGAACGGCGGCAAGACCTGGCATTTTGGCGGGCTGACCTCTGTGCCGCTGGGACCGATCAAGCTGGTGGTGGCGGACACCATGACCGTGCGCTTTTCGATGACGCAGGCGGCGCTGCCCGCGCATGTATCGAGCAAGATTGCCAACGATATTGGCGGGCAGCCGGGATCGCGGCCCTATGAGGGATTGCTGAAGGCGGCGCGGCTGACCCCGCCTGCCGGGCTGGACGCAGCGCTGACCGCCGAGCTGGGGGTTTGCAGGCTTGACGGAACCCGCGCCTTTAGCGACCTTTCGCTGGCCAGTCAGCTTTCGGTACAAGATCCGCGCGTATCGGTGATTTACGTTGATGTGGGCGCCGGGAACGATGCCAATCCGGGCACGGCCGCAGCGCCGATCAAGCGGCTTTCAACGGCTCTGCAACGGTGCTTTGGCGGCAAGGTTAAAGTGCTGGCCAAGGGTGGAACCTATCAGGGGCTGAGCAGCTTCAACCAGGTGGTGGTTACCAGCATCGACCAGCTGGAGGTGGTTTCGAGCGACGGGCAGCCGGTGATTTCATCGTGCCACCAGACCATCGCCTGGACGCTGGACATCGGGGCGACATACTTTGGCACGTTCAGCAACGTGTTCTATTCCGCCTTCGACGCGGGAATCGTGGACGGCAACGGCGATTTCGCGCGACTGGCCCCGGCTGCGGACCTGGCCGCGTGCCGGGCGACGGCGGGGACATACTGGATCACCGGGACGACGATCTATATCCATCTGGCGGATGGCCGGGTGCCCGACAGCGCGGTGCGGATCTTTACCGGCGTGGGCGGCGGGGGGACCGGCAACTTCTATTACAAGAAGGCGGGCGGGCAGGTTTACCTGGAAAACGTGGAGCTGCACGGCGGTTATTACGGGGCCTATGTGCTGGCCGAGATTGCCGCGCCGCTGACCTATTTCCGGCACCGGGGCTGCGGTTTCAAGTATGCGCTGACCAACGGGCTGGCAACGCAGGGTCGGATTCTGGCGGTGGGGCAGGAAAGCGCTGCCCCGTGGAATACCGAGGACGGATTGGTTTATCATCACTATTCGGCCCCGCTGGGCATCCCGCTGGCGATCGAAGTGGATTGCCGGGCCACGTCCAACGGGTGGAACGCGATCGGCACCAACAACGGATCAACCAACCACGACGGCGGCCATACGGTTCGGGTCAACGGCGAATATTCCAACAACCAGAACCGTCAGATCCATGATGTGAATGGATCAATCAGCTGGATGGTGGGTTCGGCCGTAACGGCGCCGCGCGCCGGGGCGGCGGCGAACTATTCGTTCGGCCTGGTCGGCTATGCGGCATCGATCGCTTATCTGGATGGCTGCACCAGCCTGGGCGGGACCGCGCTGGAAACGCTGGGGGTGGGATCGACGATCTATACCGCCAACTTCACCGCCGACAGCGGCAACGCACCGGGCGCCAACGTGCTGCCCTATACCCCCTGACCGGAGCATGAGATGAGCGATCTGACCGAAGCGATCCAGGCCGGGGTGGCCGTGGCAACCTGCCTGGGCGGGGTGATTGCCTGGCTGTGGACCCGGGTGGAGCGGGTGGGCAGGCGGGTGCGTGCCGACCTGGAGGCGTGCGAGGACGCGCGCAATACCCAGCTGGTGGTGATCGAAATCTTCTGGCGCGAGCTGGAGCGACTTTCACCCCGCAGCCCGACCCTGAAACGGGCGGGCAAGCTGCTGGAGGAAATGAAACACCGCGAGGAAGTGCGGCAGGCGGAGAAAGTCTGATGTTCATCGATTTTAAAACCGATACCCCGATTTTCGATGCCGTGCGGGTGGTGGGTGGACCCTTTACCCAGCGCGATGTGCTGGCCGTGCACGGTGCGATTGCGCAAGCGCGGCGGTTGCAGGACGACAAGCCGATTTTCGACGTGGCGCGCGAGCTGGACGACGACGGCGACGGGTTGAGCCTGCTGGAAGTCGATACGATCAACAGCGGCCTGGCCGCCGCCCGCGCAGGGCACAGCGCCCTTCCCCGGATCGAGGCCGGTCTGGGCCGCCAGATTGGCGCTGCTGGGCTGGCGCTGATAAAGGAATTCGAGGGGCTGCGGCTGACCGCCTATCTGTGCCCGGCGCGGGTCTGGACGATCGGCTATGGCAGCACCGGCCCCAACGTGAAGCCGGGGCAGACGATTACCGAGCAGCAGGCCGAAGCGCTGCTGCAACATGATCTGGACCGGTTCGAGGATGCAGTGGCTATGGCCGCACCCGATGCAACCCAGAACCAGTTCGACGCGATGGTGGCGCTGGCCTTCAACATCGGGATCGGGGCGTTCTGCAAATCGACCGTGCTGCGCAAGCACCGCGACGGGAACTATCGCGCTGCCGCCGAGGCGTTCGGCATGTGGGTGAAGGGCGGAGGCCGGGTTCTGCCGGGCTTGCAGCGGCGCCGCACGGCCGAAGCCAGCCTGTACCGGAAAGAAGCATGAGCGGCGGGGGAGAAATGGCGCGCAACGTATTCGGCGGGCTGGCCTTCATCGTCGCCACGGCGGTGATCGCGCTGGTGCTTTCGCCGTTCGTGCCGGCCGAAAAGGAAATGGTCGCCAATGTGGTGCTGGGCTCTGTGCTGACCTGGCCGGGGATCGTGCTGGCCTTCCACTTTGGCACGACGCGATCGAGCGCGGCCAAGGACGCGACGATTAACAAGCTGGCGGGCGAGGACCCGACCTGATGCCGCGCGCGATCATCCCGGCCCGGTTCGATGCGCCCCGTCAGTTGCAGACGGTTGCGCGGATCCAGCGCGAAGTGCTGGGCGCGACCGATGGCGCGCTGACCGTGGCCGACCTGACCAGTGACGGGACGATCGTGATTATCGACAACGGCGACGGCACGGCCGACATTCGCGCCGGGCTTTCGCGCGCGCAGCAGGCGTACCTGGCATGAGCCTGGAATTCGGCGATCTGGCGCAGGCCAGCCCGGCAGCAGCCACGCTGCACGACCTGTTCACCGCGCCGGTTGGTTTCCGGGTGACCGGGCGGCTGCATATCGCCAATCGCGGTGCCGCTTCGACCGTGCGGGTGGCAATGGCGATCGGCGGCGCGGCCGATGCGGTGCAGCAATACAAGGCTTACGACAAGGCAATCGATGCCAACGAGGGGCTGGAATTCGGCCCCTTTACCATGGACCCGGGCGACGTGCTGCGGGTGCAGAGCGCCAGCGGGAGCGTGAGCTTTTCCCTTAACGGTTACAAGGAGTCTGTCTGATGGCCGCGATTGTGATGAATGTTGCCAAGGGCCGGGTGGTTGAACTGTACCGCCGCGTCAAGAGCAACGACCCGGCGAACAGCGCGATCGTCGCGGTGCCGATCGAGACGACCGGGCTGGAAACCGACGCGGTGCTGCGCGACAAGCTGACGCTGGCCGATTTCCTTTCGGGCACGACCAACGAGCAGACCACGATGGGGCGCAAGGTGCTGACCGATGCGGAGCTGGCGGCTTTCCCCGGACCCGATACCGCGAACGATCGCTATGACGTTTCGGTGCCGCTGCACATCTGGGCGGGGGCGACCGGCAACGCGATATCGAAGATCCTCTATTGCTATGACCCGGACACGACCGGGGGCACCGATGCCGACCTGATCCCGCTGACCCTGCACGATTACGCAGCGACCCCGGACGGCGGCGATCTGGCGGTGCTGGCCAGCATCTTCTTCCGGGGGAGCTGACGGTGGCGATAACATCATTCGATCCGGGGCTGATTGGCGCGGCCAAGCAGTTCGCTTCGCTGGCCAAGACGGCTTCGCGTACAGCGATCGCGACCGCATGGTTTTCAGTGTTCGACCTGGCAGGCAATCCCGGCGCAGGGACGCTGGCCGGGACCAGCACGGCGGCGGGAGTGGTGCCGACCGATGCAACTGCTGGCTGCCCGACAATCAATGCCTTTGGCGGCGGTGCGACCGGAAACCTGGCGCAAGTCGAATTCGGCAGCAGTGTGGCCTGCCGGTTGAAGATGTTCGACATGGTATTCAAGGCTGGGAATTATGCCTTCAATGCCAATACCGCGCTGGCCGGACAGCCGAGCTATGCCGGGCGGATGCCGGGCGGCGACTATGCTGACACGCAGATCTGGATCGAGGCTGTGACGGCCTTTACCGGCAACCTGACGGTGACGATCACCTATACCAATCAATCGGGCACAGGCGGCCGAACGGCCACGCTGGCGGTCGGCACGGCGCTGACCGTGGGGCGAATGATGCAAGTGCCGCTGCAGGCGGGCGACGCAGGCATTCAGAAGATCGACAACGTGACGGGCAGTGTGGCAACCGCGGGCACGTTCAATGTGCTGGTGCTGCGGCCGCTGTGGAGCGGGCGTTGCAGAACCGTCAACGATGGCGACACGCATGGGCCGGACAAGACCCTGCTGCCCGAAGTGTTCGCCGACAGCGCGCTGATCCTGACAGTGGCGGCGGACAGCACCGCAACCGGGATTCCCGAATTGGAATTCGTGATCGCCAATGGGTAGGCTGGCGATCTATCCGCTGGGGCGGGTTGGATCGCCAGCAAATGTCTATCGCTTTCCGCGATCGAGCGCGGGTGCGGCAATTGCTGACAGCAAGTTGTTTGAGGCAGCGGCGGCGGGGTATTCGCAGGCGCTGGACGTGGCAACCGAGGCCGACGACGCGCAGCCGCTGGGCCGGGCGATGCAGCTGGCGCTGGCCAGTCAGTTCAACAATACCAAGCCGCTGGGCCGGGCTGCAACGGTATCGCCGGGCGAGGAGGCGGACAGCGCTTTGCCACTTAGCCGCGCCGCACAGCTGGCCATGGCAGCGGAATCGAATGCGGCGCAGGCGCTGGCGCGCGGCATGACTTTGGCCCATGCGATCGAGGCCGATGAAGCACGCGCGATCGGCCGGGCTCAGCAAGTCTCGATCGCAGCCGAGGCAGACAGCGCCGTGCCGCTGGGCCGGGCGCAGGCGCTATTCCTGGCAATCGAAACCGACATAGCCAGGCCGCTGGGCGGTGCACCTGCCGCGCCGGTAAGCGCCCCGGCGCGCAAGCTGTTCCGGCCGAGCTTTCGTTCGATCGCCGCTTAGGAAAGGATCTGCCGATGCTGATTGCCTTCTTCGTCAACCTGCTGCTGAAAGCGGGCTTGCAGCGTGCCACGGCAAGCCGCGCCGCCCCGTGGGTAGCGGGGCTTGCCGTTTTCGCGCTGCTGGGGGCCATTCTGGGCGCCTGGCTGTACTTTCATGACCGGGGGGTGGTGCGCAATCACGAGAATGCGGCGGCGGCCAAGGTGGCCCCGGCCCATGCCGAGGCGGCCGGCGAACGCGCCGCCGATACGATCAACCAAACCGAACAGGAAAGGAAGGCCCATGCTGCGATTCAATCGAGCGGCCCCGATACGGCACCTGCTCCCGCTGCTGTTGCTCACAATTGCCAGCGGCTGCGGCGCGCCGGGATCACTGAGAGCGGGCTTCCCGCCCCCTGCCGATCTGACGGCGGCGACCGAGGCCAAGCCGGTCCCCGGCCCTGAAATCGTCACCAGCGCGCAAGCGGCCGAGGAATACAACGCGGCGGTGGAAGGCTGGGGCGACCGGGTGAGCGCGGCGGGCGGGCGGCTGTGCCGGTACTACAAGCGTCTGGGCATGAAGATATCGTGCCCCGCACCCCTGCCTACGGCCCCGCCGTGACGATTGCCATGCAGAGCTGAACGGGGGGAGGCCCGCGCCGGTTGCATCGGCGCGGGCCTTTTCGCAGCGGTGCGACGAAACCACGCGATGCGCGCCAAGTCGCACCGAATTAACCAGCCAAGTGATTGAAAATGCAGGAACGCCCGCGAACTTACCATTAGAGGATCGGGCAATCAGGGGCGTGCCTCTAGTGCCGCCTTGCGGCGCCGTCAAGCGCGCGCAGCGGCCTGCCCTTGCTCCGCATGGCAGAGAGGTATAGCATCACCGTCAGGTACCCGCCGCAGCGGACGGGAAAACGATAAAGAGTGAAGTAATCATGGCGGACAATCATCCGCCGCCAGGTGGTCATCAGGGGCAATCAGCTCCGCAGGAATCGGATCAGCCCGGGTCCAAGGATCGGGTGAATCCATGGACTGACCGCCAAAGCGGCCCAAATCGGCCCCGGTCGGGCCTGTGGCAGCAGGTGCAACGCGCCGTCCCCTTTCATCGTCAGGCTTTTGCCGCGATCGATCTTGGCACCAACAATTGCCGCCTGTTGATCGCCCGCCCCCAGGGAGAGAATTTCGTAGTGGTCGATGCCTTCAGCCGGGTGGTCCGGCTGGGCGAAGGTCTGGCCCAGACCGGTCGGCTAAGCGACGCGGCGATGGACCGGGCGCTGGGTGCACTGCAGATCTGCGCGGACAAGCTGATGCGCCGCAATGTCCACCTCGCCCGTTCGGTCGCGACCGAGGCTTGCCGACGGGCTGAGAACGGCACCGACTTCATCCAGCGGGTGCGCGATCAAACCGGCATAATGCTCGACATTATCAGCGCCAAGGAAGAGGCCCGGCTGGCCGTTCTGGGTTGCCACCTCTTGCTCGAATCCGGTGAAGGGCCGGCGGTGGTGTTCGATATCGGCGGTGGATCAACCGAGCTCGTACTGGTTGAGACTCGTCCCGATGCAAGCCCGCTGATCCATGACTGGCAAAGCGTGCCCTGGGGCGTCGTCTCGCTAACCGAGAGCTGCGTTGCCGAACCGGCCGACGCCATCGGCCGCGCCGCACGTTACGCGCAGATGTGCAAACTGGTGCGTGAAAGTCTGGCCCCTTTCGCCGAACGCGCGCAGGCCTGGCTCGAGGAACGGCAAGGGACCGTTCGGCCGCGCCTGCTGGGTACGAGCGGGACCGTGACAACTCTCGCCAGCTTGCACCTGGAACTACCGCAGTATGATCGCAATGCCGTTGATGGGTTGATCGTCCAGTCTGATTCGATGCGCAGGCTATGTCAGTCGCTGGCAGCCATGCCTGCGGACCAGCGCCGGGCCCAGCCCTGCATCGGACGCGAGCGATCCGATCTGGTCGTCGCCGGCTGCGCGATTCTCGAAGTCATCCTCGATCTCTGGCCGGCCGACCGGCTCGGCGTGGCCGATCGCGGGATCCGCGAAGGCATCCTGCGCGGGCTG
The DNA here is from genome assembly GCA_964550775.1 of uncultured Novosphingobium sp. Lineage (GTDB taxonomy): Bacteria > Pseudomonadota > Alphaproteobacteria > Sphingomonadales > Sphingomonadaceae > Novosphingobium. The sequence goes on along the minus strand of CAZKAX010000053.1, from coordinate 2,443 downwards.
ATGGCCTCTGGCGGAGCCGGCGACCGCGCGCGTGCGGAAATTCGCCGAATCAAGCGAGGTGAGGCATGAGCCGTTCCGGCAAGGACCCAAACGAGCGGCTGCGCACCGGACGCAAACGCAGCACCAGCTCGGCCCGCTGGCTGACCCGCCAGCTCAACGATCCCTATGTCAAGCAGGCCAAAGCTGAGGGCTGGCGTAGCCGCGCCGCGTTCAAACTGATCGAGCTTGACGAGAAATATGGCCTGATCAAAGGCGCGCGCCGTGTGGTCGACCTGGGGATTGCGCCGGGCGGCTGGGCCCAGGTGGTGCGCAAGCTGAACCCCAAAGCGGCGGTGGTCGGGATCGACCTGCTGCCAACCGATCCGATTGAGGGCGTAACGATTTTCCAGATGGACTTCATGGCCGATGAAGCCCCCGCGGCGCTGACCGAAGCGCTGGATGGTCCGCCCGATCTGGTTATTTCCGACATGGCCGCCAATACGGTGGGTCACAAGCAGACCGACCATTTGCGGACCATGGGCCTGGTCGAAACCGCCGCCGACTTCGCGATCCAGCACCTTAGCCCCGGCGGCGCATTCGTCGCCAAGGTCCTCGCAGGAGGAACCGATACGGACCTCCTGGCGCTGCTCAAAAAGCATTTCACCACGGTCAAACACGGCAAGCCACCCGCGAGCCGCAAGGATTCGTCGGAATGGTACGTGATCGCACAGGGCTTCAAGGGCTGAACCGAAAAGGGCGGAGCCTTGCGGCCCCGCCCTTTCATGCTTCGCTGAAGTGCCGCCTTACTTGACGCTCTTTAGGTAGGCGATGATGTTGGCGCGTTCCTGGGCGTCGGATAGACCGGCGAAGGACATCTTGGTGCCCGGGGCAAACTTGGCCGGGTCGGTCAGCCAGGCATCCATGGTCGCATCGTCCCAGGTGCCGCCCTTGGCCTTGAGCGCATCGGAGTAGGCATAACCCGCACTATGCTTGCCCACGCCAGCGCCAGCTACGCCGACCAAATTCGGGCCGATGCCGTTGGCACCGCCGGGAGTGGCGGTGTGGCAGGCGGCGCACTTGGCGAAGCTCTTCTGGCCCTTGGCGGCATCGCCGACAACCGCAGCGGCTTCAGGCGCGGCACCGGCGGCCGGAGCCTCGGGCATGGCCGGCAGCGGCAGGTTCGAACCCTTTGAATTGAGGTAGACCATCAGGTTGGCGCGTTCCTGCGGATCGGACAGGCCAGCAAAGCTCATCTTGGTGCCAGGCGCAAAGGCCGAGGGGCTGGTCAGCCAGGCGTTCATGCTGGTCCAGTCCCACTTGCCGCCCTTGCCCTTGAGCGCGTCCGAATAGGCAAAGGAATGGCTGCCAAGGTTCGCACCAAGGGTGCCGTAAAGGTTCGGCCCAAGCCCGGCCGCACCGCCCTGATCGATGGTGTGACAGCTGGCGCATTTGGCGAAGGTCTTTTCGCCCTTGGCCATGTCGGCCTTGGCAAGGAAGGCCTCGAACGGGGTCGCATCGGCTCCGCCTTCGCCTTCCTGGACGACACCGGCAATCTCATAGCCCATCTTTTCGGGCCGCTGTTCCTTGCCGGCATGGAAATAGCGACCGCTGACGGCCGACAGGCCGAGCAGAACGATGCCGGAAAACAGCGTCCATCCGGCAATGGTATTGAAACGGTCTGACATAGTGTGCCCCGTTGGGAATCCGCGCTATTGGTTTGCGCGCCGCTCTAGTGTCGCGCCGCGCTGTGCGCAAGGGGCATTGCAGCACAGCCATTTGCAGCCTAGCCACTGTCCCCATGTTTTCCACTTTGCTGATCGCCAACCGCGGCGAAATCGCCTGCCGGATCATCCGCACCGCCCGCGAAATGGGGATTCGCACGGTGGCGGTCTATTCGGACGCCGATGCCAAGGCGCTGCATGTCCGCTCAGCCGACGAAGCGGTCCACATCGGTCCCAGCCCGGCGCGCGAATCGTACCTGGTGGGGGACAAGATCATCGCCGCCGCCAAGGCCACCGGCGCCGAGGCGATCCACCCGGGTTACGGCTTCCTCTCCGAAAACGCCGAATTTGCGCAGGCAGTGATCGATGCCGGGCTGATCTGGGTCGGCCCCAAGCCCGCCTCGATCGAAGCCATGGGGCTGAAAGACGCGGCCAAGGCGCTGATGCAGGCGGCGGGTGTGCCGGTGACGCCGGGCTATATGGGCGAGAACCAGGACCCGGCGGTGCTGGCCGAAGAGGCCGGAAAGATCGGCTATCCGGTGCTGATCAAGGCCGTGGCCGGCGGCGGCGGCAAGGGAATGCGGCTGGTCGAGCAGGCTGCGGACTTCGCGGATGCGCTCGCCTCATGCCAGCGCGAGGCCAGCGCCAGCTTCGGCAATGCCAACGTCCTGATCGAAAAATACATCCTCTCGCCCCGCCATATCGAGGTGCAGGTCTTCGGCGACAGCCACGGCAACGTCGTC
>CAZKAX010000052.1:0-23545 GCA_964550775.1 uncultured Novosphingobium sp. | reverse complement strand
GCTGAGGGAGCCATGGTGCAATAGCATGGCCCAGCCGCTCACCGATGGCCACGGCCGCCGCTTTGAATACCTGCGCCTGTCGCTGACAGACATGTGTAACTTTCGCTGCTCATACTGCCTGCCCGATGGCTTTCGCAAACAGACCGGTCTGCCGGCCAACCTGACGGTCCGCGAAACCGGACGCCTGATTGCGGCCTTCGCGCGGCTGGGGCTGTGGAAGGTGCGGCTTACCGGAGGTGAGCCGAGCCTGCGCCCGGAATTGCTGGACATTGCCCGCACGGTCGCCGCCACGCCCGGCATACGCAGGCTGGCGATGACTACCAACGGCTACCGCCTGACCGAACGGGCGGCAGACTATGCCGCGGCCGGGATCACGGCGCTGAACGTCAGTGTCGATTCGCTTGATCCGGCCCGGTTCGCCGCGATTACCGGGCATGACCGGCTGGACGAAGTGCTGGACGGGATCGCTGCTGCGCGTCTGGCCGGGATCACCTCGATCAAGCTCAACAGCGTGCTGATGCGCGGGGTCAACGATGACGAACTGGAAGGCTTCATCTCCTTCGTCCAGCGGCATGATCTGGCGCTGCGCTTCATCGAGGTGATGCGGACCAACGATAACCCGGACTTCTTCGCGCGGCACCATCTGGCCGGGGCAGAGATCGCCGCGAGGCTGGAAACGCTCGGCTGGCGGCCGCTCCTGCGCGAGGCCGGGGCCGGGCCTGCGGTGGACTACGCCCGGGCGGGACAGCCAGGGCGGATCGGGATCATCGCGCCCTATTCGAAGGATTTCTGCGCCACCTGCAATCGTCTGCGGGTGTCGGCGCGCGGCAAGCTGCACCTCTGCCTGTTCGGCGATCACGGGATCGACCTGCGCCCGCTACTGGCCAGCGATGACCAGATCGAACTGCTGACCGCCCGCATCGCCGCGCTGACCGCCACCAAGGCCCCGGCGCATCGCCTGCACGCTGGCGATAGTGGCGCGACCCCGCACCTGGCCTCGATCGGAGGGTAACCATGCCTGGAATTGATACTGAGCTGCCGTTCCATCCGCTCGGCATGGCGGTACTGACGATTTCGGACACCCGCAGCCTCGCCACCGACACTTCCGGCGCACTGCTGGCCGACCGGCTGGTTGCCGCCGGGCACAGCCTGCATGACCGCGCCATCGTGACCGACGATATTGCCGCGATCCGCGGCCAGATCGAAGCCTGGCTGCAGCGTTCCGACATCGAGATCATCCTGACCACCGGCGGGACCGGCTTTTCCCCGCGCGACAACACGCCCGAAGCCGTCAGGCCGCTGCTGCGCCGCGAAATGGACGGCTTCTCGGTCGCCTTCCACCAGAAGAGCCTGCAAACGGTAGGCATCGCCTCGATGCAGTCGCGCGCCTTTGCCGGGCAGGCCGGGGATGCCTTCATCTTCTGCGTGCCGGGATCGACCGGGGCCTGCCGCGATGCCTGGGACGGGCTGCTGGAGCTGGAATTCGACAGCCGCCACAAGCCCTGTTCGATCGCCGGAGCCCTGCCGCGGCTGCGGGATGTGTGTGCATGATCGATTTCGACGAGGCGCTTGCGCTGTTGGCGGACAATGTCAGGCCGCTCGGCTGCGAGCAGGTTGAACTTGTCGCAGCACACGGCCGGGTTCTTGCCGAAGACGTTCATGCTGCCGTCTCTTCGCCGCGCCGGGCGGTCTCGGCAATGGATGGCTTTGCCCTGCGCGATGCCGATGCCGGGGTCGGAGCCCGCCTGCGGATCAACGGCAAGAGTTTTCCCGGTTCAGTGTTGCCGCCTGCGCTTTCGGCTGGGGAATGCGCGCGGATCTTCACCGGCGCCGCGCTGCCCGACGGCGCCGATCGCGTGATCATGCAAGAGAACTGCGCGGCAGACGGTGCCGTGATGACGATCGTGGACGCGTACGGTCCCGGCTGGCACGTGCGCCATGCGGCAAGCGATTTTGCTGAAGGAGACTTGCTCCTTAAGCCCGGCACTTTGCTTGATCCGCGCGCAATCGTGGCCTTGGCGGGAGCGGACCGAGCTGCCGTGCAGGTCGCGATGCGCCCCCGGGTGGCCATCATCGCCACCGGGGATGAGCTGGCACCTCCTGGAAGCGCGCGTGACAATGTTCTGAAGATCCCTGAATCGGTATCCTTTGGAGTGGCTGCGTTGGTCGAAGAATATGGAGGCACTATCGAGGCCAGGCTTGGTGGCTCGGACGATCTTTTGACGCTTCGGCAGTTGGCCGACAAGGCTCTCGCCATTGCCAACGTCGTGGTTGTAACCGGGGGCGCATCAGTTGGCGAGCGCGACTTCGCCAAAGCCATGTTTGCCGAGCAAGAGCTTGAACTGCTGTTTTCGAAGGTTGCGATCAAGCCCGGGAAACCGGTGTGGGTCGGGCGGTCGCAGGGACGGTGGGTGGTTGGCCTCCCTGGCAATCCCGGCTCGGCAATGGTCACCGCGCGCCTGTTCCTTGCTCCGCTGCTGGGATTGCTGCAGGGCCGTTCGGTTGAAGATGTGCTGGACTGGGTCCCACTCCAGGCAGCACAGATATTTCCGATTCCGGAAGGCCGAACCACATTCGTCCGCGCAGTCCTCTCCAAGTCGGGCCTGGTGCCGCTCGCAAATCAGGATTCCTCGGCCCAGGCTCCACTGGGCAAGGCAAGGTGGCTGGTGCGGCGCGATCCTGCAGGGAAGGCTTCCCATTGCGACGAACGGATGCTGGCGCTCGCATTCTAGGCGTGGTTCCTGACCTCAGAAATGCGATGTCTGATGAGCCGACGCTGATTTCACTTTTCGCGGTTGCAGCAATCATCTGCGGTCACTTACGCAATTGAGCTCGGAGGGACTTTGGCAACGCGGGGCAATCAAAAGCAACGATTGGAAGAGCGAGGGGGCAAGTGTGGGGGGAGAGCCCACGATTTGTGAAAATACCTCTCGTGATCAATATTATAAGCGAAACCTCTTGCGCCCTCCCGCTCCGCCAGGGCTGTGTTCGCGGTAATTCGCATTCGCCCAGAACTCACTGAAATCACAAATTATTTTTCGACACGGTGTTCGCGGCCATTCGCCGCAATTCACCCCAATCCATGTCTGATGTTAGGGTCAATGTTAGGGTCTGAATTTTAGAGCTGCGTCGGCCCAAACTTAACATCTGAACGACGAACCGACTTCGAGATCGCTCCATACGACTGCTTTTGCGGACGATCCGGAAAGTCTGCTTTTGGAGAGGCAGATTGAGATAGCGGTCAGTAATCGCGGCAAACCGAAAAGTATTCTTCAGCCCCCGCACCACATATTCAGTTCGCCAGCAACAGCTTCAGCGTCCGGGTAAGCCATATAACAGACCGTCACGAACAACGTTAAATCGACGTCCTGCCAACCTTCGCCAAACGTCAAAGCCCAGGCCGGTACATTGGCTAGAGCGGCAATTACTCCCATTCCTCGTTGTCCGTTGGCTCAACACATCAGGAACGGCTTCGACCAGGTGAGAGACACTGCGGCAGCCCAGGAACTGCTAAGGCAGCTTTTCGATCGGCGGCAAGGTGTAGCGACCGTCCAGCGCGGCCGGTTCGGGCAGATAGAGTCTCGCCACTACCATGAAGCCGCCTTGCGCCGGTATCGGCAGCCAGTTGCTGGCCCCGCTGCGCGGCTTGGTAGCGGACAGGGTGATTTCGAGCGAGCCATCGCGACCATAGCGCAGCCCCGGGGTGCGATCGCCGATTGCATAGCGCCCCAGCGGGTTCTCGACGAGGTGCCCGGTCGGATCGTAGACGGTCAGCGACCAGAAGGCGCGGGCCGGGGGGAACTGGCCCTTGCCGAACCGCACGCGGTAGCGGTTGGCTCCGTCGAGCGGGGCCCCGGTCCCGTCTGACGAGGTGCCCGGATAGATCGATTCCGCCGGGTCGTTGGCATAGCCGCCCCGGGCCACGGCGGCGCGCAGCAGATAGTTCATCCCCGGATTGGCGATCTGGTCCGACAGCTGCCAGCCGTTGGTGGTGCGGGTCGGCTTGAAGCCCTGGCTCTTGAGCACGTCGGGGCCCAGCCGCACCGCACATTCCAGCCCCTGCCGCCGTGCGGGCGAGAGTCGCTCGGCGTTGAACTCTGCCGCCGGGCCAAACCCGGCGCGGTTGAAGCCCGCCATCAGCGCCTCTTCGCCCGGAATTGCCGGCAGCCGCTTCAGTGCGCGGTTGAGATGGGTGAAGAACTGGATGCCCTGAGTCAGCTTGGTCGGTTCCTCGGCGGTTACCGCCGGGCCGGGCTGCCCGCGCATGACGATCCCTTGGGCCAGCTTGCGACCCGCGGGCAGGTCGGCCGGGCCAGTCACCAGCACCCGGCCCAGCAACCAGGCCGTGTCAGTAGCGATCGGAACGGGCTGGTAGCCATCGGGCACAGTCCCCCCCGATGGGCCGACTAGCGCATAGCGGGCAGCCGCACCGCCATTGGTGCGCGTACCCAGATGCTGGGGCTTGCCGTAGAGGTCCATGAACGCCAGCGTGTAATAGCGCGAGCCCATCGCGGGCACATCGAGCAGCACCGGACCCGCCGACAGATCGATCCAGCCGTTGAGGTAAAGCGTGTCCACATTGGGCGCGCGCAGGTTTTCGGCGATCTTTGGCGTGATCAGCGTGTCATACATGGCGATGGTGTTGACGGGTGCGGCAAGTGGCTGATTGGGCCGGACCTGATGGGTCTCGTTGTGCATGCGGTTGAGCATGTCGACGATCGGAAAGCCGTAGATGAAACCCTGCAGTCCGTCGGCCTGGGCCAGCGCCGCCTCAGGGTTGGTGGCCACAGTCGCGCACGGATCGCTAACCGGGGCTTGAACGGCTGCGGCAGCGAGCAACAGGGCTTGGATCATTGTCGTCTCCCATGCATTGGCGCGGTGTCGGCCCGATTGCAGTCACCGCGCCGTGTGTCGGTTTGGAAAGGCCTTGGGTTTGCGGACTAGTTGTTGAAACGCACCTGCACATGACGGCGGCGCGCGGCGATGGCACTGGCGCGCTGTTGCGGGCTGATTTTGGGCGTATCCCTGGGCAGGAAAGTGCCAAGCTCGGCCAGCTTGACCTTGGTCGCTACCGGATAGTGCGCCGGATCGAACACCTTTTCCTTCATGCCGTCAAAACGCAGCAGGAACACACCGTGCTGGCGGCCCATGGTGTCGAGCCAGTTCGGCACCCCTGGATCGGTCCCGGCGAGCACGAAGTAGTAGGATCCGTCGGCGCTCAATCTGGCCTGATCTCCGGTCAGGCTGGTCTGGCGGTTGCCGTATTCGAGCGAGGAGAACCACAGGTCGGTCAGCTGGATGCCCTGATAATTCCCGCTGGCGGGCCGGGTGCGGATCACCAGTGCTTCGTCCGGGGCCAGGTCGAACTGCCCGCTGGCCATGAAACGTCCGGGCAGCCCGCCCTGCGAGCCAGGATCGAACGGCACGCCGACCGTATTGGGCGCGCGCTTCATGTAGCGACCCGCGACCAGTTCCGGCCAGACCCGGACATGGGTGCGCAGGTCCGCCGCCGCCTTGTGCAGCCGCGCGGCCATCGCCGCGTCGTCCAGCACCGGCTTGAGATCGCCTTCATGTCCGATCCGGTCGACGTGGACTTCGCCGGGCGTCTCGCGCTCCCAATCGCTGAAAATCTGCCGGACCAGCAACTGGCTGCCGTCTGCCGGGTTCTCGATCCAGTTACCCGGGCGCTTGTCGGGCGTGACCCAGACTTCGAAGGTCCCGTCCGGCCCAAGCCTGAGTTGCTCGAACCCCAACGACGACGCAGTTCGCCCGCCGCTACCCGCAACATAGGGATCGCCGGCATAGACCTGGAAATCGAGCCGCCGCTGCTTGCCCAGCTTACCCCAGACCCGGTAGCCGGTGCCGCCAGTGATATTGGCGATCAGATAGCGCTGGTCCGGATTGTCCCCGCCCTCGCGGATGCGGTAATCGAGCACGCGGAAATACGGAAAATCCGGATCGAACACTACGTCTTCTTCGATCCGCGCCAGCATCATGCTGGTCAGGAAGGCATAGGCCGATGCACGGTTTTCGTCATCGCGGTAAAATGGGTGCTGGCGCAGGTAGACTGTGGATTCAGCCATGGCCGCCTGGAAATCATCCCAGGCGGCATCCAGCTGCTGGCTTGCGGGGGTGGGCGCTTCCGACCAGGCCGGGACGGACAGCCCCAGTGCGGCGACGAACAGGCACAATCCGGGATGTCTCATTCGGTTACCTCGCCCTTTCGCTGGCTGCGGGTTCAGCGCGGCCCGACGATCGTCCTGACAGGGTTTCCTGATCGGATTTGGCAAACAGAATTCCTCCGGCCCGGCCAGCCTCGCTCGCTTGGCCGCAAGGCGTCACTTTCCTTACCCGCAAGCAGGCTGACTGGAAGGGGCCAGTTCGCCAAGGCCGATTGGCATGGAAAAGATCATGCCAAAACCGCACTTTTCGGCCACCCGGAGTCCGGAAATCGGCTTGTCACTATAATGGGTCTCTGCAACCCCAAGCGTCAATTGCCGGTCAACGGCAGCGGGGGAGAGCGCGATGCGCAAGGCGGGAGCATGGACGGGGATTGCGATTGCCGCAGGCCTGACTGCCGTTTGGCCGGTCGGTGTCGCTCAGCCGGCCGAAGCTTCACCGGTCGGTGAATGCGGGCCGATCGTCACACCGGGACAGGTTGTGCTTGAGCGGACCGCCAATGCCGTTTTCGCATCTGCACCGCTCAAGCGCGAACAGGCAAAGCTGACCGCGCTCTACCGGGCCGATCCCCAAGGAGCCACGCCCGCAGGCCGCGCCACGACCCCGCGCGCGGTTGCTTCGATCGCCCGTGCGGCGGCGCAGTACTTCGTCAACAATGCCTCTCAGCCGCAGCCGATGTGGGTGGTCAAGGCGCCGCTGCGGATGCAAGGGGTTGCCGTCGGCCGTTCCGGCTATGGCATCGACAATCCCGACAATGTCTATCGCAATATCCCGATCGAGGCTTCGTCCTTCTACGAAATTACGGGGCGGCTTGAGCCCGGCGGGCCGGTTGAGCAGCATTTCACGCTGATGGATTCGATCCCTGGAACCAAGCCGATGACGGTGGAGGCCGCCGGATTTGTCGGCACCTTGCGCAGTGACGAGCTGGAAACCGGGCCCGATGGCCGCTTCACGATCACGGTTGATCCCACTCCGGCAAACGGGCGCAAGAACCATATCCAGTCGAAGGGCAGCGGCGTCCTGCCGCTGGTGGTGCGTGACCTGTTCACCAATTGGAGCAGCCAGCAGCCGATCGCCCTGACGGTCCGCAAGCTCAGTGGGCCTGACATCGCCGCGCCGTCGCTGGCGGAGCTGTCGCGCGATGCGGCGGATCTACTCGCCAAGATCGGCCCCTTCTGGCTGGCCTACGATAACAACTACATCTATTCGCGGCCGGCCAATGCCTTTGCAGCGCCGCGCCTACGCCCGGGGGGGCGCGGCATATCGACCAGTGGCTGGTTCCAGTTGCAGGACGGCGAAGCTCTGGTGGTGACGCTTGACGCGCTGGGGGCAAAATCGCTCGGCTTTCAGCTGACCGATCCGTGGGGGGTGGCCTATGAATATATCACCCGCACCAGCAGCCTCAACAACACCCAGGCCAAGGCCAATCCCGACGGCACGATCACCTATGTGATCGCGGCGCGCGATCCGGGGGTCGCCAACTGGCTCGATCCCAGCGGCAATGGCGACGGCATGATGACGCTGCGCTGGCAGGGGCTGCCCGATGGGGTGAACCCCGATCTGGCGATCCGTGAAGTGCGCAAGGTGTCGCTGGCTGCACTGCCGACAGGTATTGCCAGGATCACACCGGCCCAGCGCCGCGCGCAATTGCAGGAGCGTGCCGACAGCTATTGGCGGCGGACCTTCGGGCCCGCCCCTGCCGCATTATGTCACAGATAGATCGAGTTTCGAATACGGGCCCTGCCAGACAGGGCGAAGTGAACACCAAGGGAGGGAACAGATCATGAGAATCGACACACGGAGCATCGCTTTGGGCATCAGCCTTGGCGCTCTGGCACTCGGCTTGAGCGCCCCGGCCATGGCGCAGGAGGCCAAGTCGGACGAAGGCAGCGACGGCAGCCTAGGCGAAATCATCGTCACCGCGCAAAAGCGCGCGCAAAACCTGCAGGAAGTGCCGATCGCGATCAGCGCACTGGGTTCCGAAAAGATCGCCCAGCTGGGCGTGCGCGATACCCGCGATCTCAGCGGCCTTGCTCCCAACGTGACCATCGTACGCTCCGTTACCGGCGGGTCGGGCGCGGTCATCTCGATCCGCGGGATTGCCGGCGGCGGCGCTGAATCATTCGGGCTCGACCAGGCCAATGCGGTATATGTCGATGGCATCTATATCGGCCGTTCGGGGGCGACTGCGCTTGACGTCATGGACCTTGAACGGGTCGAAGTGTTGCGAGGGCCGCAGGGCACACTGTTCGGACGCAATACCACCGGCGGTGCGATCTCGTTCATCTCGCGCGAACCGTCAAAGGACCTGCGCATCGCGGCCAGTGGCGGGGTGGGCAACCGCGGGCAATGGACTGGCAAGATTTCGGTCGATACCGGCAGCATCCTGGGCATCCGCACCAGCCTGTCCTATTCCCACTCCGAGCAGAACGGCACGGTCGATAACATCCTGCAGCCCGACAGCTCGCAGGATCCGGGCGCGCGCAAGCTGGATTCGTTCCGCGCCGCGCTGAAGGCCGATCTCGGCGGGACCGGCAGCATCCGCTACATCTTCGACTATTCGCGCAACCAGATCCGCTCACCCGCGTTTCAGTTGACCAATACCTCCGATGGCACCGCCCGGTCGCCGCTGGTGGTCGATGGCCAGCCGGGCATCACCCAGACCCAGCCTGCACCGGTGCAACAATTCCTGGCCAAAGCGACCTTCCTCAACCCCGCCTGCGCCGCGCTGGCCGTGCCGACCCGGCAATTCCGCTCGCAAATCTGTCTGGATGACGATGCCCCCGTAGTTGACAAGATCTGGGGCCACAACCTGCAGATCCAAAACGATTTCGGCGGCTTCCAGATCAAGATGACTGCGGGTTACCGGATCTGGTCGGCGCGCAACTTCGGTTCCGACATTGACGGTCTGGGCACGTTCCAGGGCCCGATGTTCAGCAATGCCACGCTGTTCAACGGCATGCCCGCATCGCTGCTTGCCTTCGTCCCGACCATCCCGGCGGCAGCCCGATCGATCATCGCGGCCGCTCCCGTGCCGACCACCACCCAGAGCCTGTTCGACAGTTCGAACACGCGTCACCACAAGCAGTTCAGCCAGGAAGTCGAAATTTCCGGCAAGACCGACAGTCTCGACTGGGTCGTCGGCGGGTTCTACTTCTGGGAAAAGGGCAGCGAACTCAGCTTCCAGAATTCCGGCTTCGTGCTGGATACCAATGCCACGTTCCTGGCCAATTTCGGCGCACTTGGCCCGTCATTTGCCGCGGCCAATCCGGCGCGCTACCGGCTGGTCCCGACGCTCGCCCTGCTTGAATATACGGCGAGTGCGGAATCGACCGCGCTCTATGGTCAGGCAACCTGGTATCCGGGTGGACGCGACGGCGCGTTCAGCCTGACCGGCGGCCTGCGCTACACCTGGGACAACAAGCACATGATCCGCCAGCAGAGCGGCGCGACCCGGCCTGCCACTCCGGCGATCGGCGACGCAACATTCAAGCGGCTGACCTGGAACGCCATGGCGCGCTATGAATTTACCGACAGCGTCAGTGCCTATCTGCGCGCAGCCAGCGGCTATCGTTCGGGCGGCTTCAACTCCGGGGACACGACCCTGGTCGGCACATCGACCCTGGCACCGTTCGGTTCCGAAAAGATCATGTCCTACGAAGGCGGGCTCAAGACCGAGCTGTTTGATCGCCACCTGCGCCTGAACCTGGCCGGATACCACAACATTTACAACGATCTGGCGGTGACTGTTCCGGTCTCGACCGCGTCGCCAGGCGTGTTCGGTACACGCGTGATCAACGCCGGCAAGGTCAATTACACCGGGTTCGAGATCGAAGGTCAGGCGGTGCTGACCGACAACTTCACGATCGACGGCAACTTCGGTTACGTTGACGTCAAGTACAAGGAGTTCAACCTCCCGACTTCGGGCGCGGCCGGCGCACCGATCGTCAACATCGCTTCGATCTCGTCGCCGGGTTATACCTCGAAGTACACCGGCAACGTGGCCCTCAATGCGGTGTTCCCGCTGCCGGGTGGGATGCGGCTGGTGGGCCGGGTCGGCTATACCTATGAATCGCCCAAGTACAGCTTCGGCAACAGCATTTCGACGCCGTTCAATGAGCAGATCAAGAGCGATCCCCGCAAGATGGTCGATGCCCAGATCGGGCTTGACCGGATCGCGCTGGGTGGGGCGCAGGCCGAAGTCAAGCTGTGGGTCCGCAACCTGACCAACCAGCACCAGTTCGTCCGTGCGGTTGACTTCGGTCAGCTGGGCTTTGCCGGGGGCTTCTTCGGCGATCCGCGCATGTACGGCGCAACGCTGAGCGTGAAACTGGGCAACTGAAGCCACTCAACCCGAGCCGCAGCCCGGCTGCGGCCGAGTCCGGCGGGACACAACCCCTCCTTGTCCCGCCGGCACTTTTTTCGGACCCTTGGCCCAGCCCCAGGCGCGCATTTTGCAGCCGACCGAGGCTCGCCCGGATTTCGCTGCAACTGCCAAGGCGTACGAAAACTCATCCAAGGATAGAAACTTGATGGCTTTGCTCACCAACCTGTCCAAGGTGTTTCTGGCAGTTGTGGCGGCGATGTTGATGCCTTTCGCGGCAATGGCTGAACCGCGACAGGTGCATGACCTCAGCATCGGATGGCGCTTCCATCAGGGTGATCTTGATGCTCAGCCTGTGACCGCCGAATATGACGATTCAGGCTGGCATCAGGTCACTGTGCCACACAGCTGGAACCGGCTTGGCGAGTACCACACCGAGCGAAGTGAGGCGACCAATGCGTTTCAGGGTGCCAGCTGGTACCGGCTGCGCCTGGCCACGCCGAAGTCCAGCCCCGGTGACCGCCATATCCTGCAATTCGATGGCGTTGGCACTGTCGCGGATGTCTGGCTCAATGGGCGCTACGTCGGGCAGCATCATGGCGGCTATTCGGCATTCCGCTTCGACGTGACTGACTTTGTCAGGCCCGGCGAGCAGAATGTGCTGGTGGTCAAGGCGGACAACAGCAAACCCGCCCCCGGCAGTCCCACGGCCGATACCCTGCCGCTTTCCGGGGATTTCTTCCCCTATGGCGGCCTCTATCGCGGCGCCGCATGGATCGTCGCCCCGCCGCAGCAGATCGACCTGTTCGATCACGGCGGGCCGGGGGTTTACGCTTCGACGCTTTCGGCATCGGAAGATCGTGCAGAGGTTCGGGTGGTGACCCGACTGCGAAATTTTCAGAGCCGCGCGCGTAGAGCAGTATTAACCGCGACCGTCAGCGACGATCAGGGCGTAAAGGCTCGGATCGCCTCAGAACAGCTGCAGATTGTGCCAGGCAAGGTCGCCGAAATCGATCAGCGCCTGTCAATCCCGCAGCCGCGCCTGTGGAACGGCAGGCATGACCCCCATCTCTACAAGGTCACGGTCGAACTCCGCTCTGGCAAGAAACTGCTCGACAGGGTGGAACAGCCACTGGGCATTCGCACCCTCCGGATCGATCCGAACAAAGGGTTCTTCCTGAACGGTCGGCATGTGGCACTGCACGGTGTCTCCCGGCATCAGGATGCTTACGGCAAGGGTGCCGCCCTGTCTGATGCCGATCACACGCGGGACATGGCTCTGATCGAAGAAGTCGGCGCAAACACGATCCGCTTTGCGCATTACCAGCACGCCGGGAAATGGTTCGACCTGGCCGACCAGCGTGGCATGATTGTCTGGGCCGAAATCCCCTATGTCAGCATGGCCACTTTCGGAGATGGCGATCCCTCTCCCGGATTTGCCGAAAATGCGCGGCAGCAGCTTGTCGAGCTGATCCGCCAGAACTTCAATCATCCATCGGTTGCGGTCTGGGGAATTGGCAACGAAGTCGATAGCAAGACCCTGGGCGGCAGGCCGGTCAAGGCATTGGCGCTGTTGCAGGACCTGAACCGGCTGGCCAAGCAGGAAGACCCGGGCCGTCTGACTGCCCTGGCCGACTGCTGCAGCGGCTCGCCGCTGGCCAACCCGGCCACTGCGGAGCAGCTGATCGGTGCCACCGATGTGGCCGGCTTCAACCGCTATCCCGGCTGGTACAGTGCCGACCCGCGCACCATGGGTACCGTTCTTGATACGCTGCACACCCGGTTTCCCAATGTTCCGATGGCGGTCACCGAATATGGCGCGGGCGGAGCATTGAGCCAGCATACCGACGATCCCGAGGGCGGGCCAGTCAACGCCTTCGGGCGGCCGCATCCGGAGGGATATCAAGGCTGGGTCCATGAGGAAAACTGGCGTGCGCTGAAGGAGAGGCCCTACCTGTGGGCAACCTGGGCGTGGAACATGTTCGATTTCGCCAGCGATTTCCGCAAGGAAGGCGATGCGATCGACCTCAATGACAAGGGACTTGTCACCTTCGACCGCCAGACGCGCAAGGACGCCTTCTTCTTCTACAAGGCCAGCTGGAGCGAAACGCCGGTCATCCACCTCAACGGCAGCCGCTATGTCGACCGCCCCTACCCCGTGGCCGACATTACCGCCTACAGCAACGCAGCGCAGGCCAGCCTTGCCGTCAACGGGATCGATGCAGGGTCAAGCTCCTGTGCCGATCGGATCTGCCTGTGGCGGAATGTCGCGCTCAGGCCCGGACCGAACCGGATCGTGGCCAGCGCAACCTTTGACGGCGTCACCCGGGAAGACGCGATGGACCTGTCCGGCCCCGATCCCACACGCGATGGCGTGCGGATCAATGCCGGTGACCTGACCAGCACGCGTCTGGAGGATGGACGGCGCTTCGGATCGGATCATTTCTTTACGGGCGGAGAAGCACTCGCCCTCAACCCTCGCACCATTACCGCCCTGTTCGAACGACGCGGCGCGGCGCCCAAGGTCGTGGCAGGCGCGAAGGTGGCAGCGCTCCACGAAGGGTACCGGGAAGGCCGCTTTCACTATGACATCCTGCTCCCCAACGGCCTTTGGACGGTCAGGGTGACAAGTTTCGAACCCGGCACTGGAGCAACCGGACGCCGAACCTTCGCGGTGTCCGCCAATGGACAGCCGGCCGCCACGGCCTTCGATCCATTTGCGGTTGCAGGCGGTGCGTTAAGGGAAGCCACATTCAGCTTTCCCGTTACGGTGCGGAACGGACAGCTGACACTGTCCTTCGAACCGGTTGCAGGTCCTGCACTGGTATCGTCAATCGAGATCGAACGGCAGTAGCCCAAAACAGAATTTGCAGGAGGCAATGGCATGAAGTGGCGGACGATGATTCTCGCAATTCTCGCACTGCTGTGGTGTCCGCATGCCCTGGGCGCTGCCGAAGGGGGAAACCCGCTCGACGCGCTGACCGAACAGCAAAAGGATGCCCTGGCTGAGCGGATTGCCGCAGGCACCCCACGCAAGCCGCGCGTTCTGGTGATCGGAGCAGAGCGCGGCTTCCACCATGAATCGATCTCCGACGCGATGACCGCCTTCGCCGTGCTGGGGCAGGAAAGCGGCCTCTACGACACCGAGCTGCGCACCGACTTTGCCCTGATCAACCCGCGCGGCGGAAAGAAGATGTGGTTCGGCTTCATACCCGAGGGCCTGGCGGATTTCGATGTGCTGGTTCTGGTCAACACCACCGGGGAATGGGGCTTGAGCGAGGAGGCCAGGCAAGCGCTCATCAGCTTCGTCCGTGATCGCGGAAAGGCCATCGTCGGCGTCCACGGTGCGCTTGATGCCAACTATTCCTGGCCGGGTTATGCCGAACTGTTCGGGGCCGGATTCGGAGGCCACCCGCTCAACACGATCGACACACCTGTCGTTACCTTTCCGCTGGTCAATGAAGCACCTGAATCTCCGATCACACGGCATTGGCCCCGCTATTTCTCGCAGCAGAACGAACTTTACGTGCCAAAGGGCTTCACGCGTCAGAAGGCGCATGTCCTGCTGCGGATCGATCAGGACCGGATCGCAACTGGACCAGCCGGCACTTCGGACATTCCCGTCGCCTGGACGCTCGATTTCGGCGCCGGGCGGGTGTTCTATTCCAGCATCGGACACACGCGCCGCAGCTGGGCCGATCCGGAAGTCCGCAAGATGTATCTCGAGGCCATACGCTGGGCGCTCGGCCAGACGAGGGATCCGGGCGGCAAACAGTGAAGCCCGACTGGCGCTGGCCTGTTTGGCACCTATTCGGTGTATAGCTCGCGAAGCCGCGCAATTTCCTTTGGACCGATGCCGAGTTCGGCCTTGAGATAGGCATCGACCGAGCCCCAGCGGCGGTCGATCACTTCCAGTGCAAAGCTGAGATAGGCCTTGCCATCGGCAGTCATCAGCGGAGCCACTTGCGGTCGGCCCGGCTGCTGCTGATATTTCGCAAACATCCCCGCCACCGAATTGCTATCGGCCATGGCCGAGCTGATCGGGGGCATTTCGTTCTGCGGCTGACGATAGCGCGTGGAAAGATGGTAATCGGCCAGGATCGTGTCGCGCGGAACGCCCAGGGCGGACAGGATCAGCGCCGTGGCAAGCCCGGTGCGGTCTTGCCCGGCTGAGCAGTTATAGACCAGCGGGCCCTCGCCGCGCAGCAGCGTGGCAAACAGCAACCGCAATTGCGGCCGCAGCGACAGCGGCATTTGCCGATAGCCAGCGACTGTGTCGCCAGTGAAATTCAGCGCCGCCATCGAATAACCGACCGCCGCATAGCGCACGCCATCGATCCGGCTGGGTGCCAGCACACGCTCCTCGTCCGAACGCAGGTCGATCATGTCGACCAGGCGAAGGCCATGAATCTGCTCGCGGTCACGATCCGACAGCAGCGGCGTGGCACCCGAACGATAGATCAGTCCCCAGCGCACATGCCTGCCACCGGCCATCGCATAGCCGCCGATGTCGCGAAAGTTCGATCCTTGATCGAGCGGCACGAGCCGCTCGGCGATCCGCACGAACTGGCCACTGCGCGGATCGCGCAGCATCACGTATGTCCGCTTGCCGTCTGCCGGGATCGGTGCGCGCCCATCGGCATCGCCGCTAGAAACCAGTGCCGCGGACCTTGGGCTGGCATCGGACCGGCCTGAAACGAAAACGTCCATCGGTGTCGCCGAAGTCCAGTGCGCGACGAGCTCGCCATTTGGCTCGCGCTCCAGCTTGGCGTCGGACGGAGGGGCACCGGCAACTTCAGCCGAAATGCAGGTCAGGACCAGCGACAGCAATATTGGGATTTTGCGGATCAACGCGTACTCCATCGAGTCCGGGCTGTTTGCTCGGCATACGCAATGCGCCAGGGGCTGCGGAAGAATAATGCGAAGCCGGAAAGTTGCAACGCCGGGCACGCCTCGCAGACCAACTTAACCAAGGACGGCTTGCGACGAGGATAGTGGTTACAGTGAGCGACAAGTGTGTCAGCGGTTGCGGCTACCTGGAAAGCACTGACACAACGCACACGGCTTCCTCGACGCCCCATAGCCCGCCGCCGTTTTCGGCGATGGCGACCCTAGCATCCGCGACCTGCCGTAGCCCTGCCTCCCCGCGCAATTGCGTAACCAGTTCGAAAACCTGGGCCAATCCAGTCGCTCCGATCGGGTGGCCCTTGCTTTCAAGGCCGCCAGAGGGGTTGACCGGAGTGCGGCCGCCTAACGCTGTGTGCCCCTGTAACGCAGCAAGTCCGCCCTCACCGCGCTGCGCGAGACCGAGGTTCTCGACCTGCATGACTTCGCCCACGGCCGTGGCGTCATGAACTTCGGCCAGATCGATGTCATCTGGGCCGAGCGAAGCAGCCTCGAAAGCCTTGAGCGCGGTGACACGGCCGATGTGGCGCTCAAGGTTGTCGGGTTCGCGGTCTACCGAAGTTCCAAGGACGCAGGCGCGCAGTTCGACCGCGCGGGCCGTGGCGCCCAGCTTGCGCAACCCAGCTTCGGTACACAGCACCGCCGCTGCTGCCCCGTCGCTGACCGGGGCGCACATCGGCAAGGTCAGCGGCCAGACGATTGACCGGTCTGCCAAGATCTCCTCGACCGAATAGGCGCGGCGATACTGAGCGCGTTCGTTGTGGACCGAATGGGTGTGGTTTTTGGCCGCGACGGCGGCGAACTGTTCTTGTGTCGAGCCGTAGAGCCGCATGTGCTGGCGGGCGAAGGCAGCATAAATGTCCATGAACACGCTACGCCGTTCTGCCGGAGGGGGCAGTGCCGCGTCATCCATGCCGCCAAGGGTCAACAGCGCTTCGCGGCTTTGATCGACCACGGCCACGTCCCAGCCGGCATCGAAAATGCCGAGCGAACGGGAACGGTCTGGATGCGAGAGTTTTTCCGCACCAACCGCCAGAACGATGTCGGCCGCGCCCGACTTCAGATAGTTCGCGGCTTCGTGCAGCGCGGTCGATGCGCTGGCGCATGCGTTCTCGACATTGGCGACCGGAATTCCCGCGAAGCCAAGCGGGCGTAGCGCCGCTTGGCCGCGGATCATGTGCTGGCCTTCCAGCGCACCCTGGCTGGTATTGGCAAACCACGCAGCCTCGATCTGCGAGGCCGCGCAATTGGCATCCGCCAGCGCATCGCCCACCGCCTGGCGCGTCAGGTCCTTGACCGAACGCGCCAGGTCGATCCCGAACGCCGTCATGCCGACGCCGGCGATGTAGACGGCCTTGGCGGGCATGACCTAGAGTATCTGGTCGAGCGCGTAGAACGGCGACCAGAGGTCCTCGATCGGCGTACGATCGTGCGCCAGCTTCTGCAGATCGAAGCCTGAAAAGACCGGATCGTTCGGGCTGCGTCCCCCGCGCATTGCGATATTGTTGTCGCTGCCCGGCTGCCCTTCGCCCATAAACGCACGCATGTCTTTGGTTCGCAGCAGCCGATCCATATCGCCTACAATGGCGCGGCACAGGATCCGCCATTCGCCATCGCGCTTCTCGAAGATGTCGAGGTAACGGCCTTGATGCCAATAATCGAGAAAGTCCCCGTCCGGCTTCTTAAGGCGGTGGACTACCGACCACTGGCTCTCACAGAAGGCGCGGTCGCCCTTCAGGTCGATGATTGTATTGGTGATGGCGTGAATGCTGGCTTCAGCCTGCTTGAGGATCGGGATGACGTAGTCCCCTAGCCCTTGACCGTTCCCGCCGTAAAAGCCGTGATCGTCGTAGCCGTCTTCCCAGTAGCAGTCCTTGAACGCTTGCAGATCGCAGCGGTCCGCGCCGCGGCAATAGCGGTGGATCACATCGCGGATCGCTTCCTTGTCGCGAAGCGTTGTGAGCTCGCGCTCCAGAGCGTCGAGCCGGGCCGTCAGACTGTCTGTCATACCTGATCCTCTTGCTTGGCTGCGAACACCCTGTTGCGCAGCACGCCTATTCCTTCGATTTCGAGTTCGACCACGTCGCCGTCGGCCAGCAGTTTGCCCGCCTCCAGCCCGCAGCCGCCGCCAACGGTTCCCGATCCCAGGATTTCGCCGGCGTGCAAAGTTTCCGACCTGCTGATGAACGCGATCAGATCCTCGAAGTGAACAGTCATGGTGTTGCTGTTGCCGACCGAGCGGACCTCGCCATTGACGCGAACGGTCATGGCCGCGCTGTCGGGATAGAACTCGTCAATCGTAACGATCCACGGCCCCATCGCATTGGCGCCATCGAAATCCTTGGACTTGGACGGGCCGAGCCCGCTTTCCATTTCCATGCCTTGCGTGTCGCGGGCGCTGAAGTCGTTGAAGATCATGAAACCGAAAATGTGTGCGCGCGCGTTTTCGCGCGAAATGTCGCGCCCGGTCTTGCCGATGACGCAGCCCATTTCGAGCTCGTAATCCATGACCTTCGAGTAGGCCGGCCAATGCACATCGGTGTCGGGTCCGACCACGGCCATGCGGTTGGCCTTGTAGTAGATTGGCCGGGCCTTGAATATCTCGTGCATCTTGCGCGAGCGCTCGGACGGCTGGGTCTGGCCGGTCAGCCGCATCGCTGCCTGTGATGAGCCGACCAGATGCTCTTCAAAACACATGCAGTCCCGGATCTGGACCGGCCGGGGCAGCGGCGCGAGCAGCTTTACCTCGCCGATCGGCAACAGTTCCCCCGCGAATTTGTCGATAGCGGTCCGGATCATCGCCAGACAATCCGCGCCGCCTTCGATCACATCCTGCATTGATCCGGCCACACGCGGGTCGAAACCGGCCTGGGACAGCGCCATTGCCAGATCGACAATGGCGCTGTCCTGGCCCGTCACCACGCCAACGCGGGGAGTGGGATCCTGCCGGGTGGTGAAAGTTGCCAGTTTCATCTGCGGTACCTCAGAAGTCGTAGGAAATACGGGCCCCAAAGGTACGCGGCTCGGCCCAGATGCCGCGCTGGGCGTTGCCGGTGCTGTTCAGGACCTGGCGACGATAGCGTTCATCTGTGAGATTGCGCCCCCAGATCCCGATCGTCCAGTTCCCGTTCTTCAGGTTGAGCGAGGCATCCCACAGCCCTAGCGCGCCCTCGCTTGACTGCGGATCGACCACATTGTTGTCGGCCTCGAAGAAGATACTGCTGCGATAGGCATAACCGATCCGCGTGGTAAGATCGCCCAGGCCCGTCTTGGCCTCGAAGTTCAGCCCCAGCGACAACGTGCTCTTGGGAGCGCGTTGCATGCGGTTGCCGCTGAAATCGAGCGTCGGGCTGAACACATAGGTTCTGAACCTGGCATCGAGGTAGCCATAGCTGAAATCGAGCGACCAGTTGCTGTTGAACACTGCGCGCCCTTCGAGCTCGAAGCCTTTGATCCGGCTGTTGGCGGCATTCGTCGTCAGGACCGAAGAGACGCCCGGAGCGAACTGCACCAGCCGCAGCTGCTGCAGATTGTGATAGTTCATGCTGAAGACGGCCGCATTCAGGCGCAAATGCCGGTCCAGCAGGGTCGTGCGCAGACCTGCTTCATAGGAATCGACCGATTCCGGATTGGCGACTTGCTGGGCAATAACAGGCGAAACAGCGATGAACTGGAACGCACCCGACTTGAAGCCCGAGGTATAGGAAGCATAACCCATCACGTCGTCGGTGAACTTGTAGCTCAGCGACACGGATGGGTCGAAGGAATGCCACTTGCGCGCGATCGGCGTGGTGAAGTTCGAGATGATGAAACCGGGAACAGTCGACTTGGTATCAAAGACAACATTCTTTTCGTCCCAGCTGTAGCGCCCACCCACAGTGAGCGACAACTTTTCAACGGGTTCCCACTGGATCTGACCAAACAGGGCGCTCGATTTCGACGCGAGATCGAGCCCGAAATCCCACCGCAACGGTGCTGGACTGACCAGGGCCGAGAGGAGCGAGGCCGGGCCAAAATTGATGGTCTCGGTCCGGGTGACATCTTCCTTGGAATAATAGGCACCGAGCAGGACGGACAACGTGTCTGACTTGTAATTGAGCCGCAGTTCCTGCGAGAACTGTTTGCCATCCTCGTCAGCCAGGTAGACCTGGAAGGGCAGCGTTGTTCCATCGAGGTCGTCGCGCTCATTGAGTTTGAGTTTGCGCAGCGCGGTGATCGAAGTCAGCTCGAACGATCCGAACGGGACGTTAAGTTGAGCCGAACCCCCATAGGTTTCCTTGACGATGCCCTGACCCTGCGTGTCCATCGAGAAATGATAGGGGTCCGCAGGTTCGGCTGGGGTGACAAAGCCTGGCGTGACGGGGCCGGGATTGTTGGCCGCGCCGCCCAACTGGTTGGGAACAAGCACAAGCGGCGGCCCGTCGAGGTGCGAGTAATCAGCCGCGAGGCGCAGCGTGGCCTCACCCAGGTTGAACATCAGCTTGCCCCGGCCCGACCATGCGTCTTCGCTGCCGCCGCGGATGTTGGCAATGCTGACCGGCTGATAACCAGCGCGGTAGCGCCGCGCCACCGAGAGCGCGCCGCGGACATCGTCACCGACGATCGGGCCGCTGACTGAAGCGTTCAGCGAATAGAGCCAGTCACCACCAATATCACTTGCGCCCAGTTCTCCCGAAAGGCGACCTTTGAACGTCGAGGAAGGATCGCGGGTGACGACCGAAATCGCCCCGCCGATGGTGTTGCGGCCATAGAGCGAGCCCTGCGGCCCGCGCAGCAGCTCGACCCGCTCGACTTCCATCAGGTCCATGTCCATCGCGCCGAAACGTCCGAGGTAGACACCATCAACGAAGATGCCGACGGACGAGTCGCTCCCGGCGTCGTACGAGCGCGTGCCAACGCCCCGGATGTAAATCTGCGGTTTTGAGCGGTCGGCAGCCTCGAAAAACACGTTTCCGCTAAGCCGGGCCACATCGTTGAGTTCGGTGTAGCCGGCGTTTTCCAGATCCTTGCCCGCAACAGCTGAGATCGACATCGGCACATCCTGCAGCGATTCCGACTGCTTGCGGGCCGTAACGACGATGTCGGTAACACCGGACTGATCGGCGGCAGGTGCCTCGGCCTTTGCCTGCGCCCAGGCCGGCTGCGCGGCGAACAACGCCGCAAAGGCGCATGACGTCAGCCAAGCCGTCGAACGGCACGAATTTGCGAAGTCAGACCTCAGCATCCTATCCTCCCTATTATCCCGCGCCTTGAACGACTCATTCAGATGCGGTACGTAACTAGGTACATTAGTACCGTATGGAGGTCAAGCGATGCCGAGTGAAGCCATGTCCGCCTTCAATGATGAGATGCGTCGAACCCGTCGTGCCTTGTTCAACAGCGACTTCGATCCGGTCCAGCTTCGCGAAATGCTCGCCACGCTTGATACAGTTGGGCCAGGCCCCGACCTGCGTGAATTGGGTCAGGCCAGGCTTGAACTGAGGCGTTCAAGCGGCAAGGCGCTGCTGGTCTATGTGCCCGGCGGCGGCTTCTGCCTTCCTGGCGGAGATTCCCATCGCGTCCTGCTCGACCGGATCTGCGAAGCCACGGACTCGCGCGGGGCCCTGCTGCAATATCGTCTTGCACCGGAGCATCCTTACCCGGCCGCACACAGCGATGTCCTCCACGCGCTCCGTGTCCTGCTCACCGAGGAAGCCGGACCGGTCATTGTGATGTGCGATTCAGCGGCAGGCGCCCTGGTGCTGTGTGCCTGCGCGCAGCTCAGCCGCGAGCGGCAGCGCCTGCCCGACAAGCTGGTCTGCCTGTCCGTGCTGACCGACCTGGCAATGACCGGACGTTCCAACATCAGCAATGCCGAAGCCGATCCGATGTTCGGGCCGCAGGCAGTGATGCACAAGGTGTTCCACTATCTGCAGGGTGCCAATCCCGCCCAGGCTGCCGTGTCACCATTCTGGGATGATGCGATCAAGCTGCCCGAGACCCTGTTCATTGTCGGCAGCAGCGAAGTCATGCGCGATGACACGCTCCGCTATGCCGAGAAGGCGGAGCGGGCGGGAACCAAGACGAAGGTGTCTGTCTATGAAGACGCACCGCACGTGCATGCGCTGCTGGAGGGTATCCCCGAAGCAGATCAGGCGGTGGACGAGATATCCGCCTTTCTGCGAACCGATTGAGGCAAGCTATTCGCCCGCTCCGCGGAACAGGCCAGTGGCCAGAATCCGGAACAGTTCCTCAAACGCCTGGCTGAATTCGACTCCGGCGCGCTCGAGCATCGACGGTTCGTTGATCCGGTTGACCGCAGCCAGGAAGATTTCCGCGACCAGCGCGGAATGGAACGGCTTGAAGCGTCCGCGGCGGATGCCGTCTTCGACGATCTCCATCAGCACAGTCGTCCGCTGGGCCTGATGTGCCTCAAGCAGCGCCAGCGCCGGACGATAGCTCTGCAAATCAGCCAGAAACTGCCTGCTGGCCAGGCGGGACTCAACCACACCCGGTTCAAGATAGGCCATCAAGCGCTGTTCCGGGTCATCGTGCTGGAGCGCGCCCTGCCAACCGAGATGGCGGACGCGATCGAGCCAGGATTCGATCACCAGGATGAACAGTTCCTGCTTGCTCGGCGCAAGCTCGTAGAGGGTGCGCTTTGAACACTTCAGACGCGCGGCGATTTCATCGACTGTGATCGTCCGAAATCCGCTTGCGAAGAACAGCGCCTGCAGCTCGGCAAGCAGTTTCTTCTGCCGGTCAGAGCCTGAAGTAAGATGCCGGGTGTGTCTTGGAGCCATCGAGGAATTCGCCGCCAGAGGATTGTCCGGCAAGGGATAACCGCTCGCGAGTCTTCTGCCAACCACAGCCTTCAAACTTTACAGGTACTGCGGTACCGCGTATAGTACCGTTTTTTGAAATCGGTGAGGAAATCGATGAGCGACATCTTGCAGGCACCGACATCCGCGCAATTGCTGCTGGCATCGCTGCAGCGCCACGCCGGCAGACCCGCTATCACGGTGGCTGGGCAAAGCTGGACCTATGCTCAGATCGACACTCTTTCCGATCGCCTTGCTGGTTACCTTGCTGGACTCGGGGTCGGTCCAGGCCTCGCAGTGGCCGTGCATTTGCGCAACAGCTGCGAATATGTCGTCACCGAATTCGCGATCCTCAAACTCGCCGCGATCCGGGTGCCACTCAATGAACTGATGGGCGTTCCCGAACTCGGCCATTGCCTTGAACACAGCGGCGCCAAGGTCCTGATCACCCATGCCGATCTGCCAAAGGCAATTGGACTTCAAGACGAGCCCTTCACGATCTTGGTCGACGCCGAACCTGGCAAGCCACTAGCCAAAAATCAGGTTCACTGGTCCGACGCAATGGCCGAGCAGACTGCCTTTGAACCGCGAACCGCAGACGCCGACGACACTGCGATCATCGCCTACACAGGAGGCACCACCGGGCGCCCCAAGGGTGTCCGCCACAACTATGGCCGGATGGCCTGGAACCTGTTCTCGCACATCAACTGCCTCGATATTCGCGCCGAAGAGGTGATGCTGCTCACTACCCCGCTACCGCATTCCTCCGGCTACCACATGGTCGCCGCCTTCCTGCAAGGGGCTCATGTCGTCATCGAGGGTCGCTTCGATCCGCAACGGTTCTTCGAATTATGCCGCGACGTGGGCGTCACCTGGACCATGATGGTTCCCACCATGCTCTACCGCCTGCTCGATCATTCCGCCGCGGGCAGCGCCGATCATCGCTCACTCAGCACAATCGTCTATGGTGCCGCCCCGATCAATCGCGAGCGGCTTGAAGAGGGCCTGCGCAAATTCGGCAAGGTCTTCCTGCAGATCTACGGCCAGACCGAGTGTCCCAACCTGATCACCACGCTCAGCAAAGACGATCACACGAACCCCAATCTGCTGGCATCGTGCGGGCGTGCGGTGCCGCTGGTCGAACTGCGGCTGCGACCGGACGAGTCCGGCGCCGGTGAAGTGGAAGTCCGCTCGCCTTACCTGCTCACCGAATACTTCCGCGATCCGGTCGCGACCCAGGAAGCGCTGCAGGACGGCTGGCTGAGGACCGGCGATCTCGCGCGGCTGGAAGACGGCTATCTGTTCCTGGTCGACCGCGCCAAGGACATGATCATCA
>CAZKAX010000051.1:0-23547 GCA_964550775.1 uncultured Novosphingobium sp. | reverse complement strand
CGATCCCCGGCACGGTCGGCGGCTTCGTGCGGATGAACGGCGGGGCCTATGGCGGTGAGGTCAAGGACATTCTGGTCGATTGCGACGTGGTGTTGCGCGACGGATCGCTGCGCACTCTAGCGGTGGCGGATCTGCACTACACCTATCGCCACAGCGAATTGCCCGAAGGCGCAATCGTCGTCGCCGCCCGGTTCAAGGGCCGCGCCGGAGAGCCCGAGGCGATCCAGGCCGAAATGGACCGCATTTCCGCCAGCCGCGAAGCCAGTCAGCCGCTGCGCAGCAAGACCGGCGGCAGCACTTTCAAGAACCCTGACGGCCATAAGGCCTGGCAGCTGGTTGATGAAGCCGGGTGCCGCGGGCTGACCCTGGGCGGGGCACAGGTCAGCGAAAAGCACACCAATTTCCTGCTCAACACCGGCAGTGCCACCAGCGCCGAGATCGAAGCGCTGGGCGAGGAAGTACGGCGGCGGGTCAGGGACAAGTCGGGCGTGACGCTCGAATGGGAAATTCAGAGGGTAGGGCGGCCATGAACCACAATGCCCCCACCCCGTTCGTGTCGAGCGAAGTCGAGACACACCAGCGCAACCGTGTCTCGACTGACGCCCAAGGGGCGGCAGTTCATCCTGAGCCTGCCGAAGGGCTCGACACGAACGGAGGTTTTTGAAGTGTCTCTGCCCAAACTCCACATCGCAGTCCTGATGGGCGGTTGGTCGAACGAACGGCCGGTCTCGCTGATGAGCGGGGGGGAAATCGCCAAGGCGCTGGAAGAGCGCGGGCACAAGGTTACCCGGATCGACATGGACCGGCAGGTTGCCCAGCGGCTGGCCGAAGTGGCACCCGACGTGGTGTTCAACGCGCTGCACGGATCGCCTGGGGAAGATGGCTCGATCCAGGGCATGATGGACCTGATGGGGCTGACCTATACCCATTCGGGCATGGTCACTTCGGTGATCGCGATCGACAAGGAGCTGACCAAGCAGGCGCTGGTTCCGCATGGCATACCCATGCCCGGCGGCCGGATCGTGCCGGTGGCGGAGATTTTCGAGCGCGATCCGTTAGAGCGGCCCTATGTGCTGAAACCCGTCAACGAAGGCTCCTCTGTCGGGGTGGCGATTGTCACCAAGGAAGGCAATTACGGCAATCCGATCAGCCCGCAGGCCAAGGGGCCGTGGCAGGAATTCAAGGAACTGCTGGCCGAACCCTATATCCGCGGGCGTGAACTGACCACGGCTGTGCTGGGGAACCGCGCGCTGATGGTCACCGAACTGCGGCCCAAGTCGGGCTTCTACGATTTCGACGCGAAATACACCGAAGGCATGACCGAGCACGTCTGCCCCGCCGAAATCCCTGACGAGATCACCCAGGCCTGCCTCGACATCGCGCTGCGCTGCCACCAGCTCTTGGGCTGCAAGGGCTGCAGCCGCACCGATTTCCGCTGGGACGATGAGCGCGGGCTGGACGGGCTGTTCGTGCTGGAAACCAACACCCAGCCGGGGATGACCCCGCTCAGCCTGGTGCCCGAACAGGCCAAGCATCTGGGCATTTCGTTCGGCGATCTGGTCGAGATGATCATTGCCGACGCGCTGAGTGAAAAGGAGGCGAAATGAGCGGCCAGACGATCCGGCGCGGGGGCAAGTCGATCCGCAAGGCCGCGGCGGCGCAGGGCAAGGCGCGGCAGGTCCGCGCGGCGCGGGCGCGCACTGGCTCGGCCTTTGACACGCTGATGGGCTGGCTGCCGTTCAGCGAGGAGGTGCTGCACCGCATGTTTCTGGCGATGATCCTGGGCGGGGCCGTGGTGCTGGCCTGGATCGCGGCGAGCTTTGCCGGAGTGCCGGCGATGGCCCAGCAGCAACTGGCCGCGATTGCCGCCGATGCCGGGTTCGAAGTGCACCGCGTCGAAGTGCGCGGGGTCAAGCATCTCAACGAACTCAAGGTCTATGAGCGCGCACTGGCGCAGCGCAACCAGGCGATGCCGATGGTCGATGTCGATGGCCTGCGTGATCAGCTGATGCAGCTGTCGTGGGTTCAGGACGCCCGCGTTTCGCGCCAGTTGCCCGATACGCTGGTGATCGACATTGTCGAGCGCAAGGCCGTGGCCGTGCTGCGCAAGGCCGACCGGCTGGTGCTGATCGATGCCACCGGGCACGAACTGGAACCGGTCAGCGAAGCGCGCACGCGCGGCAAGCTGGTGGTTTCGGGGCCCGCCGCGGGCCGTCAGGTCGAGGCGCTCAATGCGCTGCTCGCCGCCGCGCCTGCGCTCAAGCCGCAAGTGGCCGAAGCGGAATGGGTCGGCAACCGGCGCTGGAACCTGTCGTTCAAGACCGGACAAGTGCTCGCGCTGCCCGAAGGCGGGCGACAGGCCGCCGCCGCGCTGATGACTTTCGCGCGGCTTGACGGGGTCAACCGTCTGCTCGGCGGCAAGGTTGCCGCGTTTGACATGCGCTCGCCCGACCGGATCTACCTGCGGGTGCCGGGCCGCGCCGATCTGGTCGAACAGCAGGCCGTCGCCGCCACGCAAAGCAAGCCCAAGGTGGCTGAAGAAGCCAAGGCCGAAGCGCCCAAGGCCGCTGAGAAGACCAGCGAAAAGCCCGCCGCCAAGAAGGACAAGAACTGATGGCCCAACCCCGCATCGCCAAGACCTTTGCCGCGGTGAACATCGGTTCGTTCCGCGTTTCCGCGATGATCGGCGGGCTGTCTGAAACCGGCGAGTTGGTGGTGCTGGGATCGTTCCACCGCGCCGCCCAGGGGATCAAGCGCGGCTATGTCACCGATATGCAGGCCGCGACCTATGCCGTGCGCGATGCGGTGGAGCGGGCCGAGCGGATCGCCAATGTCGCGGTCAGCAAGGTCTGGATCGGGGCGACGGGGGCAGGGCTGGCCAGCCAGGTCGCGCAGGTCGAGGTGGATATTGGTGGCCGCCGGATCGAACAGGACGATATCGATCACCTGCTGGTTTCCGCGCGCGATGTGATCCAGCCCGACGGACGGATGGTGCTGCACGCGCAGCCCGCGCATTATACGCTGGACGGGGCAGACGGGGTGTCCGATCCCAAGGGGCTCCATGCCGAACAGCTGGGTGTCGATATCCACGTGATGCTGGCCGATGGCGCGCCGATCCGCAACATCACCGAAGCGGTCCAGAACGCGCACCTCGATGTCGAAGCCGTGGTCGCCTCGCCGATCGCGGCGGGGCATTCGTGCCTTTCGGCCGAAGAGCGCGAGCTGGGCGTTGCTCTGGTCGAATTTGGCGCGGAAGTGACCAATGTCTCGGTCTATGCGGCGGGCATGCTGCTGGGGCTGGTGACGATCCCGATGGGTTCGGCGGATATCACCGATGCCGTCGCCAGCGCATTTGGCATCCGCCGGTTCCAGGCCGAGCGGCTGAAATGCGTCCACGGTTCGGCCATCGCCAGCCCGGCCGATCACCGCGAGATGGTCCCGGTCAACGCGCCCGGCGATGAAACCACCGGCCCCGCCGCGCGCCACGCCGATGACAAGAACCGCATCCCGCGCGCCGAACTGGTCACGGTAATCACCGGCCAGTTGGGGCGGCTGATGGAAGAAGTGAACAAGGCGCTCAAGGCGTTGGGCTTTACCGGCCAGCGCGGGCAGCTGGTGGTGATTACTGGCGGCGGCGCAGAGCTGGCGGGGCTGGCAGATTATGCCCAGGCGGCGCTGGGCAAGCCGGTGCGGATCGGCAAACCCGCGCATATCCGCGGCCTGCCCGAAGCCCACGCCACCCCCGGTTTTTCAACGCTGGCCGGGCTGGTGCTCTATGCCGCAGCCGATCCGGTGGACATCCGCTCGATCGGAACGCGCTATCAACCGACCATCCGCTATGCCGGAATGGGCCTGGTCAACCGCGTTTACCGGGCGCTGAAAGAGTATTTCTGATATGGTCCGGCTGTGGACAACACGCGCCAGCGGCTTGGCTTCAACGAATCTTGCAGTGCAAGACAGTTAATTACTGGGATTATTGCATCCGCGCGACGGATAGGAGAGCGCCATGAGCATCAATATCGGACCGCCAGCCGTTGAAGAGCTGCGTCCCCGGATCACCGTGATCGGGGTGGGCGGCGCCGGCGGCAATGCCATTGCCAACATGATTGCGGCCGGGATCGAAGGGGTCGATTTCGTCGTCTCCAACACCGATGCGCAGGCGCTGAACAATTCGGTGGCCGAACACCGGATCCAGCTGGGGCCTGATATTACCCAGGGCCTGGGCGCGGGTTCGCGGCCTGAAGTGGGCCGGGCTGCGGCGGAAGAGACGCTGGCCGAGATCGACCGCGCGCTCGAAGGCGTGCACATGTGCTTCATCGCCGCAGGCATGGGCGGGGGCACCGGCACCGGCGCTGCGCCGGTGATCGCCAAAGCCGCGCGCGAAAAGGGCGTGTTGACCGTGGGCGTGGTGACCAAGCCGTTCCTGTTCGAAGGCACCCGCCGGATGCGCTCCGCCGAAGCGGGCATCGAGGAACTGCAAAAGCACGTCGATACGCTGATCGTCATTCCCAACCAGAATCTGTTCCTGGTGGCCAAGGCCGAAACGACTTTCAAGGAAGCGTTCCAGCTGGCCGATGAAGTGCTGCAGCAGGGCGTTCGTTCAATCACCGACCTGATGGTCATGCCGGGCCTGATCAACCTGGACTTCGCCGACGTCCGTTCGGTCATGGCCGAAATGGGCAAGGCGATGATGGGCACGGGCGAAGGTCAGGGCGAAAACCGCGCGCTGGAAGCTGCGGAAAAGGCGATTGCCAACCCGCTGCTCGACGGCGTGTCGATGCAGGGCGCGAAGGGCGTGATCATCTCGATTATCGGCGGCGACGACATGAAGCTGCTCGAAGTGGACGAGGCCGCGAACCACATCCGCGAACTGGTCGATCCCAATGCCAACATCATCTGGGGCAGCGCCTTCAATCCCGATCTGCAGGGCAAGATCCGCGTTTCGGTGGTCGCCACCGGGATCGAACAGACCGCCCAGCAGGCCGAAGACGCATCGCGCCCGTTCAACATGAGCACGTCGCGCGGGCCCGCTCGCCCGGCGATGAGCGCGCCTGCGGCCGAACCGCTGTTTGAGCGGGTCCAGCCCGCTGCCGCACCCGCGCCGGAACCCGAGCCTGAGCCCGAGCCAGTCGCTGTGACTGCGCCGGAACCGGAGCCCGAACCCGTCGCCGCCGCACCGGCGGATGATGATTGGGACGTCAGCTCCGCCCAGGCCGATGAACCGCTGGAACTGGCTGAAGAGGCCGGGGACGAAGGCGGCGATCAGGACGGCGGCGATGAATTGCTGCTCGATGCCTCGCGGCTGGCGGAACAGGATGAGCCGGTCAATCCGGGGGCAATGCCCGGACGGCGGCGCGGCCTGGTGTCTTCATCGACTGGCGAAAGCCCGGGCGGTTCGCTTGGCGGCGCAGCTGACGACGGGGCGGAAGCTCCGGCTGGCGGCACCGTTGCGGCAAAGGGCACGGCCACCGGCGGCGGTGCAGCACCGCGGCTGTCCGGCGCGACGCTGTTCGAACGCATGGCCAGCCTGTCACGCGGGGCTCGCAGCGATGACGACGAGGACGAGGATGAAGACGGCGGCGATGGCCCCTCGATCAGCATTCCGCGCTTCCTCGGTCGACAGAACAACCAGTAAGCCGCAAGGCGGCGCGCCTGGACAGGCCGCACCGCGTTCGGCATCGGTTCAGGAGTGGGCGTCCAACCGGGCGTCCAGTTCCTGTTGCAACGGGCTTTCCGGATGAACCTTAGTCGCCAAGCTGCCCTGCGCCTGACCCGTCTGATCGGGCTGGGGGCGATTGCCTGTGCCGCCGTGGCCGGGCAAGGCGCGCTGGCGCAAGAGGACGATGTGGAAGAAGTCAGCCAGCCGGTGGTTCAGGCGATCCCCGGCGGCAAGGGGATGCAGCTGAACGACGCGCTGGGGCGGCTGGCGCGCAACCCGCAGGATGTTGAAGCGCTGATCGGTGCGGGCCGGGCTTCATTGGAAATCGGCGATCTAGATGCAGCGGTGGGTTTCTTCCAGCGTGCAGACCGGCTTGCTCCGGGCAATGCGCGGGTCAAGGCCGGGCTGGCCGGGGCCTTTGCGCTGAGCGAGGATCCCTTCACCGCGATCCCGCTGTTCGCCGAAGCGGAAAAGGCGGGCTCGGTCGATCCCGCGCTGCAGGCCGATCGCGGGCTGGCCTATGATCTGGTCGGGGACAATGCGACCGCGCAGAAATACTACCGCACCTCATTGGCGGCAGCCCCCAGCGACGAGACGCTGCGCCGTCTGGCGCTGAGCCAGGCGATTGCCGGCGACCGCCGGGGCATGGAAGTCACGCTTTCGCCGCTGCTGCAGCGCCAGGACAAGGCCGCCTGGCGGACCCGGGCCTTTGGCCTGGCAATCCTGGGGCAAAAGGACGAAGCGGAATCGATCGCGCGGGCCAACCTGCCAGTGACGATGGCGGATTCGATCAGCAACTACCTCGCCTATATGCCCCGGCTGACCGCGGCGCAGAAGGCGGCAGCGGCCAATCTGGGCCATTTCCCGCGCGCGTCGCAGATCGGGATCGATGATCCGCGCGTTGCGGTGTTCCGGCCCAAGCCGCCGGTCCTGGCCGCCGCCAGCGTGCCTGCGACCCCTGCTGCCACTACCACCCGCAAGGGCAAGGGCGGCCGGGACAAGCCGGTCCGGACCGAGCCAGCGCCGGTCATCAAGCCGCCCGTGCTGGCCAGCGCCGCGCCCTCGCCGCCGCCGGTCTCGCGCGAAGTGGCCAAAGCGCCGGTGAAGCTGGCGATCAATACGCCTCCGCCCGCACCCGCCCTGGCACCAGCTGTGCAGAGCACGCCGCCGGTGGTGACCCCACCGCCCGCCGCCGCCCCGCGCGTGCTGGCCGAAGCCGCGCCGCCGCCTGCGGTATCCGTTCCGGCTCCCGCTCAATCGGCTCCGGTCCCGTCGGCGCCGGGCTTTACGACGCTCAACGGCGATGCGGCGCAAGTCGCGCCGGGGTTTGATCTCAAGCCGTCCAGCCCGCCGCCCGCACCGCCACCACCACCACCGCCGCCGCCCCCGCCTGCCCAGGCGAAACCGCGCAATCTGGCCGATCTGTTCGCCGATCTCTCCCCGCCGAGCCGCGAGGCCGAGCCCAAGGCCGGGGCGGTCGACATTCGCAGGATTGGCCCGGTGCGTCCCGCTGCGGAAAAGCCCGCCAAGGACGCCAAGCTGGCCCTGGCCGATGATTGCGCGCCTGCTGCGAAGGGAGCGAAACCCGTGAAGGGCGCCAAGGCCGCCCCTGCCAGTCGCACCGCAAAGGGCGCTGCTGCGGCCAAGGCCTGTCCGGTCGATGGCAAGGACGCCAAGGGCAAGAGCCCCGCAGCGAGCCAGCCGAGCCGGATCTGGATCCAGCTGGCGACCGGGCGCGACAAATCCGCGCTGGGCTTTGACTGGCGCCGGATGGTCAAGGAAGAACCTGATATTCTTGGCAAATACAAGGCTGCGACCAGTGCCTGGGGTGCCAGCAACCGCCTGCTCGCCGGCCCCTTTGCCAGCGAAAGCGCGGCCAGTGCCGTGGTTGCACGGCTGAAGAAGGCCGGGATCGGCGGGGCCTTTGTCTGGACCAGCCCGGCCGGGCAGGTGGTCGATCCGCTGGGGGGCGGCAAGTAGGGGCTGTCCCCGCCTTTTCCACACCTTGTAAACAGCCTTGTCCGGTTATGCGCAACGCAGCGTTAACCGATCATTGCCGGATCGGCGCTGCCGACGCATCCACCCTGCCATGATGCACGGTAATCGCGAATACGGACGGGAAGAGGATGCGGCCCCGGTCGACATGCTCGCCTCATTGTTCGAGGCGCGCGGCTGGCCGTGCGAATTCGTGGCCGAGGATGAGATCAGCGGCGAGATCAAGGGCAGCTGGGCCAGCTATACCATTCGCGGGATCTGGCGGCGTGAGGATCACGTGCTGCAATTGCTGTGCCTGCCCGACATCCGCGTGCCGGATGACAAGCGCGCGCTGATCCATGAGCTGCTGGCCCTGGTCAACGAACAGCTGTGGGTCGGCCATTTCGACATGTGGTCGAACGGTTCGGTGCTGCTCTATCGCCACGGCCTGTTGCTGGGGGACGAGGGCCTGCTGAGCCTCGCCCAGGCGCAAGTCGCGGTGGAAGCGGCGGTCGAGGAGTGCGACCGGTTCTACCCGGCCTTCCAGTTCGTGCTGTGGGGCGACAAGAGCCCCGAGGAAGCCCTCGCCAGCGCGATGGTTGACGCCGCCGGCGAGGCTTGATGCGCCGCAGCCTGAGGGGGCGCAAATGACGCTGAAACCTTTCACAGTCGCTTACGGGGGCCTTCCGCTGGAGGGCGAGGAACGCGATGGCGAGCTGACCTGGCAGACCCTGATCTGTGCCGACCGCACCCCCAGTGCATCGCTGGTGGTGGGGGTGGCGGAATTCCCGCCCGGCGGGCACCTGAAATTCCACCGCCACGAACCGGCCGAATTCTATTTCTGCCTGGCCGGATCGGCGGTGGTCCAGGTTGACGATCAGGTGCTGGAACTGCGCCCCGATGTCGCCGCCTATATCCCGGGCGGGGCCGAGCATGGAATCGTGGCCGGGCCCGAAGGGATGAAACTGCTCTACGGCTTCGCGCGTGACCGGTTCGCCAGCATCGAATACGATTATACCGGACGACCTTTCGATTGATCCCCCCTCCCGCCACGGGACGGGGAGACTGGAGACTTGCGTGGACCTTCTGATCTTCGGTTGCGGCAATATGGGCGGGGCGATGCTGGCCGGGTGGCTGGCGGGCGGGTTCGATCCGGCGCGGGTGACCGTGGTCGATCCTTATCTGGCCCAGGCACCAAGCGGCGTCACCCTGCTGCGCGAAGTGCCGCAGCAGTCGTTCGATGTCGTGCTGCTGGGGGTCAAGCCGCAGATGCTGGACGATGTGGCTGCGGCGCTGGCTCCGGCGCTGGGGCAGGGCACGGTCATGCTGTCGATCCTGGCGGGGGTAGAACTGGCCAGCCTGGCCGCGCGGTTCCCGCAGGCGGGCGCGCTGGTGCGGGTGATGCCGAACCTGGCGGCGGCGATCGGCAAGTCGCCGATGGCGTTGTTCGGGCAGGGGCTGGATCAGGCAGGACGCGATCGGATCACCGCGCTGCTGCAGCCGCTGGGCACGCCCGAATGGCTGGCGGCGGAAAGCGAATTCGATCTGGTCACCGCGCTGGCCGGATGCGGCCCCGGCTTCGTCTATCGCTTCATCGATGCCCTGGCGAGCGGGGCGGCGGCGCTGGGGCTTGATCCGGCGCAGGCGCAGCGGCTGGCCGTAGCGACGGTTGAAGGCGCGGCGCAGCTGGCCGCCGCTTCGGAGCATTCCCCCGCAGAGCTGGCCCGCCGCGTCGCCAGCCCGGGCGGATCGACGCAAAAGGGCCTTGACGTGCTCGACGAAGGCCAGGCCCTGCAGCGCCTGATCGAGGCCACCTTGCGCGCATCGCGCGACCGCAATGCCGAAATGGCGGCAGCCGCGCGGGGTTAGGGTCAGGACCTATTAACCGCGCCTTCGAGGTTTGAGTCAGAATGGCTCAGGGCTAGGAAGGAAGGCGCAGGAATATGTCGATATTTCAAGACTTCCTGACGAAGCGCTGGGCCATTCTGGCCAAATCCCTGCGGGACGGCAGAATGGCTTCCATCTCGGGCACAAATCCCCTTGAAAAGTAACCAGCCTTCCCGGCGGGAATTTACGTCCGATATGTTTGCCATTCTGCCGCCTCGAAGGCGCGGTTAATAGGTCCTGACCCTAGCTGTTACAATCTGTTACAAGCCGCCATGTCCGGTTTCGCTTGAAAGTGGACCGGATCGGCCCGATATTGCCTGCATCGCCCGGTTCGGGCGAAAAAGGAGTTAGACCAATGGCTGAATGGAACGATCCGCAGTCAACCCGCACCGGTTGGGGTGCGGCCCGGATCAACGGCGAAGTGATGGGCCAGGCCAGCACCGATCAGGGGCTGCGGCGCTACATGCTGTCGATCTATAACTACATGGCCTCGGGCGTGCTGCTGTCGGGCGTTGTTGCCCTGCTGTTCGCGCGGTCGGGCATGGCAGAGGCCGTGTTCGGCACGCCGCTGCGCTGGCTGGTGGCGCTGGCCCCGCTGGGCTTCGTCATGGCGATGAGCTTTGGCCTCAACCGGATGAAGACCTCCACCCTGCAACTGATGTTCTGGGCCTTCAGCGTGGCCATGGGCCTGTCGCTGGCGTCGATCTTCTTCGTCTACACCGGTCCGTCGATCGCGCTGACCTTCTTCGCCACTTCGGGCGCGTTTGCGGGGCTCAGCCTCTATGGCTACACCACCAAGCGCAACCTTTCGGGCATGGGCAGCTTCATGGCGATGGGCGTGATCGGCATCCTGATCGCGATGCTGCTCAACATGTGGCTGCAGTCGAGCGGGCTGGCCCTGGCGATCTCGATCCTGGGCGTGGTGATCTTCGCGGGCCTGACCGCCTGGGATACGCAGCGCCTGCGCGAAACCTACTATCACGTTGCCGGAACCGACATGGTCGGCAAGGTCGTGATCATGGGTGCGCTGTCGCTGTACCTCGACTTCATCAACATGTTCCAGTTCCTGCTGCAGTTCATGGGCGATCGCCGCTGATCCCAAGCAGGCCACAACAGATCGTGCCCGGTGCGCTTTGCAGCGCGCCGGGCATTTGCTTATCCGGCAAAGATGGTTAGGAAAGCCGCTGGTTAGGGGCCGTGGCCCCGTCAGGGCCGCGCAGCGCGCGTCAGTTCAAGAGGGATGGGTCAGAAAATGGTCGCCGATATTCGCCGGATCGTGATGGGGGCCAGCGTGGTGCTGGGCCTGGGGCTGGTTGCCGCCTGCGGGCCAAAGAGCACGCCGCCGCCGCCGCCGCCTCCGCCGCCGCCCAAGCCGGTGGTGGTGATCCCGCCCAAGCCTTTCCCGCCCAACAACGCCTCGCGCGATCTGCCGGTCCCGCCGCTCGCCGCCGATGGCCTGTATCAAAGCGTCAACCGCGGGATCAGCCCGGCGCAGACCACCTGGAACCTGCGTTCGGCCTACAACGTCGCCGCGCTCAGCTGTCCCAACCCCGCGCGGGATGAGATCACGGCCAACTACAAGCTGTTCCTGAAACGCCACGCCAAGGCGCTGACCGCCGCCAACCGCAAGGTCGATGCCGAATGGAAGGCCCGCTATGCCGCAGGCGCGGTGGCGCAGCGCGAAAAGTACATGACCAACGTCTACAACCACTTCGCCCTGCCGCCGACGGTCAACGATTTCTGCAAGGCGTCGCTGGCGATGAGCCGCGATGAAAAGCTGATCAAGGTCGGTGAACTCGATGCTTTTGCCGCGCGCAGCCTGCCGAATATCGAGATCGTCTATGACGATTTCTTCCGCCGCTATGCCCAGTGGCGGGCTGACCATGACGCCTGGATGGCGCGTTATGGCACCAAGACCACGCAATAGGCGCGCGGCCAAATTTGCACTTTAACTCGTGCGGACCTTTCGCTAAGGGGTCCGCTCCCCGCGCGGCCCAGGCCAAGCGGGCATGCACTGGAACGGGGCCGTAGCTCAGATGGGAGAGCGCGTCGTTCGCAATGACGAGGTCAGGGGTTCGATCCCCCTCGGCTCCACCAGTGTACTGATAATTGCCACATCTTGGCCTGCGAACGGCCACTTTCTGCGCTTCCGGTGCTCACGACCTTAATGGTCGCTGCGCGCCGGTTCTCGAAAGCAGCCATTCTCGGCTCAAGCTGAGGCAATTCTCAGCACACTGGCTCTCCCCCAACTCCGCTCGTGTCGAGCGCAGTCGAGACACCACGCGCGACAGATGTCGCATAATCCGTTAGAACCCTATCATGCATTTTCTCGACCAGGCCAAAATCTACATCCGTTCGGGCGCCGGGGGCCCCGGTGCGGTGTCGTTCCGGCGGGAAAAGTACGTGCAGTATGGCGGGCCCGATGGCGGCAACGGCGGGCGCGGCGGGGATGTGGTGTTCGAGGCCGTGGCCGGGCTCAACACCCTGATCGACTTTCGCTATACCCAGCACTTCAAGGCCCAGCGCGGCGTGCAGGGCATGGGCCGGAACCGCAACGGAGCAGTCGGCAACGACATCGTGATCAAGGTTCCGGTCGGCACCCAGGTGCTGGATGATGATCGCGAAACCGTGCTGGCCGATCTGACCGAGGCGGGCCAGCGCGTCGTCCTGCTCGAAGGCGGGCTGGGCGGGCGCGGCAATGCCAGCTACAAGACCAGCACCAACCGCGCCCCGCGCCAGCACCAGCCGGGCATGCCGTTTGAGGAAATGTACGTCTGGCTGCGGCTGAAACTGCTGGCCGATGTCGGGCTGGTCGGCCTGCCCAATGCCGGCAAGAGCACGTTCATCAACCAGATCACCAACACCAAGGCCAAAGTCGGTGACTATGCCTTCACCACGCTGCGCCCGCAGCTGGGGGTGGTGCGCCACAAGCACCGCGAATTCGTGCTGGCTGACATCCCCGGCCTGATCGCCGGGGCCGCCGACGGGGCCGGGGTGGGTGACCGCTTTCTGGGCCACATCGAACGCTGCCGCGTGCTGATCCACCTGATCGACGCCAACGGCGTGGACCCGGTCGAAGCGCTGGAAGTGGTTGAGGAGGAATTGGCCCAATACGGCGCCGGGCTGGATGACAAGCCGCGGCTGGTGGTGCTCAACAAGATCGACCTGATCGACACCGAACTGGTCCGCGCCTTCAGCAAGGAACTGCGCGCGGCGGGCGTGGCCAAGGTTTTCCCGATCTCTGGCGCGACCGGCAAGGGCATCACCGCGCTGCTCAACGCCGTGCTGGAATACTTGCCCGCCGCCACGGTGACAGAGCGCCCGGCCGGGGAGCGCGAAGAGGATGATGATACGCCGTGGTCGCCGGTTTAGGGCGGGTGCGGTGCCGCAAGCTCTCTCCCCTTTAAGGGAAAGATACGCAGGCTTGAGAGCGCAGCGAACTAGCCGGAGTTGAGAGGGGGATTTGCAACGCCCCCTCTCTGGGCCCTCTCCCCTAAAGGGGAGAGGGCTTTTTGTGTGCGGTGCTGCCGTCCAACCAATCCTCTCCAACGCCGCCACAAACCCATCGTCGGCCCGTGCTTGACACGGATGTGAATCCACACCCGGGTCAAGCCCGGGGCGACGGGGAAGGGGGTGATTGCCGTCCGGATCGGATCCGTTAATCGCCCAAACAAACCAGCCCCTAAGCCGCCAAAAAGAACCCACAAATCGTCACGCAGGCCCCCAGCATCCAGAGCGAAGAACCGATCGTCAGGATCGCGACGGCCAGTTCGGCGCGCGGTGCGGCGGTGAAGCCTTGGCCGGCGATGGGCAGGGCCCGGCTCGCCCCGGTTATCGCGGCGAGCGTCAGGCCTGCGACCAGCAGACAGGTTGACCCGGCCAGCGACACGGCAAGCGGCCATGAAGCCCAGGGCGCAATGCCGAAGCTTTCCCAGAACAGGCCGAACACCATGAGCGCCAGACCGCCCTGAACGGCGGTGAGATGCGCGGACAGGCCCATGCGCGGGTTGCGCAATCGCGGAATGGCCGCACCCAGTACAAGGCCCAGGGTGAACAGAACGAACCCGGCTTTACCGAGTGCCATGGCGGTGGCCAGCATCTTGCCTCCTATCCTGCCGGCCGATAAAACCGACTGAGGGTCAGAAATAACCGACTGATGGTCGGTTTGTCAATGCGGAGACGGGGCTTGGTCAGGCAGCAGGAGCGGCGTCTGCGGACAAGGGACGCGATACTGAAGGAAGCAGCGCTGCTGTTCGGGCGCGAAGGCTTTGACGCGACCACTGTGGACATGATCGCGCAAGCGGCCGGGGTGGCCAAGGGGGCGGTCTATCATCACTTCGCCGGGAAGCGCGAAGTGTTCGAAGCGGTGTTTGAAACCGCTGCTGCCGATCTGGCGCGTTCTCTGGCCGAGGGTGCCGACCATTCGGTCCCGATCCTTGATGCCCTGGTGGCCTCTACCCGCGCCTTCTTCATGGCCTGCGGCGATCCGGCGGTGATGCAGATCGTGCTGAAGGATGCGCCAACCGTGCTGGGATACAACCGCTGGAAGCAGTTGGATGGCCAGTATTTCGCGGGCATGGTCAAGGCCGGACTGGCCGCCGCGATGGAGCAGGGCGCGATTGCGGCGCAACCGCTCGAACCGCTTGCCCACCTGATGTTGGCGGCCATCCAATCGGCGGCAATCGACTGCGCGGCGCGTGATGATTTCAGCATGGCCGCCGAAGAATACCTCACCGCGCTGGAAGCGGTACTCAGGGGGCTGGCCAAGCCGTAGCTCTGGCGGGCAAACCCAAAACTTTCCTACATCGCCCGATCCTGTCACAAGCGAATCAAGCGTGGCCAGGGTGGTTGGACCAGGAAAATGGAAAGTCACACATTGCTGACCGGATTGTGCGGCGATTTGCCGAAAAACAAACTGTTTTACAGTAGGTTACAGACAAATCCTCACCGGAAGTTCACACATTTTCACCCCCCGTTCTGTGTCAACCAGCCGATCCGGTTGCATCGCCGCCGCAAAGCGGTAAGCGCCTGCGCATGATGATCGCTCGCCTCTCTGATCTGGCTGATGCGGCCACTTGCCCCCGGCTGGTGGTCAAGGTCGGCTCGTCGCTGCTGGTTGGCCAGCAGGGGCTGCGGCGGCAGTGGGTCGAGGCTTTGGTGGCAGAGATTGCGGCTGCACACGGACGCGGCCAGCAGGTGATCGTGGTCTCATCCGGCGCGATTGCGCTGGGGGCGGCCCGGCTGGGGCTGGACAAGGGCGGGCGCGGCAGTCTCGCCGATGCGCAGGCGGCGGCGGCGGTGGGGCAGATCGCGCTGTCGGGGCTGTGGGCAGACCTGCTCGGCGCGCACGGGCTGACCGCCGCGCAGCTGCTGCTGACGCTGGAGGATCTGGAGGATCGCCGCCGCTACCTCAACGCCACGGCCACGCTGACCAGGCTGCTCGATGCGGGCGCGGTGCCGGTGATCAACGAGAACGATTCGGTCGCCACCCAGGAAATCCGCTTTGGCGATAACGATCGGCTCGCCGCGCGGGTCGCCCAGGCGGCGCGGGCCGATGGGGTGCTGCTGCTGTCCGATGTCGACGGGCTGTTCGATCGCAACCCGGCGGAACCGGGCGCGCGGCTGCTGGGCGAAGTGCGCGGGGTGACGGCAGAGGTCCACGCCATGGCCACCGGCGGGTCCAGTTCCGGCATGGGATCGGGCGGGATGACCAGCAAGCTGCAGGCCGCCGAGATCGCCGAGCGGGCGGGTATCGCGCTCGCCATCGCCAGCGGGCTGCACGATGCGCCGATCGCGCGGGCAGCCACGCAGGGGATCGGCACGCTGTTCCTGCCCCGGCGCAAGGATGCCGCGCGCAAGGCCTGGCTGGGCGGACGGCTGCGGCTGAAGGGTGCGCTGGTGGTCGATGCCGGGGCGGCGCGGGCGCTGGGCAAGGGATCGAGCTTGCTCGCCGCCGGGATCACGGCGGTGGTGGGAGAGTTCCAGCGCGGCGATGCTGTGGCGGTGCGCGGGGCCGATGGCACGGTGCTGGCCCACGGGCTCAGCGAATACGATGCGGCGGAATGCCAGCGGCTGAAGGGCAAGCAATCGGCCGAGCATGCCGCGCTGCTGGGCTATGCCCCGCGCTCGGCGGTGGTCCACCGCGACCAGATGGTCCTGCTGTGACCATTGCGATTACCGGGGCGACCGGCTTTGTCGGCCAGGCCCTGCTGGAACGCGCACTGGCCGAGGGACTGGAACTGCGCGCACTGGTGCGTCGTCCCCAGCCGCCCCGCGCCGGGGTGGAATGGATTGCGGGCGATCTGGATGACACGGCGGCGCTGGCCCGGCTGGTGCAGGGCGCAGAGGCGGTGATCCACGTCGCGGGCGTGGTCAACGCGCCCGATCCGGCCATGTTCGAGCGCGGCAATGTGGCGGGCACGCTGAACCTGGTCGAGGCCGCGCTGGCTGCGGGCGTGCCGCGCCTCGTCTGCGTTTCCTCGCTTTCCGCGCGCGAGCCGGAGCTGTCGGTCTATGGCGGCAGCAAGGCGCGCGCCGAGAAGCTGGTCATGGCCAGCCCGCTCGACTGGACCGTGGTGCGACCGCCGTGGGTCTATGGACCGGGGGATCGCGACACGCTCGACATGTTCAAGGCCGCGCGCTGGGGGCTGATGCCGATGCCGCCGCGCGAGGGGCGCAGCTCGCTGATCCACGTCGACGATCTGGTGCGCCTGCTGCTGGCGCTGGTGCCGGGCGGCGAGGCGGTGACGCACCGGGTGTTCGAACCCGACGATGGCCATGTCCGGGGCTGGAGCCACTACGAGATCGGCCGAGCGATCGGCTGGGCGATGGGACGGCGACCGTGGGTGGTGCACCTCAGCCGCGCCAGCCTGCTCCGCGCCGCGAAGGGCGACATGGCACTGCGTCGGCACAAGGCCAAGCTGACGATCGACCGGGCGAACTACATGGCGCATCCCGACTGGGTGGTGAGCGCGGATGCCCGCCCGCCCGCCGCCCTGTGGGAACCGCGCGTGCCGACCCGCGAGGGGCTGAAAGCGACCGCAGAGTGGTACCGGGAGTACAAGTGGCTCTAAGCAGCTGCTTACGCCTGCCAATATAAGCGCCTGTCCCTCGCCAGGGCTGGCCGGGCGGGGCAAGCGGCCCGGACACAACCGGAGCCAGAACCATGGATACGACCCCTGAACTCACCACCCCGCGCCGCTGGGACCCGATCGTCAAGCTGACCCATTGGGGCGTGGTCGCGGCGGTGATCGGCAATGCGATCCTGACCGAGGAAGGCTCGGGCTGGCACATCTGGCTTGGCTATGGCCTGACCGCCTTGCTGGCGCTGCGGCTGCTGTGGGGGCTGATTGGCCCGGCCGAAGCGCGCTTCAGTGCCTTTCCGCCCAGCCCGTCGCGGGCGCTGGAGCACATCGGCGAGATCGGGCGCGGCGAGGTGACCCAGCACCGCTCGCACAACCCGCTTGGCGCGCTGATGGTCTATGCGATTTGGGCGACCTTGCTGGTGGTCTGCGGCACCGGCATCGCCATGTCGGGCCCGCCGCCCGCCGATCCCTTTGCCCAGCGCGGCGAGCACGCCGAACGGACAACCGCCACCGGCGCGCAAGTGCAGGAGGATGAGGCAAGCGAAGAGCGCGAAGGCGGCGAAGGCGAGGACGGCGAGGAAGAAGAGAGCGAACTTGGGGAAGTGCATGAAATTGCCGTCAACCTGCTCTATGTCCTGATCGCCCTGCACCTTGCAGGCGTGATATTCGAAACCCGGCGCAGCGGGCCGCAGATCGTGCGGTCGATCCTGCCCGGCGGCTGACCGGAGCAAGCATGGCCAAACGCCTGAAAGATACCACGATCCGCCGCGACCGGCAGACCCTGCTGGTCGCGGCGACGGTTGTGGTTCAGGCGGTGGCGGCGGTGTTCTTCGTCGCCGATGCGCTGGACGACGTGGCGGACGACGGGGTTACCACCCACATCGCGATCGAGGGGCTGATTGCCTTCGCGCTGCTGGCGGGCGTGTTCCTGGGGGCCTGGCACATGCGGGTCCTGCTGGCCGAGGCGCGGCGGCGCGAACAGAGCCTGGCCGTGGCGCGCGGCGCGCTGGGCGCGCACGTGGCGGAGCGGTTCCGTGACTGGGGGCTGACCGCGGCGGAAAGCGACGTGGCGTTGTTTGCGCTGAAGGGCTGCGATGCCGCCGAAATCGCCCGGCTGCGCGGCGCGGCGGCGGGCACGGTGCGGGCGCAGCTGAGCCAGGTCTATGCCAAGGCCGGGGTTGCCAGCCAGGCGGCGCTGGTCAGCCTGTTTGTCGAGGACTTGCTCGACTGGCCTCAGAACGCCGGATCGTAACCCGGCGGCAACTCGCTCGCCGCACCATCGACGTGGATGCCGCATTCGGTCTTGTCCCAGCCCTTCCACCGGCCCGAACGCGGGTCTTCGCCGGGGGCGACGCGGGTGGTGCAGGGGGAGCAACCGATCGAGGGATAGCCTTGCGCGACCAGCGGGTGCGCGGGAAGGCCGCTGGCGGTGAAATAGGCGTCGATCTGGTCAGCGCTCCAGTCCACCAGCGGGTTGACCTTGAGCCGGCCCGCCGTGTCGGTCAGGTCGATCTCGAACCGGGGCAGGGCAGCGCGGGTCGCGCTCTGGAAGCCCTTGCGACCGGTAAAACTGGCATCGTAATGTGCCAGCGCGGCGGCGAGCGGTTGGACCTTGCGGATCTCGCAGCAGCCATCGGGATCGTAGGACCAGCGCAGGCCGTTCTCGTCGCGCCCCGCCAGCAGCACCGGATCGGGGGTGAGGTTGACCAGATTGGTCAGCCCCAGTCGCGCCGCCAGCTCATCGCGGTAGGCCAGCGTTTCGGGGAAGTGCTTGCCGGTATCGAGGAACAGCACCGGCACCGATGGATCGATGCTGGCGATCAGGTGCAGCAGCACCGCGCTTTCCGCGCCAAAGCTGGATACGGCGGCGATCCGCCCCGCCAGCCCCTCGCGCAGCAGCTGCGCCAGCATCGCTTGCGTCCCGACCCCGGCGAAGCGCGCGTTCAGCGCTTCGGCGTCCTGCGCGGTAAAGCGCGGGGCGGTGTCGATCCGGTCGATGCGGCGCGCCGCTTCACCCATGCCGCTTGGCCCAGATGGCGGCGCGGCCATCGGTGGTGGGCTGATAGACATCGGCATAGCGGCTGAACGCGGCTTCGGCATCGGCGGGATCGAGCGGATGCTCCGGCGCGAAGGCATCGAACCCGCAGCGGCGCATATAGGCGATCTGATCGACCAGCACTTCGCCCACGGCGCGCAGCTCGCCGGTATAGCCAGCCTCACGCAGGATCCGCGCGGCGCTGTAACCACGGCCGTCACCGAACACAGGGAAGTTCACTTCGACCAGTTGCAGCCGGTCAAGGAACGGCAACAGATCACGCGCTTCGTCGCCCGGTTCCAGCCGGACAGCGGCGGCATTGGTCTGCTC
This sequence comes from uncultured Novosphingobium sp., assembly GCA_964550775.1. Classification (GTDB taxonomy): domain Bacteria; phylum Pseudomonadota; class Alphaproteobacteria; order Sphingomonadales; family Sphingomonadaceae; genus Novosphingobium. The sequence goes on along the minus strand of CAZKAX010000051.1, from coordinate 4,577 downwards.
GCCAAAGGCGCCGACCGTCACGCCGGGATCGGCCACAGGCTCGTCACTGCGAAAGCGGAACTGGACGTCAACCATAGATCGCCTCCTTGAACGGGGCCATGCCGATGCGGCGGTAGGTATCGAGGAAGCGTTCGCCCGGCTGGCGTTCGCCAAGGTAGCGGTCGGTCACGCGCTCAACCGCATCGACGATGCCGTTTTCGTCGAAACCGGGACCGGTGATCTGGCCAAGCGAGCAGTCCGCCCCCTCGCTGCCACCCAGCAGCAGCTGGTAGTTTTCGACGCCCTTCCGGTCGACCCCCAGGATGCCGATGTGCCCGGCGTGGTGGTGCCCGCAGGCGTTGATGCAGCCCGAAATCTTGAGCTTGAGCTCACCGATTTCCTGCTCCTTCGCCGCCATCCGCTCGCTGATCTGCTGTGCGACCGGGATTGAGCGGGCATTGGCGAGGGTGCAGTAATCAAGGCCGGGGCAGGCGATGATGTCCCCGATCTGGTCAAGGTTCGCGGTGGCGAGGCCGTTGGCATCAAGCACCTGCCACAGCGCGTAAAGGTCTGCCTTGCGGACATGCGGCAGGACGATGTTCTGGGCGTGGGTCACGCGCAGTTCGTCAAAGCTGTAGCGTTCGGCCAGGTCCGCCATGACGCGGATCTGGTCCGCGCTGGCATCGCCCGGAATCGCGCCAACCGGCTTGAGGCTGATCACCGCCACCACATAGCCCGGCGCCTTGTGCGCCACGGTGTTGTTGTCCACCCACAGCGCGAAATCTGGATCGCTGCGGTCGATGTCCTCGGGCAGGCCAGTCTCGAACGGCGGATCGACGAACTGCGCCTTGATCCGTTCCAGTTCGGCCAGCGGCGGCTCGATGTTCTGGCTCAGCAGGTGGGCGAATTCGACTTCGACCTGGCGGGTATATTCGTCCTTGCCCAGTTCGTGGACCAGGATCTTGATCCGCGCCTTGTACTTGTTGTCGCGGCGGCCGTGGCGGTTGTAGACGCGCAGGCAGGCCTCGGCATAGGTGATGAACTGGTCAAGCGGCACGAAGCTGTTGATGCAGGGCGCGATCATCGGGGTGCGGCCCATGCCGCCGCCAACGTAGAACGCTGCGCCCAGTTCACCTGCCGAATTGCGGACGATCTGGATGCCGATGTCATGCAGCCGCATCGCCGCGCGGTCGGTATCGCTGGCGATCACCGCCATCTTGAACTTGCGCGGCAGATAGCTGAATTCGGGGTGGAAGGTGCTCCACTGCCGGATCAGTTCGGCATAGGGACGCGGATCGACCAGTTCGTCGGCCGCGGCCCCGGCGTACTGATCGCTGGTGGTGTTGCGGATGCAGTTGCCGCTGGTCTGGATCGCGTGCATTTCCACGCTGGCCAGATCGGCAAGGATATCAGGGGCTTCTTCCAGCTTGATCCAGTTGTACTGGATGTTCTGCCGGGTGGTGAAGTGGCCATAGCCGCGGTCATACTTGTCCGCGATATGCCCCAGCATCCGCATCTGCGCGCCGCTGAGCGTGCCATAGGGAATGGCGACGCGCAGCATATAGGCGTGGAGCTGCAGGTAGAGTCCGTTCATCAGCCGCAGCGGGCGGAACGCTTCCTCGGGCAGGTGGCCGTCCAGCCGGCGGCGGACCTGATCGCGGAATTCCGCGACGCGGGCATCGACCATGGCCTGGTCGTATTGGTCATACTTGTACATCAGATCACCCACTGTCCGGCTGCGGGATCGGCCGGCTTCAAAGTCAGGTCAGGGCGCACGGTCGGGCCGAGCGCGCGAATGCGTTCCTTGATATGGCCGGGACGGATCCCGCTCTCATCGCGGGTCGCGTCGATGGCATAGGCCCCGGTTACCCGGCGCGCGGCCTGTTCGCGGGCCAGCACGGTGTCGGCATTGTCACCCACATCGACGGCATCGTCGACATGCAGCGACCATTCGACCCCGGTCCACCAGGTCACGGCCCCGCTTTTCAAATCATTGCCTGTCAAAATTTTCACTGCATCATCTCCAGCGCCAACGCGCGCAGTTCCTGGGTATCGGGCAGGGCGGTCACTTCGCCGATCACGATCACGGCGGGGCTTTTCACCTTGTTGCGGATGACCAGATCGGCCAGCCCCGCCAGCGGCGCGCGCAGCACGCGCATCGCCGGGCGGGTGGCATTTTCGATCACCGCCACCGGCATTTCGGGCGAAAGGCCATCGGCAATCAGCTTGTCGGTGATGGCTTCGGCGGTGGCGAGGCCCATGTAGATTACCAGCGTGCGGCCCTGTCCGGCCAGCCCGGCCCAGTTCTGCTCGCTCAGCCCCTTGCACTGGCCCGCGACAAAGCTGACCACCGAAGCCGAACGGCGATGGGTCAGCGGCATCAGTGCGGCGGCGGCCCCGCCGATTGCGGCGCTGATCCCGGGGACCGCTTCGACCGGTACCCCGGCCTGGCGGCAGGCCTCGGCCTCTTCCCCGCCGCGGCCGAAAATGAACGGATCGCCGCCCTTCAGGCGGACCACATCGGTTCCGGCCAGTGCTTCACGCACCAGCAGGGCGTTGATTTCATCCTGCGCCATGGTGTGGCGCGAGCGCCGCTTGGCGACCGAGATCAGCCGCGCATCAGCCCGGGCAAGGGCGAGGATCGCGGGATCGACCAGTCCGTCGTGGACGATCAGCCGCGCCTGCATCACCAGTCGCGCAGCGCGCAAGGTTAGCAGATCGGGATCGCCGGGACCGGCGCCGACCAGCCAGACCTTGCCGGTCGTGGCGCTGGGTTTGGGGGCATTGTTGCTCATTGGGCTGCAATGGGGATCACAGCGCAAGGGTGCCAGCCAGAATGGCTTGGGGGGGGATTAGGAAAAGTTCACGGGCGCGCTTGCCGTTCTATCGCGCTTCCTTGCTGATCTGCATGATTTTCTGCCGCACCGCATCCTCGACAAACCGCGAAAGATCCCCCTTGCGGGTCCCGCGCACGGCCAGCAGGCGGCGCAGGGCAAGATCGGTGCTGGGGTCGACCACGATGGTCCATTTGACCTTTGGGGTGGCGGGCATGGGGTGGTTCCTTTGGGTTGGTGGGTAGGGTGGTGGGGTACTCGGGCGTGGGGATGGTTCACGCAGAGGCGCAGAGGAAGAAGGGAGGCGCAGAGAGGGCTTGCTGAGCCACAGGCTCTGTCGCCATCCGAAGGCCTGGATTTCGGGAATTGGTGCGGAAGAAGGGCGGCTGCGCCGCCATGCGCTCCTCCTCCGCGCCTTTTTTCTTCCTCTGCGCCTCTGCGTGAACCCCTTTTTCGGCCATGCCCAACCAGCAGGGCAGGGCTTGCAACACCAGCCTAACCGCCCCGCCGCACCCGATCAACGGATATCCGTATATCCGGTTATCCGGATAAGCGGATATACGGATATCCATCCATAACCACCGCTTTCCTACATCGCCGCGATCTGTCATCCTTGCAGGCCAATGACACGGATTTGCGCGCCTTTCCGCCCGAATCGGGGCCCTTGCCGGGGCATCGGACCGCTGCGGGGAGGGGGTGGTTTTCGTGCTCTGAACTGTGTCCATTGTGTCAACCGGCCCCGCCGCGCCGGTCCGGCCATCCACAGGCCATCACCGGGGGGCCATTGCAGAGCGGCGGGGGCAATCCCATATCCCGGTGCAAGCGCGGGATTCACCCGCATCGGCCTAATGGGCAGGCCGGATTGGATGGAATTGACATGACTACCTTGCTCCCCCTCCTGCCGCTGCGCGACATTGTCGTGTTTCCCGGCATGGTTGTCCCCCTGTTCGTCGGCCGCGAAAAGTCGGTCGCCGCGCTTGAAGCCGCGATGGCGGGGGACAAGGACATCTTCCTGCTCGCACAGCTTGACCCCGGCTGCGACGATCCGGACCGCGATGACCTCTATGACGTGGGCGTGATCGCCACGGTGCTCCAGCTGCTCAAGCTGCCCGATGGCACCGTGCGGGTGCTGGTCGAAGCCCGCCAGCGCGCCCAGATGGAAGCGCTGCGGCTGGAACAGGCCGCCAGCGGCGAAATGATGGTCGCCTCGGTCGATGCGCTGGATCCGGTGACGGTATCGGGCACCGAAGTGTCGGGCATGATGCGCAGCGTGGTCGAAACCTTCGCCGAATATGCCAAGCTCAACAAGAAGTTGCCGCAGGACGCGGGTGAGAACCTGGGCGAAATCGTCGATGCCGCCGTGCTGGCCGACAATGTCGCTGCGCATATCCAGGCCAAGGTATCCGACAAGCAGGCCATGCTGAGCGAGGACGATCCGCTCAAGCGGCTCGAAATGGCGCACGCCTTCATGGAGGGCGAGCTGGGCGTGCTGCAGGTGGAGCGCAAGATCCGTGGCCGCGTGAAGCGCCAGATGGAAAAGACCCAGCGCGAATACTACCTCAACGAGCAATTGAAGGCGATCCAGAGCGAGCTGGGCGGCGATGGCGAGGACGCCAACGAGATCCAGGAGCTGCAGGACAAAATCGACAAGCTCAAGCTCTCAAAGGAAGCCCGCGCCAAGGCCAATGCCGAGCTCAAGAAGCTCAAGACCATGCAGCCGATGAGCGCGGAAGCGACCGTGATCCGCAACTACCTCGACGTGCT
>CAZKAX010000050.1:0-23700 GCA_964550775.1 uncultured Novosphingobium sp. | reverse complement strand
CCGCCTTCATAGAGCAGGTCGACGATCAGCTTGGTTTCGTGGAGGCATTCGAAATAGGCCATTTCCGGGGCGTAACCGGCTTCGACCAGGGTTTCGAACCCGGCCTGAATCAGGTGGGTGATCCCGCCGCACAGCACGGCCTGCTCACCGAACAGGTCGGTTTCGCATTCTTCCTTGAAATTGGTTTCGATGATGCCGCTGCGGCCACCACCCACGCCCGAGGCATAGGCGAGCGCAACGTCATGGGCGTTGCCGCTGGCGTCCTGGTGGACCGCGATCAGGCACGGCACGCCGCCGCCCTTCATGTATTCGCCGCGCACGGTGTGGCCGGGACCCTTGGGGGCGATCATGATCACGTCGATATCGGCGGGCACTTCGATCAGGCCGAAGTGGATGTTGAGGCCATGGGCAAAAGCCAGCGCAGCGCCCGGCTTCAGGTTGCCCTTGATGTCATCGGCCCAGATCGCGGCCTGGTGTTCATCGGGGGCAAGGATCATCAGCACGTCGGCCCACTTGGCCGCATCGCTGTTGCTCAGCACCTTGAAACCTGCAGCTTCCGCCTTCTTGGCGCTGGCCGAGCCGGGACGCAGCGCGATCGCTACGTCGGTTACGCCGCTGTCACGCAGGTTCTGCGCATGGGCGTGGCCCTGCGAGCCATAGCCAAGAATGGCGATCTTCTTGCTCGTGACGAGGTTGAGATCGCAATCGGCGTCGTAATAAACCTTCATGACCTGAATCCGTTCTGTCAGCAGATGGGGCGCCCATGCGCGCGCGGCCCCCCATGCGTCGGCGCGGCGCATCTTGCAACCCCAAGAATGCTGCAATTGCGAGCATTATTGCGGCCAGAAGCGGAATTTATGACAGATTGTTTCAGGCGTAGTCGGTTGCGGGCCGGTTTGGCGGAGAATCGCCGCGATGCTGCGGGCCAAGTTCGCCCAGCGCATCGCGCACCGGAACGATCAGCAGACCGGCCAGCGAATGGGGATCGTGGGCCAGGTCATTCACGCCAAAGCGCAGTCGCGGGCTGGTTTTCGATGGCACGCGGAGCGTCCCGAACAGCCAGTCGAACAGCGCGATCACGCTGCCGTAATTGCTGTTGTAATGCTGTGGATCGGCCGAATGGTGGATCTGGTGGTGCGCCGGGCTGAGCAGCACATGGCCAAGCCGCCCGGTGAACGGGATCCACGCATGGGTGTGCTGCAGCGAAATGATGAGATAGGCAAAGGTTACCAGGATCAGATTCGAACCGCCGATCGAAAATGGCAGTACTTCAGATCCGAACAGCCAGGTGCTCACCCCCATCGAGGCCCCGCCGGCCAGCCCGGTCAGCGCGGCGAACAGGTAGCCATCGATCGGGTGCATGCGGAAATTGACCAGCGGCGAGAGCGTTTCGGCGGTGTGGTGAACCTTGTGGAAGTGCCACAGGAACGGCACCTGATGCTTGAGCCAGTGATCGACGTAATAGGCGAATTCATAGGCCACGAAAGCCATCAGCGTCGTCAGCGCCTGCGCGGCCCAGGGGGTGATCGTGGTCGCCTGACTTACGCCGGTCAGATCGGCCAGCAAGTGCCGCACCGAACCGCCCAGCGTCGCCAGGCTCAGCACGGTGGCGATGAAGCCGGTGGTGAAGACCAGATGGTTGAGCACGGTCAGCAGCCAGTCGGCCCGGGCCGAACGACCGGTCAGGTGGTGTCGCGGAAACAGTCCCCGGCGCAGCACTTTCCAGCTGCGCACGCGGCTGCCGTTGCGGCGATACCACAGCACGGCGATGGCGAAAGTCGCCCACAGCATCCACACGGACAGGAACGAGCTCGGCCGGATCAGCACGTTCGCCGCCAGCCCCAGCGCATAGGCCAGGCCGTGGGTCAGCATGTCGATGGCATTTTGCAGCACAGTCGCGGTCCCTCTGTCGAGGGGCCCCGGTCTAGCTGCAAGACTTTAAGAGTGCGTAAACCCTGTTCTTGATCCAGCGCAAAATGACGCGGTTTTCCGCCAGTTTCAGCGTGGTTCGAGGGTTACGCCGCCTCGGCCCCGCGCATCATGCCGACCACGCCGGTGCGGCCCACTTCGACCAGCCCCAGTTCGCGCATCAGCGAAACGAAGCGGTCGATCTTGTCGGGGGCGCCGGTCAGTTCGAAAATGAAGCTGCTGGTGGTGGTGTCGATCACTTTAGCGCGGAACACGTCGGCCAGCCGCAGCGCCTCGACCCGCGCGTCACCAGTGCCCGAAACCTTGACCAGCGCCAGCTCGCGTTCAACGTGCGCGCCGCTTTCGGTCAGGTCCACCACTTTGTGGACCGGGACCAGCCGGTCAAGCTGGGCGTGGATCTGGTCGATCACTGCCGGCGGCCCGTGGGTGACGATGGTGATCCGGCTGACCGCATGGTTTTCGGTAATGTCGGCCACGGTCAGGCTGTCGATATTATAGCCGCGCGCGGTGAACAGCCCGGCGATCTTGGCCAGAATGCCCGCCTCGTTGTCGACCGTGATGGTCAGGACGTGGCGTTCGCTTGCTTCGTGCTTGATTTTCATCATGGGAATTACACCAGCGCCTTTGCTTCATCGTCCATGGTCCCGGCAACTGTATCGCCATAGAGGATCATGTCCGTATGGGCCGCGCCCGAGGGGATCATCGGGAAGCAGTTGGCTTCCTTGGCGACCAGGCAATCGACGATCACCGGGCCGTCATAATCGAGCATGGCCTGAATCCCGGCGTCGAGTTCGGCTTCGCTTTCGATGCGGATGCCTTTCCACCCATAGGCTTCGGCCAGCTTGACGAAATCGGGCAGGCTGTCCGAGTAGGAGTTCGAATAGCGGCTTTCATAGGTCAGTTCCTGCCACTGGCGGACCATGCCCATCCATTCGTTGTTGAGCACGAACACCTTGACCGGCAGCCGGAACTGGGTGGCGGTGCCCAGTTCCTGGATGTTCATCTGGATCGAGGCATCGCCCGCGATGTCGATCACCAGACTGTCCGGATTGCCCAGCTGCGCGCCGATTGCGGCGGGCAGGCCATAGCCCATGGTGCCGAGCCCGCCCGATGTCAGCCACTTGTTGGGGCTGAAGAACGGGAAGTACTGCGCCGCCCACATCTGGTGCTGGCCCACCTCGGTGGCGATCACCGGGTCCTTGTTCTTGGTCAGCTCGTACAGCCGCTCGATCGCCAGCTGCGGCATGATCGCGGACTTGTTGGCGGGATAGGCCAGGCTTTGGCGGGTGCGCCAGCCGTCGATCCGGGCCTTCCACTCGGTCAGGTCCTGCGCCTTGCGGCTGCCCCAGGCCTGAACCAGCTGTTCCAGCACCTGCGCGCAATCACCGATGATCGGGAGGTCGACCTGCACCGTCTTGTTGATCGAGGCGCGGTCGATGTCGATGTGGATCTTGGTCGATTCGGGCGAGAACGCGTCGAGCCGCCCGGTCACCCGGTCATCAAAGCGAGCGCCGATGCAGACCATCAGGTCGGCCTGATTCATCGCCATGTTGGATTCGTAAGTGCCGTGCATCCCCAGCATGCCCAGCCAGTCGGCATGGTCAGCCGGGAAAGCGCCCAGGCCCATCAGCGTCGAGGTGGTCGGCGCGCCGGTCAGCGTCTGCAGTTCGCGTAGCAGCTCGCTCGCGCGCGGACCGGAATTGATCACTCCGCCGCCGGTGTAGAAAATCGGGCGCTTGGCATTGGCCAGCAGTTCGATCGCGCGGGCAATATCCTTGTCGCTGCCGCGGGTCTGCGGAGCATAGCGGCTGTTGCGCGGCGCGGCGACGGCATCCCAGGTGGCCGAGGCGATCTGGACGTCCTTGGGGATGTCGATCACCACCGGGCCAGGGCGGCCAGTGGTAGCGATGCGGAACGCTTCCTCGATGATCCCGGCCAGGTCTGCCGGATCCTTCACCAGATAGTTGTGCTTGGTGCAGTGGCGGGTGATGCCGATGGTGTCGGCTTCCTGAAACGCGTCGGACCCGATCAGGCCGCTCGGAACCTGCCCGGTGAACACCACCAGCGGAATAGAATCCATGAAGGCATCGGCGATTCCCGTGACCGCATTGGTCGCGCCGGGGCCGCTGGTGACCAGCACCACGCCGGGCTTACCGGTAGAGCGTGCATAGCCCTCTGCCGCGTGGGCCGCACCGGCTTCGTGGCGGACCAGGATGTGCCGGATCCGGGCATCGCCGAACAGCGCGTCATAGATCGGCAGCACTGCGCCGCCGGGATAGCCGAACACGAATTCGACCCCCTGCTTGACCAGGCTTTCCACCAGGATGCTGGCGCCGCTGCGCTCCTCACTCACGACCGAAACCTTTCACCAAAACGCGGGTCCCCTGAAAAGGGTCGACCCGGCACAGGGTTGCTGTGCCGGGTCTCCTCTCCAACTCGCGCAAAAACCGCAAGAGCGGTTGTTGATGTCGTCACTATGCGATAGAAAATGATATGTCAAGAGCTATTGACGTAACAAAGTTTCAAAAACCTGCTCCAGATCGAAAGTATCTCCGGTGATGCGCGGCCAGTCTTGTGGGGGCTGGTGCCGCAGCCAGGTATATTGGCGCTTGGCATAGTTGCGCGTGGCCTGGGCGCCGCGTGATTCTGCCTCTGTCAGGGAGCATGTGCCAGACAGGTAAGCCGCGATTTCCGGCACCCCGATGGCGCGCATCACCGGCAGGGCGGGGTCGAGCTGGCGGGCCAGCAGCGCGCGCACTTCCTCGACTGCGCCTTGTTCCAGCATCCGCGCAAACCGGGCGTCGCAGCGCTGGTAGAGTGCGGCGCGGTCGGACAGCAGGATCAGCGGGTGGAGATCGACTGCATGGCCGATCCCGCCCTCCAGCCGTGCTTGCCAGTGGGCGAGGGGTTGCCCGGTGGAACGCACCACTTCGAGCGCGCGGGCGATTCGGGTTGCGTCTGCGGGAGCAAGCGCGGCGGCACGATCAGGGTCTTCCGCCTGCAGCGCCGCATAGGCCTGCGCCACGGGCAGCGCGCGCACAGCCTCGCGCACGGCGGGGTCGATCGGCGGGATCGGAGCGATCCCGTCAAGCAGAGTGCGAATATAGAGCCCGGTCCCGCCGACCAGAATCGGCACGCCGCCATCCGCTTGAACCTCGGCAATCTCCTCCCGCGCCCGCGCGGCCCAGTCAGCGGCGGAGCATGTCTCTGCCCCGTCCCAGCTGCCGAACAGGCGGTGCGGCACGCCCTGCATTTCCTCTGCCGAGGGGCGGGCGGACAGCACCGCCAGATCGGCATAGACCTGTGCACTGTCAGCATTGATCACGCAGGCGCTTTGCCCACGCTGGCTGAGCGCCTGCGCCAGCCGCACCGCACATGCGCTCTTGCCGCTGGCGGTCGGCCCTGCGATGAGCGCCAGCCGTGGCCGGGGCTCCGGCGATTCAGAGGAACGTGCAGTGCTCATCGCCCGGCTGATAGCAGAACCCGCCCGCCTTGCGGCAAGAACTGATGCGGCAATTCGTGCGCTGGAGGCGCAAGGCATGCTGGTCCGCCGCGCCGACATGCTCGCCGCGCATGAAGATGTGCTGGAACTGGCGGTGGAGCAGGGCGGGGCTGACGCGCTGCGCGCCGCGCTCGATGCCCAGTTCGCGCCGACCGACCTGCTGGTCAGCGACCATGCACCCACGGTGCCGCGCGTGTTCGTGTCCGACATGGATTCAACCATGATCTCCGCCGAATGCATCGACGAGCTGGCCGATTTTGCAGGCCTGAAAGAGCAGATCGCCGCGATCACCGAACGCGCGATGCAGGGCGAGCTGGACTTTGCCGAGGCGCTGACCGAGCGGGTGCGGCTGCTGGGCGGCCTGTCCGAAAGCGCGATCCAGCAGTGCCTCGATGAACGCATCGCCCCGATGCCCGGCGCGCGGGCGCTGGTTGAAACGCTGAAGGGGCAGGGCTGCTACACCGTGCTGGTTACCGGCGGGTTCCACCAGTTCGCAGATCCGGTGGCAGAGGATCTGGGCTTCGAACGCGTCGTCGCCAACCGGCTCGCGGTCGAAGGCGGCAAGCTCAGCGGCGGACTGATCGGCGGGATCGTGGATAGCGGCGTCAAGGAAGCGGTGCTGCGCGAGGAAGCGGCGCGGCTCGGCGGCGAGAGCCTTGCCACCGGCGACGGCGCCAATGACATCCCGATGCTGCGCGCGGCCAGTTACGGTGTTGCCTATCACGCCAAACCCAAGGCCCGCGCCGCCGCCCACGGCTGGATCGACGCCGGCGATCTGACCAGCGTGCTCAAACTGCTGGGAATTCCGCGCGGGGAGTGGATCTGGGAGTAGGGCTCAGGCCGCTTTCTGCCCCTTGCGCCAGGCCGCGATCCGCAGCGCCAGCGCGCCCATGGTGAACAGCGTGCCGATCAGCCCGGTGGTCATGCTTTCCGGCTTGAAGATCCGTCCGGCATAGGAAAAGGCAAAGATCGCCCACAGCCAGTGGATCCCCAGCGTGTGCAGCCGCCGCCAGTTCTTGCCAAGCGCGCGCATCGCGGCGGCATTACTGGTCAGCGCCATGGCAAACATCAGCGCATAGCCGGTTCCCGCCACCAGCAGGATTGGTACAGGGCGGCTCTCTCCGCTGACTTTCAGATAGGTCAGCAGTGCATAGAGATGCACCGTATGCGCCGCGGCAAAGCCCAGCCCCCACCAGCGCCGGTCGCGCCACAGCTCGCGCGTGACACCGTTGTACCACAGCCGCCCGATTGACGAGGCGCTGTAAGTCAGGATGAACAGCGGAAAGCCCACCCGCGCCGTCCAGCGCGCGGCGAGGCGCCACTGTTCGACTGTGTCGGTCCCGTGCTGCAGCCCGGCGTACAAGGCGCCAAAGCCCAGCAAAATCCCCAGGGCCAGTGGCCAGGCGCGGATCATCGGCATTCTCCCATCCCGGTGTTCTGACGGGATAGGTTGCAGAAACCGGACTTATTTTCAAGAGAGGGTATTGACACTTCTGTAAGTAAGTCGCATTAACAGGCTTGCCATGAACATGATGACTTCCCAGCCCGAACCCGCCGTGCTGCCGTCGCAGCGCCAAGCCCATGTCAATTTCGCCGCGCCGGACCTGCCGGTGATGCTGCCGGGTCGCCCGGAAATGCGCTATGACCTGCCCAAGGCCTGGCGGCATTTCAAGGAACTGATCAAGGACAAGGAAGACACCTCGCAGGTGACTCCCATCTTTGAGGCATTGCCCTGGCGCGGGATCTATGACGCGGCGCTGAGCTTTCTGGCGACCGATCGGGCGCAGGAAATCCGCGCCAAGGAACCCTCACTGGTTGCGATCCTTGATGACCACGCGGCGCTGCGCAAGCTGCCGGCGAACAGCCTGGCCCACGTCTATTGCGACTTCATGGAGCGCGAAGGGCTTTCGGCGGCGGGGCTGGTCGACGAACTCGACAAGAATCGCCCGGCGCACATGTATTGGGACGATCAGGTTACCTGGTATTTCAACCGCATGCGCGACACGCATGACCTGATGCACATCCTGTCGGGCTTCGGCCGCGATGCGCTGGGCGAACAGTGCGTGCTGGCTTTCACCTACAGCCAGCAGCCGAGCCCCGCGCACCTGTTTCTGGGCTATGCCGGCGCACTGGAAATCGCCAAGCGCGCCACGGTCAAGGTGCCGGTATTCCGCGCGGTGCGCGAAGGCCAGAAAATGGGCAAGGCCTGCCCGCGGCTGGTCGAAATGGCGATCACCGAACTGCTGCCGCTGCCGATCGAGGAAGTCCGCGCCAAGCTGGGGATCAAGGCGCCGAGCTATTACAACCAGGCCCACGCCATGTGGCGCGCCGCCGGGATTGATCCGTACGATCTGATCGCACCGGAAGCGCAGGCGGCGTAATACCAAATCCTCCCCGTTTGCGCAGCAAATGGGGAGGGGGACCGCCCGCGCAGCGGGTGGTGGAGGGGTCAACTCTTCAGGCAATACCGAACAATGCTTTCAGCCACATTTTCGGCTGATCGCAACACCTCGATCGCCGGAATCCGCACAACTTCGATGCCCATCGCCCTGATCGCCATGTCGCGTGCTTCGTCGCGCGCCGGACGATTTCCCATGTCGTGCGCGATACGGTCAATTTCGAGCCCGCATTTTGCCTGCGCGCAGTAGAAATCCAGCACATAGTCGCCAATCGGGTGCTGGCGGCGAAACTTCAGTCCTTGCGGCTTCTTGCGCAGAATCTGCCAGAGTTTGACTTCGGGTAGAGAAAGATCGCGGCGCAGGCGTTTGGCGGCTTTATATGCGGCTTCGGTCGCTGGCATCGCAGAACCCCTCCACCACCGCCTGCGGCGGCGGTCCCCCTCCCCATTTGCTGCGCAAACGGGGAAGGATGATGTCAAGCGGACTTAGCGCTGTTTACCCTTATGCGCCGCAATCAGCCCGTCCAGCTCACCAATCCGCACCCGTTCTGGCGTGCCTTTGGCCAGGCCCTTGAGCCGGCAGGTCGCCCACAGGCGTTTGCGTTCGCTTTCCAGCGCTTTGAGGTAAAGGTCGGCCATCGGCGCTGCATCCTGTAACGGGAGGAAAGGCCGCCTAGCGCAGTTCCTTGCGGATCACCAGCTTCAGGCCGGACCACACATCATCCACCGCGCAGACCTTGGTATCGACCAAGCCCATCGGCAGGCACAGCTCGCGGATCGTATCTTCGGTGATGTCGGTCGGAACTTTCGCGGCTTTCTTCGGCCAGCTGACCCAGATCTGCCCGTCCGGTGCGATCTGTGTGCGCAGCGCGGTGAGGTGCGCTTCCAGTTTGCTGCGTTCGGTCACGAACACGTGCGCCGCATCGATCCCGTGGGCCGGGTTGGCAACGAAGGTCAGTTCCAGCGCATATTCATCGATTTCATCCGCGACACTGACGGGCATGCCATCGAACCACACCCGCTGCCCGTCACGCAGGCCGAGTTTCTTGGCGAGCGGGGTGCCGGAATAGCCATTGGTCATTCGGATCAAAACTCCCTCTCGCTTCAACCGTCACCCCGGGCTTGACCCGGGGTCCCGCTGCCTTTTCAGCCTAGCAGGGCAGCGCACCGTCGCAAAAGAAAAGCCTAACCCCGGGTCAAGCCCGGGGCGACGTTGGGCGGGTAGGGGAGGGTAGGTCTTACCCTTCCATCCAGTCCTTGAAGAACGCCTCGTTGGCTTCGCGCAGCGCGGAAAGAGTGACCTGCTGGACAGTGCCGTCTGCGATGTATTCGAACCGGCAGGCGTCGCCGCCGGTCTGGCCGACGGGCACCGCGATTAGTCCGGCCGCATCGGCGCGGGCCTTGATCGCGGCAAAGTCCTGACAAGTGACCACGTAGCGGCCCTGATCCTCACCGAAATAGAGCCCGGCGAGCGGGGGCAGGTTGGGGGCGATCTGGCTGGTGAAGCCGATGTTTCCGGCCAGTGCCATTTCTGCCATGGCCACCGCCGCGCCGCCATCGGCGCAGTCATGCACCGCGCTGACGCTGCCATCGGCGATCAGCGCGCGGACCAGTTCGGCGGCGGCGCGTTCCTTGGCGAGGTCGACCGGTGGCGGCGCGCCTTCCTCGCGGCCAAGAATCTCACGCAGGTACAGCGACTGGCCGAGGTGGCCCGAGGAGTGGCACAGCAGCACGATCAGTTCGCCTGCCGCCTCGAACCCGATCGTCGCCATCGCCGCGTAATCGTCCATCAGCCCCACGCCGCCGATTGCCGGGGTGGGCAGAATCGCGGAACCGCCGCCGGTGGCCTTGCTCTCATTATAAAGCGACACGTTGCCCGAAACGATCGGGTAATCGAGCGCGCGGCAGGCATCGCCCATGCCGCGCAGGGCTTCGACGATCTGGGCCATGATTTCGGGCCGCTGCGGGTTGGCGAAGTTGAGACAATTGGTGATTGCCAAAGGCTTGGCGCCAACAGCGGAGATATTGCGATAGGTTTCGGCCACGGCCTGCTTGCCGCCTTCATAGGGGTCGGCATAGCAATAGCGCGGGGTGCAATCGGTGCTGATCGCCAGCGCCTTGCGCGTGCCGTGCAGCCGCACCACCGCCGCATCGCCGCCGCTTTTCTGGAGCGTGTCCGCGCCGACCTGGCTGTCATACTGCTCATAGATCCAGCGCCGGCTGGCCAGATCCGGGCAGGCCATCAGCTTGACGAGATCGGCGGCAAGGTCGGTGCTGTCCGGCACGTCGCCCAGCGGGGCGACCTTGGCCCAGGCCTTGTATTCATCCAGGCTCAGCGCCGGACGGTCATAGAGCGGGGCGTCTTCGGCGAGCGGCCCGAGCGGGATGTCGCAGACCGTTTCGCCCTGCCAGGTCAGCACCATGTGGCCGGTGTCGGTGACTTCGCCGATCACCGCAAAGTCCAGCTCCCATTTGTGGAAGATCGCCTCGGCCATCTTTTCCTTGCCGGGCTTGAGCACCATGAGCATGCGCTCCTGGCTTTCGCTCAGCATCATTTCGTACGGCGTCATGCCCTCTTCGCGGCACGGCACCTTGTCCATGTCGAGAATGATTCCGGCCTTGCCGTTGGTCGCCATTTCGACCGAGCTGGAGGTGAGACCCGCCGCGCCCATATCCTGGATCGCGACGATCGCGTCGGTCGCCATCAGTTCCAGGCAGGCTTCGATCAGCAGCTTTTCGGTGAAGGGATCGCCGACTTGCACCGTGGGGCGCTTGGCTTCGGAATCCTCGCCGAAATCGGCGCTGGCCATGGTTGCGCCGTGGATCCCGTCGCGCCCGGTCTTGGAGCCGACATAGACGATCGGATTGCCAAGGCCCGTGGCGGCGGAATAGAAGATCTTGTCCTGATCGGCCACGCCCACGGTCATCGCGTTGACCAGGATGTTGCCATCATAGGCAGCGTGGAAATTGGTTTCCCCGCCGACTGTCGGCACGCCGACGCAGTTGCCGTAACCACCGATCCCGGCGACCACGCCCTTGACCAGGCTTTTCATCTTGGGATGGTCGGGCCGGCCAAACCGCAGTGCGTTCATGTTGGCGACGGGGCGCGCGCCCATGGTGAACACGTCGCGCAGGATCCCGCCCACGCCGGTCGCCGCGCCCTGATAGGGTTCGATGTAGCTGGGGTGGTTGTGGCTCTCCATCTTGAAGATCGCGGCCTGCCCGTCGCCGATGTCGATCACGCCTGCGTTCTCGCCCGGGCCGCAGATCACCCAGGGGGCTTCGGTGGGTAGCTTCTTGAGGTGGATGCGGCTCGACTTGTAGCTGCAATGTTCGGACCACATGACCGAGAAGATGCCGAGCTCGACCAGGTTCGGCTCACGCCCCAGCGCGTGCAGGACGCGGGCGTATTCTTCTTCGGACAGCCCGTGCTGGGCGACGACTTCGGGTGTGATCTGGGCCATGCGCGCAGCGCTTAGCGGGCGCGGGCGAGTCTATCCAGTGCAATCAGGCCGGTTTCTGCGCGCTTTTCCCCATCCACCATGCCGCCAGCGTGGCAAGGCCATAGGCGAAGAACGCGAGATAGCTGGTTCCGGCGGTCACTTCGGGCTCCACGGGGCCGAACCAGTTGATTCCTTGCAGCGCCAGCAGCACCAGCGCGAGCACCAGAACCCGGCCCATCGCGGGCTGGCGCGCCCGCACATACCACCACAGCGCGCCAAAGGTGATGCCCAGTTCCAGCGGCATTTCCACCCACGGGTGGTTCCACAGCCCCAGCCCCAGCTTGGGCGGGCTGCCCGCCAGCGTCAGATCGGGCACGTGGACCAGCAGGTCGAGCAGCCAGTGGCTCAGCACCACCGCCCCGCCGATCATTCCGCCGACCGGATCACGCACGACCAGCGCCCGCAACACCCACACCGCGCCGCCAAACAGCGCCGCGCCCAGCAGGCTGTGGGTATAGGGCATGTCATACAGGTCCATCGGGTTCATCACGCTGATCCCGGGGGAAAAGCGCATGTGTTCCCACCCCAGCAGCAGCAGGCCGAAAAACGCCCAGTCGATCAGCTGCGCGCCCACGAACAGCAGCGCGAGCGGCGGAGCCTTGCGGCTGGTCGCGGCGGCGGCGAGGGCGGGCGCCCAGTGACCGATGAACATCGCGTCAGACCCCTAGCTTCTTCACCACCAGCGCGGCGATCCCGCTGGCAAGCGCGGTCGCGGCAGTGCCCCAGGCAATGTCGAGCGCGGTGATCTGGCTCGACCAGACTTTCAGCGTCGCCTGATTGGTCAGGTCATAGGTCGCATAGGCGATTGCCCCCAGCAGCGCGCCGTTGAGCACCGCATGCGGCACCCCCAGCTCCAGCCCGGGCCGCACCGCAAACCACACCATCGCCGAAATGTAGCAGGCATAGAACAGCAACGCCGGGCCGATCCGGAACGCCGGGGCCAGCACTTCGCCCAGCACCGGGCGGTACAGGTTCGGCCCGGCCCAGCGCAGCCACAACATATCCAGCAAGCCGAACGATCCGGCAGCGGCAACCCAGGCAATTATCCAGCGCATTTCGGTATCTCCCCGTTTGCAGGGAGCTTGACCCTTTCGCCGGGCGCGGTCAATCGTCACCGGCCGGAACCAGAGGGGGCGGCGGCTTTTAACCCTATCGCAATCGCTGCGCGGTATTGGCAAGGGCATGAATTTTGCCGGAAATCGCATGAAAATGGGGGCCGTTGTGGTGGCGCTGGTGGCGCTTGTCCTGATCACGGGGCTTAGCGTTTCGGGCGGTTTCCGGGCGGATATCGCCACCAAACGCGGGCTGCTTGGCCCGGTGCGGCTGGGCGTTGATGGCGGATTGGGGCAAGCCAGTGCGGTTCCGGACAAGGCACTGCAAGCGTCGATGCCGGCCCTGCCGCAGCTGATGCTGGCTCCGCCGTCGGCACCTTTTGACGGGCCTACGCAGGAAGAGCGTGTCCTGTTGCAGGAATTGCAGGACGCCATCGATGGCTATCATCGCCGACTGGTTGCCAATTTGGGGCCAGAGGAACGCCAAATGGTGCCGAGCTTTCCGGATGTACCGATGCCGATGCGGCATTTGACGCCCTATGAAATGAAAGCCATCCGCGCCGATATCGCCCGGTTCAACGGGTCGCAGTAAGACAGCGCGGGCAGGCTGCGGCGTGCCGGTCCAACTTGCCCCAGGCTTGACTCGCGCTTGACCGCCGGACCGCGTGACGCCATTGCTGATGGCATGACCCAGACCCCGCCTGACCTCGCCCAGATGAATTTCGAAGATGCGCTGCGGGCGCTGGAGGATGTGGTGCGCAAGCTGGAAAGCGGGGAAGTGCCGCTGGACGATTCGATTGCGCTTTACGAACGCGGTGAGCAGCTGCGCAAGCATTGCCAGGCGCGGCTTGATGCGGCGCAGGCGCGGATTGAAAAGATCGTGGCCGGGCCGGACGGGCAGGCCGCATCGACCCAGCCGTTCGACGCGGATCGCTGAGCCATGCTGGCCGCCGCGCTTGAGCGGATCGCGCGCGATGTAGCTTCGGCTTTCGATGCGCTGCTGCCGGTGCCGGACGATGCCCGCGCGCGGCTGTACCAGGCGATGCGCTATTCCGCGCTGGGCGGGGGCAAGCGGCTGCGGCCGCTGCTGCTGGTATCCACGGCGGAAATGTTCGCGGTTGATCGCGCCACGGCAGTGCGGGCGGCCTGCGCGATAGAGGCGGTGCATTGTTATTCGCTGATCCATGATGATCTGCCCTGCATGGACGATGATGCGCTGCGCCACGGCCAGCCGACGCTGCATCTTGCGTTTGATGAGGCGACGGCCGTGCTGGCGGGCGATGCCTTGCAGGCCTTTGCCTTTGAAGTGCTATCCGATCCCGCGACGTTCCCTGATCCCTTCACCCGCGCCGAACTGGTCCAGGTACTGGCCCGCGCGGCTGGCCCGGCCGGGATGGTCGGCGGGCAGGCGCTGGATATTGCGGCGGAAAGCACCCCGTTCGATCTGCAGGCGGTGACCCGGCTGCAACAGCTCAAGACCGGAACCTTGCTCGACGCTGCGGTGGAAATGGGCGCGATTCTGGGGCGGGTGCCGGTGGAAGGCCGCCGCCAGCTGCGCGGCTATGCCCACGGGATCGGCCTGGCCTTCCAGATTGCCGACGATCTGCTCGATCACGAGGGTGAGGCGGACAAGGCCGGCAAGGCGCTGCGCAAGGATGCCGCGGCGGGCAAGCAGACCTTTGTTTCCCTGCTCGGCGCAGACCGCGCGCGCGAACAGGCGGCGATGCTGGTGGATCAGGCCATTGCGCATCTGGCCTCGCATGGGGCAGAAGCAGACCTGCTGCGCGCTATCGCGCGCTTCATTGTCGAGAGGGACCACTGAATGGCACAGCGTATCGGGGTCTATCCCGGCACTTTCGATCCGATCACGCTGGGCCACGCCGACATCATCCGGCGCGGGGCCAAGCTGGTCGACAAGCTGATTATCGGCGTCACCACCAACATGTCGAAGAACCCGATGTTCACGCCGGACGAGCGGATGGATATGGTCCGCCGCGAAGTGGAAGCGATGGGCATCGCCAATGTCGAAGTGGTGGGGTTCAACGCGCTGCTGATGAAGTTTGCGGAAAAGCAGGGCGCGAATGTGATCGTGCGCGGGCTGCGCGCCGTGGCAGACTTTGAATACGAATATCAGATGGCTGGGATGAACCAGCAGATCAATGCCGGGATCGAAACCGTGTTCCTGATGGCGGACGTTTCGCTGCAGCCGATCGCCAGCAAGCTGGTCAAGGAAATCGCGCTGTTCGGGGGCGAGATCAACAAGTTCGTCAGCCCCACCGTGCGCGAAGACGTGATGGCGCGAATTGCCAAGACAGGGACGCTGGGGGACTATTAGAACCCCGTTCATTGCCACGACAGCCACTGGCCGCTATCCCGCGCGCTTGCTGACCGAGTTAGAGTAGCCAACAGATATGAATCGTCGCACGTTCACCGCACTTGTTCTGGGCCTTTCGCTGGCCGCCACGCCTGCTTTTGCCAAAGGCAAGAACAAGGCTCCGGTCACTCCCGCCGCTCCGGTGCTGAGCGCGCTGGTCGATCCCGATCCCAGCCACGATCCGGACAATGTGCTGGCGCTGGACCTGTCGAACGGCGGGCGCGTGCTGATCCGGCTGATGCCGCAATGGGCCCCGGGCCATGTCGAACGGGTCAAGGGCCTGGCCAAAGAAGGGTTCTACAACGGGGTGATCTTTCACCGCGTGATCGATGGCTTCATGGCGCAGACCGGCGATCCCACCGGGACCGGGCAGGGCGGATCGAAGCTGCCGGACCTCAAGGCCGAATTCAATTTCCTCCCGCACGTGCGCGGCACCGTTTCGATGGCGCGCACGGATGAACCCGATACGGCCAACAGCCAGTTCTTCATCGTGTTCTATCCGCGTTTTGCGCTGGATCACCGCTATACCAATTTCGGCCGGGTGATTGCCGGGATGGACGTGGTCGACACGATCGAACGCGGCGAACCGCCTGCGAACCCGACCAAGGTCTTGCAAGCGTCGATGCTGAGTGAAGGCAAAGCACGCCCGGCGCCAGTGGCCCCGTCGGCTGCGCCCAGCATCACGGCGGACATGCTGAATTCGTCCAAGCCGGGTTGAGGC
Source organism: uncultured Novosphingobium sp. (assembly GCA_964550775.1). Taxonomy (GTDB): domain Bacteria; phylum Pseudomonadota; class Alphaproteobacteria; order Sphingomonadales; family Sphingomonadaceae; genus Novosphingobium. The sequence goes on along the minus strand of CAZKAX010000050.1, from coordinate 8,221 downwards.
CTGGCTTCGCCGAGTTCCCATTTCCTGGCTTCGGGAATGGGGCTTATCGCGCTGCACAAGCCGCGCTAGGGGCTTGCCCATGCGCGTAGATCTGTTCGATTTCCACCTGCCACCCGAAAACATCGCCCTGCGCCCGGCGCGGCCGCGCGATGCGGCGCGGATGCTGGTCGTTCATGGCGATGGACCGTTCGCGGACCAAACGGTGCGCGACCTGCCGCAACTGCTGCGCGCGGGCGACGTGCTGGTGTTCAACGATACCCGCGTGATCCCGGCCCAGCTTGAAGGCCGCCGGGGCGAAGCGCGGATCGGTGCGACGCTGCACAAGCGGATCGATCTGCGCCGCTGGCAGGCCTTTGTCCGCAATGCCAAGCGCCTGCGCGCGGGCGACACCATCGAATTTCCCGCCGCTGTCCGCGCCGTGGCCGAAACGCGTCACGATGACGGCAGCTGGACGCTGGCCTTCGCGGGTGATGAACCGGTCGAGGTCTTGCTCGAACGCGCCGGGCAGATGCCGCTGCCGCCGTACATCGCGGGCAAGCGGGCGACCGATGCCGAGGACAAGCGCGATTACCAGACGATGTTCGCCGCGCAGGATGGCGCGGTGGCGGCCCCCACCGCCGCGCTGCATTTCACGCCGGAACTGATGGCCGCGCTGGCCGCTGCCGGGATCGGACACGAAACGCTCACGCTCCACGTCGGCGCGGGCACGTTCCTGCCGGTCAAGGTGGACGATACGGCGGACCACCGGATGCATGCCGAATGGGGCACCATCGCCCCGGAAACGGCCGCCCGGCTTAACGCGGTGCGCGCATCGGGAGGCCGGATCATTGCCGTCGGCACCACCTCGCTCCGCCTGCTGGAAAGCGCGGCGGCACAGGACGGGACGATCCAGGCCTTTTCGGGCGACACCGCGATCTTCATCACCCCTGGCTATCGCTTCAAGGGGATCGATGGGCTGATGACCAATTTCCACTTGCCCAAAAGCACGCTGTTCATGCTGGTTTCTGCGCTGATGGGGCTGGAGACGATGCAGGCGGCCTATGCCCACGCGATCAAGGAAGGCTACCGCTTCTACAGCTACGGGGACTCAAGTCTGTTGCTGCCGAAGGGATAAGGCGGAAGGCTCTTTGACGAGGGCGCGGTCGATTGACAGCTACAGGCCGGGGGCAAACAGCTTTTGTTCATTGAGATACCGATTACCATCCTCGGCTGCACTTTTCGTTAGATCGAACTATCGAAATGGGTGGTCGGGGGAGGGTTTCTTCTATTTTTTCGCCGCGAGTGCGAAGTCGCACGTTCTGCCGTTGGCGGCCATCCAGGCGAGGGCTTTGGATCGATGCAACGCCCAAATGCCGCTGCCCTTGCCGCCGCTGAATGCGAAGATGTTGTCGCGCTCTCCACCCCGGAAAACGTCCGAACCGCTGTTATGCTTCTGGAACGCTGCTTGCAGCACATCATCGAATGTGGCCGGGATCGCGTGTCCGCGTTCCAGCGCATCTTTGCGCACGGCTTCAATGACGTTTTGACGGCTCAAGCCTTTGGGGTGATACCAGAGGGCGCGGACGATGTATGCCGTCCAGCTACCGCCCAGTCGTTCGACCTGCTCGTCGAGTTCGGCGAAGATGTCATCCACGTTGGTTGCTCCATTTTGTCGAGGGCAACCGACCAGATGTTGCCATTTCCGGTGCCGGTCAAATAGATTTCAAAGGGATTTCAGGGACTACATCCCGCTGCCGGACTCTTTTCCGCATGTATCGCTACGGAGACTCTGAGCGTCGATTGACTGCAAGGGGCAGACTCTGGCGGGACAGTGCCGGATACATCATCACCGCCGGGGATGGGTGGTCGGTGGCTGAGGTGGCTTGGGCACCAGCGTGTGAAAACCCCTCCACGTTGGAATTTGGCCATTTCGGAAATTCGCTGCCGATGGGAGGTCGGTGGTTCGACCCGATTTTGCAGGTCAAAACACAACGAATTTTGTTATTTTTCTTCGATAAAACAGAGGCATATCGTTGCCTTGTTCATGCTGGTTTCTGAGCTGATGGGGCTGGAGACGATGCAAGCGGCCTATGCCCACGCGATCGGCGCGGGGTACCGGTTCTATTCCTATGGGGATTCGTCGCTGCTGCTACCGGGGTGATGCCGCAAACAGCGTCCGCGCGTCGATCACGCTGTCGATCAGGGCATCCTCGGGGGGGAGCTGTCCGTCGAGCATCAGCATCGCAACGCCGTGGACCACGGCCCAGGCCTGGATCATCAGCCGCTGGGCCCCCGCTTCATCGCCGGTCAGGTCATGGGCATAGCGGCGCAGCATTTGCGCGGCCTGGTTGTCACCGAACACGGTCTGGCCCACGCTGTTGCACTGGCCGAACACCAGCTTGAACAGTGCCGGATGAGCCAGCGCCCAGCGGACATAGGCGCGGCCGGTGGCGGCGAAGGCGTTGTCCGGGGTGGCAGCGGCGGCGGCCTCGACCTGCCAGGCGGCCATCTGCGCTATTCCCGCCTGGGCGAGGGCGGAGAGCAGCGCGGCCTTGTCCGGGAAGTGGCGGTACACGGCAGTGGCGGAAACCCCCACGTCGCGGGCGATCTGGCGCAGGGACAGGTCGTCCGCCGCGCTCGCTTCCAGCGCTTTCAGCCCGGCTTCAACCAGCGCCGCGCGCAGATCGCCGTGGTGGTATGTTTTCGATGTTGACACTGTTATCATTGCCGCCTATGTTTACGCCATAAACATTAAAGGGAGAACCCTCCGATGGCAAGCAAAGTTGAAGCGACGATCCGTTCGGTGGTGACCAAGGGTGTCACCACGCTCGCCCGGGTCAACCGCGCGCTCAAGGATGAAGGGCGGGTCCACCCGTTCCTCACCGGCATCCACACCCCGCTGCATGACGAGCGGACGATCACCGACCTGACAGTCACCGGCACGATCCCGGCGGAGCTGAGCGGGCGCTATGTTCGCAACGGGCCCAATCCGTTCAAGCCCGATCCGCGTGGGCACCACTGGTTCATCGGTGACGGCATGGTCCACGGCGTCGCGCTGCATGGCGGCAAGGCGCTGTGGTATCGCAACCGCTATATCCGCACCACTATGCTGGAAGCGGCTGGCGGGCCCAAGGCCGCGCCCGGTCCGCGCCGGGGTGAGCGTGAGGTGATCAACACCAACGTCATCCAGCACGCCGGCAAGACCCTCGCGATTGTCGAGGCCAATGCCTATCCGCAGGAGCTGACCTATGAGCTGGAGCCGGTCAGCAGCCATGACTTTGGCGGCACCCTGAAAGGCCCGTTCAGCGCCCACCCGCACCAGGACCCGCTGACCGGCGAGCTCCATGCGATCTGCTATGACGGCATGGTGCAGGACACGGTCTGGCACGTGGTGGTCAGCAAGGACGGCAAAGTGCTGCGCGAGGAGCCGATTCCGGTGCAGGATGGCCCATCGATCCACGAATGCTCGATCACCGCGAAATACGTCTTGGTGTTCGATCTGCCGGTGACCTTTTCGATGAAGGCGCTGATCGGCGGGGCGCAGTTCCCCTATGCCTGGAACCCGCAGCATCAGGCCCGCGTCGGGCTGATGCCGCGTCAGGGCACGGCCGACCAGATCGTCTGGTGCGAGGTCGATCCGTGCTACGTGTTCCACGTTTCCAACAGCTATGACGCCGAAGACGGCACGGTGGTCTGCGACATGTCGGTCCACGAAACCATGTTCGCGGGCGGGCAGGACGGGCCCAACGGCAAGCCGCTGGGGATGGAACGCTGGGTGATCGATCCCAAGGCCGGGAAAGTTACCCGGACCACGCTGGACAGCGCGCCGCAGGAATTCCACCGCCCGGACGAGCGCTATTTCGGCCAGCCCTATCGCTATGCCTGGTCGCTTGGGCTGCCCAGTGCCAGCAGCGAATTTCTGGGGCAGGCTCCGATCTATCGCTATGATCTCCACACCGGAGAGCGGCAGGCGCACGATTTCGGCCCGAACAAGGTCCCCGGCGAATTCGTCTTCGTGCCGCGCAGCGCCGATGCGCCAGAGGGCGACGGCTGGGTGATGGGCTATGTCATTGATGCGGCGAACGAGACCACCGATCTGGTGATCCTTGACGCCGCGGACATGAGCAAGCCTCCGGTTGCCAGCGTGCACATCCCGCACCGCGTGCCGCCGGGTTTCCACGGCAACTGGCTGGCGGACTGATTGACAAATATCATGACGCGCGCCTCTCCGGTGTCCTAACAGGGAGCCGGGGAGGCGGTATGACTCAAACCAAGCAGCAGTTGATAGAAGCCGGGTTGGGCCGCGCGGCTGAGGCGCTGGGTGATGTCACCCGCCCGGTGATCGAGCGGTTCTATGCGCGCTTTCCCGATGCCCGGGCCAGCTTCGCGCACCATTCACCGCACAATCCCGGCAGCCTTGAAGCCGAGATGGTCGGCAATACGCTGTACTATGTGATGATCGGGTTCGATAATCCGATCGAAACGCGGATCGCGTTTGACGGTTCGGTTCCGCACCACCGGGTCGCGCTGGATGTGCCGCCAGACTGGTATCGCGGCTTTATCGAAGCCTTCTTTGATACCGTTGAACCGGCAGCAGCCCCGCAAGGCGAAGAGGCCGAGGCTTGGGCGGAACTGCGCGAAAGACTGGTGGGGCTGGTCGAACGAAACCGTTTGCTTTAGCGGGCAGGGCATGACTGCCCCGCGTTTCCAGTTCTCGATCCATGCCATCGATGGCAAGGCCCGCACCGGCACGATTGCGATGCGCCGGGGCGAAATCCGCACGCCGGCCTTCATGCCGGTCGGCACCGCGGCCACGGTCAAGGCGATGAAGCCCGAGACGGTGCGGGCGACCGGCGCGGACATTCTGCTGGGCAACACCTATCACCTGATGTTGCGTCCCGGGGCGGAGCGGGTGGCGCGGCTGGGCGGGCTGCACAGGTTCATGAACTGGGACCGCCCGATCCTGACCGACAGCGGCGGTTATCAGGTGATGAGCCTGTCCGACCTGCGCAAGATCACCGAGGAGGGGGTGACCTTCAAGAGCCACCTCGACGGCAGTCGCCATCTGCTTACCCCCGAACGCTCGATGGAGATCCAGCGGCTGCTGGGCAGCGACATCGTCATGGCGTTCGACGAATGCCCGCGCGCCGATGCCCCGCGCGAGGTGATCGAAAAATCGATGCAGATGTCGATGCGCTGGGCGGCGCGCAGCCGCGCCGGGTTTGACAGCGGCGAGGAGCATGCCGAACGCTCCGCCCTGTTCGGCATCCAGCAGGGCGCGCTCGACGAAAGCCTGCGCCGCCGCAGCGCCGATGCGCTGCGCGAAATCGGCTTCGATGGCTATGCTATCGGCGGACTGGCCGTGGGTGAGGGGCAGGAGGCGATGTTCGCCACGCTCGATTTCGCGCCGGATATGCTCCCGGCAGATCGCCCACGCTACCTGATGGGGGTGGGCAAGCCCGACGATCTGGTCGGCGCGGTGGAGCGCGGGGTCGACATGTTCGATTGCGTGCTGCCCAGCCGCTCGGGGCGGAACGGGCAGGGCTTCACCTGGTCCGGCCCGGTCAACCTGCGCAACGCCCGCCACGCCGAAGACTCCGCCCCGCTGGACGAGCGCTGCCCCGGCGATTGCTGCACCAAATACAGCCGCGCCTATCTCCACCACCTGATCAAGAGCGGCGAAATCCTGGGCGCGATGCTGCTGACCGAGCACAACCTGACCTTCTACCAGCAACTGATGGCCGCGATGCGGGCGGCGATTGCGGAACGGCGGTTTGCAGGGTTCGCGAGCGAATTCCGGGCCGGTTATCTCGGGGCCAAGGGTTAAGGCAGCTTTCCGTTGAAGCGCCATCGATCCCAATCACCGTCACCCTGAACTCGTTTGTGCAAGCACGCCTGCGGCTCCAGGGTCCATCGTGAGCCGCTATCCGAACCTGCCATTGTCGCGCCACCTTGCTGCACGGTGGTTCGGCCTCTCATGGCCGAGCGAGTCGGCCTGTTGGACCCTGAAACAAGTTCAGGGTGACGGACATGGGTGGATCCATACTCCAACCGATTTTGTGACATAAATCACACTTGTCTCCCCCGCCTGCGCCGCGCAATCGTGATGGCTATTCAAACGAATAAGGGGGTCTGAATGTTCAAGGGTTTGCTGGCCAGCGCGGCGCTGATCGGGGTGGTATGGGCCGCACCGGCACAGGCCGAGGATGGCCAGGCGGTGGCCGCGCGGTTCGGCGCGCTGGAATCGGTGCAGCAGATAAGCCTGTCACCCGATGGCACCAAGGTCGCCTATGTCAAACCGCACCCCAGTGTCGGCACCGTGGTCTTTGTCGCGGACCTGACTGGCACCGTGCCGCCGAAAATGGCCATCGCCTCGCACGGCAAGGATGAGCAGATCTACTGGTGCGGCTGGTCCAGCGATACGCGGCTGGTGTGCAAGATTCACATCCAATACGAAATCGCGGGCCGGTGGCTCAGCTTTACCCGGGTCTATGCGCTTGATGCCGATGGCAACAGGCCCGTGATGCTTACCGCCAACACCAATTCGCGCGGGCTGGGCGCGCAATTCGATGGCGGGACGGTGATTGACTGGGATGTGGCCGGAAAGCCCGGATCGATCCTGCTCACCCGCTATTTCGTTTCGGAAATGCGCGAAGGGGCGGCGATTGCCGAACAGCGCCCCGGCTTTGGCGTGGAAGAGGTTGATACCGTCACGCTCAAGCGCCGCACGGTTGAACGCGCGCGCGGCGATGCGAACGAATATATCTCGGACGGCAACGGCAATGTCCGGATCATGGGCACCATCGGGGCCAATCCCGATGGCTACATCAACACCAAGTCGAGCTATTATTACCGCAAGCAGGGTTCGAAGACCTGGGAACAGCTGTCCCGGCTGGATCTGACCGCAAACGGCGTGGGCGGGTTCAATCCCTATGCGATCGATCCGGTCAAGGACGTGGTCTATGGCTTTGATGACAAGGACGGCTACTCGGCGCTTTACACCGTGGCGCTCGACGGTTCGGGCAAGAAAGACCTGGTGCTGGGGCGCGGCGACGTCGATGTCGATGGGCTGGTGCGGATCGGGCGCGATAGCCGGGTGGTCGGGGTCAGCTATGCCACGGAACACCGGGTCACCGAATTCTTCGATCCCGAACTGAAGAAGCTGGGCGCTGCGCTGGGCAAGGCCCTGCCGGGCAAGCCGCTCGTATCATTTGTCGATGCCAGCGCGAACGAGGCCAAGCTGCTGCTGTTCGCCGGGTCCGATGTCGATCCTGGCAAATTCTATCTTTACGACAAGACCAGCCGCCAGCTTGGCGAAGTGCTGCCTGTGCACCCCGATCTGTCGGCGGCGGCCATGGCGCCGATGAAGGCGATCACTTTCCCGGCGGCGGATGGCACCCAGATTCCGGCTTACCTGACGCTGCCCCCGGGCAGTTCGGGCAAGAATATCCCGGCAATCGTGATGCCGCATGGCGGCCCCGCCGCGCGCGACGAATGGGGTTTTGACTGGCTGGTGCAGTTCTTTGCCGCGCGCGGCTATGCCGTGCTGCAACCCAACTTTCGCGGATCGGCCGGGTACGGTTCGGCCTGGTACAAGAAGAACGGCTTTCAATCGTGGAAGATCGCAATCGGCGATGTGGTTGATGCCGGGCGCTGGCTGAAAGCCCAGGGGATCGCCGCACCGGACAAGCTGGGGATCGTCGGCTGGTCCTACGGCGGCTATGCCGCGCTGCAAGGCGCGGTGCTCGATCCTGACCTGTTCAAGGCGGTAGTGGCAGTGGCCCCGGTGACCGATCTGGAACGGTTGCGCAACGCGGGGCTGGGGTCCTCCAGCTATGAACTGCTGGAAAAATTCATCGGCCACGGCCCCCACATCAAGGAAGGCTCCCCGGCGCAGAATGCCGCCGTGTTCAAGGCGCCCGTGCTGATGTTCCATGGTGACCGCGACCAGAATGTCGACATCGCGCAGGGCCGTTTTATGCGTGACAAGCTTCAGGCCGCAGGCAAGCCGGTGCAGCTGGTGGAATTCCCGGGCCTTGCCCACAGCCTGACCGACAGCGCCGCCCGCACCCGCTTGCTGTTTGAAAGCGACCAGTTCCTGCGCAAGGCGATGGGGCTGGCGGCGAATTAGGCACTCGTTGGCGTGCTCGTTTCATTTGTTTGAGCATCGGATCCATCCCAAGAGCCGTCACCCTGAACTTGTTTCAGGGTCCATCGTGCCGACCGCCCAAAGCTGGGCCGA
>CAZKAX010000049.1:0-24142 GCA_964550775.1 uncultured Novosphingobium sp. | reverse complement strand
CCATCTTCAACATGCGCGCACCGGGGATGACCCTGCACAAGATGCCGCTGTTCGTGTGGTCGGTGCTGGTTACCGCTTTCCTGCTGCTGCTGTCGCTGCCGGTGCTGGCTGCTGCCATCACCATGCTGCTGACCGACCGCAATTTCGGCACCACTTTCTTTGATGCTGCCGGTGGCGGCGATCCGGTGCTGTTCCAGCACCTGTTCTGGTTCTTCGGTCACCCCGAAGTGTACATCATGATCCTGCCGGGCTTCGGCATCATCAGCCAGATCGTCTCGACCTTCTCGAAGAAGCCGGTGTTCGGCTACCTCGGCATGGCTTACGCGATGGTCGCGATCGGCGTGGTCGGGTTCATCGTGTGGGCGCACCACATGTATTCGACCGGACTGTCGCTCAACACCAAGATGTACTTCACCGCCGCAACCATGGTGATCGCGGTGCCGACCGGCATCAAGATCTTCAGCTGGATCGCGACGATGTGGGGCGGGTCGATCTCGTTCAAGAGCCCGATGGTCTGGGCGATCGGCTTCATCTTCCTGTTCACCGTCGGCGGCGTGACCGGCGTGTACCTCGCTAACGGCGGCGTGGACGATGTGGTGCACGATACCTATTTCGTGGTCGCACACTTCCACTACGTGCTCTCGCTGGGTGCGGTGACCGGGCTGTTCGCGGGCTTCTATTACTGGTTCCCGAAGATGAGCGGGCGCTGGCACTCGGAATTCCTGAGCCACGTCCACTTCTGGATCTTCTTCGTCGGCGTGAACCTGATCTTCTTCCCGCAGCACTTCCTGGGGCTGCAGGGCATGCCGCGCCGTTATCCGGACTATGCCCCGGCCTTTGAAAAGTGGAACGCGCTCTCCACGCTGGGTTACAAGATCATGGCGGCCAGCATGGTGGTGTGGTTCATCAACATCATCTATGCCTACACCATGGGCAAGAAGGCCGAAGGCAACTATTGGGGCGAAGGCGCCGATACGCTTGAATGGACGCTGTCGAGCCCGCCGCCGTTCCACCAGTTCGAAACCCTGCCCGTGATCGAGGACAAGGGTCACCACTGAGAGCGGCCGCAAGGCTGACAAGAATGCGCCCCGGTCCGCAAGGTCCGGGGCGCTTTCGTTTCAATGCCACCTGCCTCGTTCAATGCCCTAGAGAGTGTCCTGATTAAACTGAATCTCCCCTTCCCTGTGGGGAGGGGCTGGGGGGTGGGGGTTCTCTGCTAACGAGATGACAGGCCCCCCATCCCAACCCTTCCCCCAAGGGAAAGGGCTATTCGGTTCAAATGGCAAAAGACAGACTCTAGATCCGTTCGTGTCGAGCCAAGTCGAGACGCGCCAGTGCAGTGCTCAGGTGTCTCGACTTCGCTCGACACGAACGGCTAGGGTGTGGGTGAAGGAGAGCAGGCAATGGTTGAAATGCGGCAAGTGAACGCAGGCGAAGTCACGCTGCGCTGTGCAATCGAAGGCAGCGGGCCATTGGCGATCATGGTCCACGGCTTTCCGGAAAGCTGGTATTCGTGGCGGCACCAGATCGGCCCGGTTGCCGCAGCGGGCTTTACCGCCTGCGCGATCGACGTGCGCGGTTATGGCGGGTCGGACAAGCCGGAGGCGGTGGCGGCCTATGGCCTGAAGCAGATCGCGCAGGATCTGGTTGGCCTGCGCGATGCCCTCGCGCCGGGGCAGCAGGTGGTGCTGATCGGGCATGACTGGGGCGCGCCGATTGTCTGGAATGCGGCCTTCACCCGGCCTGACGTGTTCCGCGCTGTCGCGGGGCTGTCCGTCCCTTTCGCGGGCGCGCCGCTGCGTCCCTTTACCGAGGTGTTCCGCGAACATTTCACCAGCCAGGGCCGGTTCTTCTATCAGGAATATTTCCAGCAGCCCGGCGTGGCCGAAGCGGAAGCCGAAGCCGATCCGCGCGGCTGGGTGCGCAAGATGATGTATTCGATCTCTGGCGATGTGCCGCCGGGCGATTACTGGAACAAGCCCGCCGGTTCGACTTTCCTGCAAGGGCTGCCCGATGTGGCCGATCCCGCCGGGCTGCCGGCCTGGCTCAGCGCCGCCGATCTCGATTACTACGAAGCCGAATTCAAGCAATCGGGCTTCCGCGGGCCGCTCAATCGCTATCGCAACCACGAAGCGGATTACGAATGGCTGAAAGCCTGGCAGGGCAAGCAGATCGAGCAGCCCAGCCTGTTCATCGGCGGCAGCCGCGATCCCGCGACCACTCTGTTCGGCGCGGTCGAAGACCCGGTTGCGATGATGCGGATGTTCGCCCCGCGCGTCGAAGGCCACGTGCTGGAAGGCTGCGGCCACTGGACCCAGCAGGAACGGCCCGAGGAAGTGAACGCGCTGCTGCTCGATTGGCTGGGACGGTTTGCCAACTGACGTGGCGTAGAATCGGGTTCACGCAGAGGCGCAGAGAAGAAGAGGCGCAAAGGTGTCTCGCTGCGCCGCAGGCTCGCTTGCCAATTCCTGCCCTTGCGGTTGACGCAGCCGGAGCGATGACAGGGCGGCTGCGCCGCCCGCGCAACTCCTCTGCGCCTCCCTTTCTTCTCCGCGCCTCTGCGTGAACCCCTTTTCCTGTTTGTACCGTCCATCGAAGGAACGGGATTCAGCCTTCCACCCGGGCGCGGACCAGCCTATAGCGCCCCCGGAATCATGACCGTCGCAACCGCCCCCGCCCTGCAGCTCCCCACCGACTGGCGCGATTTCTTTGCGCTGACCAAGCCGCGCGTGATGAGTCTGGTAATCTTCACCGGGCTGTGCGGGCTGCTGGCCGCGCCGGGGCCGGTCGATCCGATCCTGGGCTTTACCGCGATCCTGTGCATTGCGATCGGCGCGGGCGGATCGGCGGCGCTCAATCAGTGGTGGGAAGCCGATCTTGACGCCAAGATGAAGCGCACGGCCAACCGCCCGCTGCCCGCCGGGCGGATGGACCGCAAGGCCGCGCGCGATTTCGGGATCGCGCTGTCGGTCGCATCGGTGCTGATCATGGGGCTGGCAGTGGGCTGGTTGGCAGCGGCGATTCTGGCGATTTCGATCGTCTATTATTCGGTGGTCTATACCATCTGGCTGAAGCCGCGCACGCCTCAGAACATCGTGATCGGGGGCGGGGCCGGGGCTTTCCCGCCGATGATCGGGTGGATCGCGGCCACGGGTGACATCACCCTGATGCCCGTGCTGCTGTTTGCCATCATCTTTTTCTGGACCCCGCCGCATTTCTGGGCGCTCGCCCTGTTTGTCGAGACGGACTATGCCGCCGCGGGCATTCCGATGATGCCGGTGGTGGCCGGGCATCACAGCACTCGCCGCCAGATCCTGGTCTATGCCGTGCTGCTGCTCCCACTCAGCCTGGCGCCGTTCTGGTTTGCCGGGGCGGGGGCGCTGTACGGCGCATCGGCCCTGCTGCTGTCCGCGCTGTTCCTGCTGCTGGCGCTGCGGGTTGCGGTGTTTCGGGGCGCGGCCGGGGACATGGATATGCGGCCCGAAAAGCGGCTGTTCGCCTATTCGGTGCTGTACCTTTTCGTGCTGTTCGGCGCTCTGGTGGCCGACCGCTGGTTCATGGGATCCTGATGATGACCACGCCTGACGATTTCGAAGCCCAGCGCCGCCAGATCATCAAGGGGCGCAACCGCGCGCTGGGTCTGGTCCTGGCGGGGTTCGCCGTGCTGTTCTTCGCGATCAGCATCGCAAAGATGAGCCACTGAACATGACCGCCGCTACGCCCCGTTCCGCCAATCTGCGCCGGACCGGCCTGCTGGCTGCGGGTGGGGCGCTGTTGATGCTGGCGCTCGGTTTTGCGGCGGTTCCGCTGTATCGGATATTCTGCCAGGTGACCGGGTTTGGCGGCACCACCATGCGGGTCAGCGAAGCGCAGGCCGCCGCGGTGAAAGTGGCGGCGGGATCGATCTCGGTCCGGTTCGATGGCAATGTCGATCGCGGCATGCCGTGGAAGTTCGGGCCCGAACAGACCACCCAGGAAATGCGGATCGGCCAGCGCAAGGTGGCCTATTACCGGGCGCAGAACCTGTCGGACAAGCCGATCACCGGGGTCGCCAGTTTCAACGTCTCGCCGGACCTGGCTGGCAAGTATTTCAACAAGATCCAGTGTTTCTGCTTTAACCAGCAGACCCTGCAGCCGGGGCAATCGGTGGACATGCCGGTGCTCTATTATGTCGATCCCGCGATCATGACCGATCCGGAGACCAAGGACCTGCAGCAGATCACGCTCAGCTACACTTTCCACATCTCTGCGCAGGACACTGCAAATGGACTGGACCGCACCGAACGGGCGCGATAAGGGCCTTTGCAAATCTCCGGCGGGCTGCCTGCCGGACCAGAGGGAATCAACGGGGACCTAAGCACATGGCTGGAACCAAGAACCACGATTACCACATCCTGCCGCCCGATCTGGTGCCGCTGGCAACCACGATAGGGGTGTTCACTTTCCTGACCGGCATGGTGCTGTTCATGCACAAGATGCCTGGCGGACATGTGGTGCCCTGGGCCGGTCTGGCGCTGATGCTGGCCGCGATGTTCCAATGGTTCACCAAGATCGTGCGCGAAGCCCATGCCGGGGATCACACCCCGGTGGTGCAGCTGCACCAGCGTTACGGCATGATCATGTTCATCGCTTCGGAAGTGATGTTCTTCGTCGGCTGGTTCTGGGCGTTCTTCGATTTCTCGATGTTCCCTTCGGCTCTGGCGGAAGTGGTCGGCGGGCAGTGGCCGCCCAAGGCGATTGAAGCGGTGATGGATCCGTTCGACCTGCCGCTGCTCAACACACTGATCCTGCTGTGCTCGGGCTGCACCGTCACCTGGGCGCACCATGCGCTGATCCATAACGATCGCGATGGCCTCAAGAAGGGGCTGTGGGCCACGATCCTGCTGGGCCTGCTGTTCACCAGCATCCAGGCCTATGAATATGCCAACGCGCCGTTCGCCTTCGGGCAGAACACCTATGGCAGCGCTTTCTACATGGCGACCGGTTTCCACGGGTTCCACGTGATCGTTGGCACGATCATGCTGATCGTCTGCCTCAAGCGCACCTACAACGGGGACTTCACTCCCAAGCAGCACTTCGGCTTCGAAGCGGCAGCCTGGTACTGGCACTTCGTTGACGTGGTGTGGCTGTTCCTGTTCGTCGCGGTCTATATCTGGGGCGGCTGGGGTTATCCGACGCACTGATGCCGGACGCACAATCCAAGCAATCCGAAGGGCAGCCGGGACTCGTTCCGGCTGCCCTTTTCGGTCTCTGCCCCCAATGCGGCGCGCGCAGCCTGTTTGCGGGCGCGGCGAAGTTTGCGGAGCGGTGCAGCGCCTGCGGGCAGGACTTTACCCGGTTCAACGTGGGCGATGGCCCGGCTGCGTTCTTGACCATGGTGCTGGGCGCCGTGGTGGTGGGGCTGGCGCTGTGGGTGGAGTTCACCTTTCACCCGCCGGTCTGGGTCCACGTGCTGCTGTGGGTGCCGCTGACTGCTGGTGCGACGCTGTGGGGCCTGCGCATTGGCAAGGCGGCGCTGCTGGTCGCTGAATTCAAGCGCCACGCCGCAGCGGCCGGGGCGCAGGACCTGAAGCAGGACTGATGCTGAAGCGCTTGCCCCTGATCCCGACGCTGGTGGTGCTGATCGCGGTGGCCCTTATGGTGCGGCTGGGGTGCTGGCAGCTTGACCGGCTGCACCAGAAGGAAGCGCTGCTGGCGCTCTATGCCAAGGCGGGTCAGGCCCCGGAACGCGCGCTGGAAGGCTGGGACGGGCCGCGCGTGCCCGATGGCCTGCTCTATCACCGCGTCTGGTTTGACTGTGCCAGGCTGGGCGCGATCGCCCCGCGTGCCGGGCACAATGCCAAGGGGGATACCGGCTGGGCCCAGGTGGCTGACTGCACAACTCAGCAGGGTGACCGGATCGAGGTGGTGCTCGGCTGGGCGAGCAGCCCTGCGCCGGTGCGCTGGCAGGGTGGGCTGGTCCACGGCACGCTCAACGGGGGCGGCGCGCTGGTGGCCGATCCGCCGCTGGCGGGGCTTGCCGCCAACGCCAAGCCAGATCCATCGGCCATGCCCAACAACCACCTGTCCTATGCCCTGCAATGGTTCGCTTTCGCCCTTACCGCGCTGGTCATCTATGCCCTGGCGCTGCGCAAGCGGCTTGCCGCCGGGGGCGAGGGGGGCTAACGGCCCCGCCATGGAATACGTCTCCACCCGTGGCAGCGCTCCGGCGCTGGACTTCGAAGCGGCGACGCTGGCGGGACTCGCCAGCGACGGCGGGCTCTATGTGCCGCGTGAGTGGCCGCGCTTTAGCAAGGACGAGATCGCCGCGATGGCCGGTCTGCCCTATGCCGAGCTGGCGCAGCGGATCATGCAGCCGTTCGTGGGGGATTGCCTGACCCCTGAGCGCCTGCTCGAGCTGACCACCCAGGCCTATGGCCGCTTTGCGCACAAGGCGGTGACCCCGCTCAAGCAGCTGGATGAACAGCAGTGGCTGCTGGAACTGTTCCACGGCCCCACACTGGCGTTCAAGGACGTCGCGCTGCAATTGCTGGGCCTGCTGTTCGAGGAATTCCTCGGCCGGGGCGGTGATCCGCTGACCATCGTCGGGGCGACTTCGGGCGATACCGGTTCGGCCGCGATCGATGCGGTCGCGGGCCGGGCGCGGGTCGATATTTTCATGCTCCACCCCAAGGGCCGGGTCTCGGACGTCCAGCGCCGCCAGATGACCACTGTGCTGGCCCCCAACGTCCACAATATCGCAATCGAGGGCACGTTCGACGATGCCCAGGCGATGGTGAAGCGGATGTTCAACGATTCCGGCATGACCAGCCGGTTCTCCATCGGCGCGGTCAATTCGATCAACTGGGCGCGGCTGATGGCGCAAGTGGTCTATTACTTCGCCGCAGCACTGCAACTCGGCGCGCCGGAACGGGAAGTGGCCTTCGCCGTGCCGACCGGCAATTTCGGGGACGTGTTTGCTGGCTATGTCGCGGCGCAGATGGGCCTGCCGATTGCGCAGCTGATCGTGGCGACCAACGTCAACGATATCCTCCACCGCGCGCTCAGCAATGGGGACTATTCGGCGGGAACGGTCACCCCCACCGCCGCGCCTTCGATGGACATCCAGGTCTCCTCCAACTTCGAACGGCTGCTGTTCGATGTCGGCGGGCGCGATGGATCGGCGCTGGCGGCGCAGATGGCGGGCTTCGAAGCGACAAAGGCGATGCAGCTGACCAACCAGCAGCGCGAAGGCGCGGCCAGGCTGTTCACCAGCCACCGCGCCGATCCGCAGGACATGGCGCAGGCGATCCGCTGGGCCTGGGATGCGGCGGGCGAACTGCTCGATCCGCACACCGCAATCGGCCTCCACGCCGCGCGCGCTGCCGGGATCGATCCCGCCACGCCCGTGGTCACCCTCGCCACCGCGCATCCGGCGAAGTTCCGCGATGCGGTTGAGCGCGCCACCGGCCAGCGCCCGACCCTGCCCACGCGGATCGGTGACCTGTTCGAACGCGAAGAGCGGCTGGTCGAGCTGCCGGGCGATTACGCCGCGATTGCCGATTACATCGCAAAGCATGCCGTGGCGCGGGGGTAAATGGCCAGCCTCACCATCCAGCCGCAACTCCTCGCTGGCGAGGGCTGGGACGACTATGCCCTGATCGACAGCGGGCATGGCCGCAAGCTGGAGCGTTATGGCGAGTACCAGTTCATCCGCCCGGACGGACAGGCGCTGTGGACCCCGCGATTGGAACGTTGGGCCAGCCACGGCGAATTCGTCCCCGGATCGGACGAGGACGGCGGCGGGCGCTGGCAGTTCGCCCGGCCGGTGCCGCCCGAAGGCTGGTCGCTCAGCCGGGGCGAGGTGCGCTTCAACGCGCAATGCACCCCGTTCCGCCACCTCGGCTTCTTCCCCGATATGGCCCCGGTGTGGGACTGGATGGGCGAGCAACTCGCCGGGCGAAGTGACGCGCAGACCATGAACCTGTTCGGCTATACCGGCGTCGGCACGCTTGCGCTGTCGCAGTACGGCCCGGTCACCCACGTCGATGCCAGCAAGAAGTCCGTCGCCCAGGCCCGCGCCAATGCGGCCTTGGCGGGGTTGGAAGACCGCCCAGTGCGCTGGATCGTTGACGATGCTACCAAGTTCGCCGCGCGTGAAGTGCGGCGCGGGCGGCGCTATGACGGGATCATCCTCGATCCGCCCAAATTCGGGCGCGGTCCCGAAGGTGAGGTCTGGCGGCTGGAAGAACACCTTGGCGGCCTGCTGGCCGATTGCCGTCAGCTGCTGGATGAAACCAGCCGGTTCCTGTTCCTGACGGTCTATGCCGTGCGGATGAGCTCGCTGGCATTAGCCGGGCTGATGGACGAAATCTTTTCTGACCTGCCCGGCACAATCGAGCACGGCGACCTTGCGATGCGCGAGCAGGGCGATGATGGTCGGCTCTTGCCAACAGCCATCTTTGCCCGCTGGCGCAATGGCTAGATAGTAAGTAAGACATACTAATGACCGATAGTCTGATCCTCGAAGTGGCCAATCTGGAAGTCGATGTCCTGACCGGGATCTACTCGGAAGAGACTGGCCGCCCGCAGCCGCTGCGGATTTCGATCCAGGTCCGGATGAAACCGGCTGACCGATTCGAACCCGATACGCCGCTGGATGCCAGCAAGAATTACATGGACCTGAAATTCGCTGCGACCGGGGCGATCCCGCCGGGGGTACATTTCAAGCTGATCGAGGCGGTGGGCGATCACATCTGCGATACGCTGTTCGTGCAGGATGCGCGGGTTGAGGCGGTGACGGTCAAGATCGTCAAGCTGGCGATCAGCGAGAACGGCGAAGAAATCGGCATGACCCTGACCCGCGAGCGGCGCTGATGCAGCTGCTGCGCGTCTCCGGCCTGCCCCAGGGCGCGCTGGCGGCGGCGGCGGAGTTTTATGCGCGGGTGCTTCCTTCCCTGAATCCTCCCCGTGCCGGGGAGGATCTTCTGATCGTATTCCCGCCCGCCGATCACACCCACGCTGGCTGGCGGCTCGCCGCCGTCCAGCAGCTCGCCCGCGATTTGGCCCCGCTGCGTGTCAACGCGGTCGCCAGCGAGAGCGAGGCGGCGATCGCTGCGGCAACGGACTATCTGGGCCGCGCCCCGGGCCTCACCGGGCAATTGCTCGAACTGGATGACGCCGGGGCCGGAAGGGTGGTAGGATAGGCCATGACCGCGCCCGCGCCCTTGATTGACCAGTTCAACCGCCGCATTTCCTATCTGCGGCTGTCGGTGACCGACCGCTGCGATCTGCGCTGCGCCTATTGCATGCCCGAACGCCAGACCTTCCTGCCGCGCAAGGACGTGCTGAGCCTGGAAGAACTGCACAAGCTGGCGCTGGGCTTCATCGATCGCGGGATCACCAAGCTGCGGCTGACCGGCGGTGAGCCGCTGGTGCGGCGCGACATGATCGAGCTGGTCAAGGCGCTGGGGCGCAAGCTGGGCGCCAAGGGACATGGGGGGCTGGAAGAACTGACGCTGACCACCAATGCCACGCGGCTGGCCGAATTTGCCGAGGACCTGCGCGAAGCGGGCGTACGGCGAATCAATGTCTCGCTCGATACGCTCGACCGGCAGGCCTTTGCCCGGCTCGCCCGGCGGGACAGCCTGCCGCAGGTGCTGGAAGGGATCGCGGCGGCGCAGGCGGCGGGGCTGACGGTCAAGCTCAACACCGTGGCGCTGAAAGGGATCAACCAGCACGAGATCCCCACGCTGGCCGAATGGGCGCACGCGCGGGGGATGGACCTGACCCTGATCGAAGTCATGCCGCTGGGCGAGGTCGAGACCGATCGGTTCGATCATTACCTGCCGCTCAGCGAAGTGCGCGCCGCGCTCGATGCGCGCTGGACCCTCACCGACAGCCCGCACCGCACCGGCGGCCCGGCGCGCTATGCCGATGTGGCCGAGACCGGCGGCCGGATCGGCTTCATCACGCCGCTGACCAACAATTTCTGCGAAGGCTGCAACCGCGTGCGGGTGACCGCCACCGGGCAGATGCACCCCTGCCTGGGCGGCAACGAGCAGGTCGATCTGCGCGCCGCGCTGCGCAGCGCCGAACCCGATGCGGCGCTGTCTGCCGCGCTGGATGTGGCGATGAAGATCAAGCCGCTGCGCCACCACTTTGACATCTCCGCCCCCGGCGGCGCGCCCGCCGTGGCGCGGCACATGTCGACCACCGGGGGCTGAGATGGCCCGCCTCGTGTTCCTGGGCAAGCTGGCGGACATTGCCGGGGCGGGCGAGATCGTGGTTGCGCCGGGGGCCTTGCAGGACATTCTGGCCACCCTGCCCGCGCCGCTGGCCGTCGCCCTGCTCGACGAGCGGGTCCGCTTCGCGCTCAACGGCGAACTGCTGAGCCAGCGCGCGGTGGAACTGGGCGAGGGGGATGAACTGGCGTTCCTGCCGCCGGTCAGCGGGGGCTGATGTGGCCACCGACGTCCGTCTGCTGACCGAACCGTTCGATCCCGCCGCAGAGCAGAGCCGCTTTGCCAAGGCCCATCCGCAAGCGGGCGGGGTAGTCAGCTTCCTCGGGCAGGTCCGGCAGGACGGGCAGGTAGAGGCGCTGGAACTGCAGCACTATGGCCCACTGACCCTGCCGGGGATGCAGGCGCTGGCAGCGGGCGTGCTGGCGCGCTGGCCGCTCGACGGGCTGTTGATCCTGCACCGCAGCGGGGTGATGGTGCCGGGCGATCCGATCGTGCTGGTCTGCGCCGCCGCGCGCCACCGCCGCGATGCCTTTGCCGCGGCGGACTATGCGATGGACCACCTCAAAAGCGAATCGTGGTTCTGGAAGCGCGAACAGGCCGGCGGCGAATGGCGCTGGATCGAACCGCGCGCCGAAGATCATGCCGACAAGGCGCGGTGGGTCTGACGGCGGGCAAACCGGCTCTCCCCTCTTTCGTCACCCCGGCATTGATCCGGGGGCGCACTTCTATCTCGCGAGTTCCCGGTTCGCCGCGCCGCCGGAACAGCGCAGCGGGATCCCGGGATGGCTGGACCTGGTATGAAGTCCAGGTGCGAAAACATTTTCCTACACGCCGCCGATTTGAGATGGTGGGGGCCAGTCCGCTTCAATCACCAGAGGTCGCGCTTGCTCGCTCCGATTCGCCCGATTTCCGCGCCCATCCGCCTTAAGGGGCTGCTGGCAGCGCGCGGTTTGGCGGGGGCAGGAATTTTGCGCTCAGGACAGTGTCAACTGTGTCAACCGTGTGAACTTCCGTCGCAGGCCAGCCTGGGGACAGTTCCACTGACGTGGAAGCAGCCCCGGCCCGCTCCCCCTCCCGGCCACCCAGTCAGGGTACTCTCGTGGGTGGCCGGGAGGGGGAGCGGGCTGGGGTTGCCTGTTTCAGTTTCACTGAAACAGCCCCTAGCGCAGCTTGCCCTTGAGTGCGTCGATCACCGCGCCCTGGCTGGTCAGGATGGCCTGGACGTCATTGCGGGCGCTGGCGATGTCACCGGCGGGCATGCCGCTGACCACGGCCTGGGCATAGAGCGCGTCAAGCTCAGCCATGGCGACCACCGCGTCGCTGCGGGCGCTTTCCAGCTGCGACAGCGCTACCGTGGCAACCGCCCAGGCTTCGCTCGCTACGGCGGCGCCCGATGCGGCGCCCACCAGCGTGCGGGTGCGTGCCTCCTGGGCTTGGAAGGCGCGGTCCGCCTTGCGCGCCTGGGCGAGCAGCGAATCGAGCTTGCCCTGGGCGGCGGGATCGGCGGGTGCCTGGGCCTCCTGGCTGGGCACGGCGACCGGGGCAGTGCCGCTGACCCGTTCGATCGGGCGGCGCGCGAGCGAGGGGTAGGAGGCCGCATCCTTGGCGCAGGCACCAAGGGAAAGCGCGGTCAGGGCAAGGATCAGGGCGGAACGGAAGCGAGGCATACTGCGGCCATAGCATCTTGCGAAACTTGCGCCAGTGCCCCGCAACTCCGGTTGACACTTAGGGGCGCTTCCACTAGGGGCAGCGCTTCTTCCGGCCCCCCTGCCGTCTGGCGGGGTGACCGGCGCGTTGTCTGATTCGGGCGGCGTGGCCAGATTTATTGAACGGATGCAGGGACCATGTTCGCAGTAGTGCGCACTGGCGGCAAGCAGTATCGGGTTGCCGCCGGAGACAAGATCGCAGTTGAAAAGCTCAGCGGTGAAGCCGGTGACAAGGTCACGCTGGGCGACGTCCTGCTGGCCGGTGACGGCGGTGAGATCAAGGATGCTGCAGGCGTGGTCGTTTCCGCGGAAATCATCGCCCAGGCGAAGTCGGAAAAGGTGATCGTCTTCAAGAAGCGTCGCCGCCACAACTATCGTCGCAAGAATGGTCATCGCCAGCAGCTGACCCTGCTGCGCATCCTCGCCGTTGGTGGTGAGGAAAAGAAGGCCCAAAAGGCTAAAGCGCAGGCTGCCCCCAAGGCCGCCGAAGCCGCTGCTGAATAAGATCTCGGAGTAGTTTGCAATGGCACACAAGAAAGCAGGCGGTTCGTCGCGTAACGGTCGTGATTCGGCCGGCCGTCGCCTTGGCGTGAAGAAGTTCGGCGGTCAGGAAGTGATCGGCGGCAACATCATCATCCGTCAGCGCGGGACCCGCGTATACCCGGGCGCCAATGTCGGCATCGGCAAGGATCACACCCTGTTTGCCCTCGCCGAAGGCCGCGTGCGTTTCCACGATGGCAAACTTGGCCGCAAGTACGTGTCGGTCGATATGCCGGTCGCTGCCGAATAACGGACAGTCGCTAACGGGCTGTCCCTGATGGGATGGCCCCGCCGGTCCACATACCGGCTCGAACGAGGGAGAGGGGCCAGCCCGTCTCCCTTTTTTCGTCTCTCCCTCAGCACAACTTGCTCAGGCCGCCCCGGCAAGGGGACGTCCCGGCGCAAGGCGTAATGGCTTTGTCACGTAGCCGGACTAGACCGGCGGCGGGGCGGATGAAGGAGAGTACCAATGTTCATTCGCAGCGAACGGCTGTTCCTGCGCCCCGGCTGGCCCGAGGACTGGCAGGAACTGCTTGAACAGATTGATGACGAGGCGGTGGTGAAGAACCTCGCCAAGGCGCCGTGGCCCTATACCGCCGATGACGCGCGCTGGTTCGCGGGCCAGCCGCAGCATCCGCGCATGCCGCACTTCTTCGTGACCCTGCCGACAAGCGCGGCACCGGCGCGGATCATCGGCTGCGTCGGCCTGGCCGAGGATGAGGGCGAGGTGGAGCTGGGTTACTGGTTCGCCCGCCAGCACTGGGGCCGCGGTTATGCCAGCGAAGCCGCGCGGGCGGTGATCTCGCTTGCCAGGACGCTGGGGCACCGCAGCCTGCGGGCCGGACACTTCGTGGACAATGCGGCTTCGGGCCGGGTGCTGCGCAAGGTCGGATTCCGCCCAACCGGCGAGATCCGCCAGCGCTTCAGCCTGTCACGCGGCGAGCGGGTCGATTCGGTCGAGCACCGGCTGGAACTGGCCAGCCCGCACGACTGCGACGGACCGGACCGAATGCTGCGCGCCGCCTGATCGGCCGCGCGCAGACCCGGCTCAGGCCAGTGCGGCGTCCGGAAACTCGCTTTCGGCCTTGCCGATCAGGGCGCGGTCGTCGTGGTTCCAGGGGTGGAACCCGGGCATGAAATAGGCGAACCAGGCCGGCACAATCTTTCGCAGCACACCCGGCGTGCCGAACAGGTACCAGGCGAGCTTGGCCTTGACCCTGAACCCGGTCAGCCCGTCCTGCGCGAGCAGTTCCAGCGTGTCGTTCCAGCGGTTGCGCACGAAGTTCTGGGTGATCACCAGCATCATCAGCGACTTGATCCGATAGCGCCGCCAGGTGCTCCAGGTGCGGGTGGCGTGCATGAAGGTATCAAAGGCGACGCCTTTGTGCTCGATCTCCTCGATCGCATGCCAACGCCACAGCGCCACGGTTTCCGCATCGCCGCCCGCGAAGTGCCTGGGATTGGCCAGGAATTCGTGCGCCATCATCGCGGTATAGTGTTCCAGCGCCATGGTCGCGCAGAGGTTGACGATCGCGGGGCGCTTGCGGATCTCGATCATCAGCTGTTCGATCCGGGCGTCGATCTTGTCGATGTCATACCCGGCATCCTGCGCCGCCTTGTTGAGCACCAGATGTTCGCGGGTGTGGTTGATTTCCTGCTTCACGAAGGCACGGATTTCCGCCTCCAGCTTGGGCGAGGCGCCTTCGCGGAAGGCTTTGACCGATTCGATGAACAGCGCTTCGCCGCGCGGGAAAGTGGCGGACAGGGCGTTGTGCCAGGCAGTCGCGATCGGATCGTTGTTAAGCCACCAGCGTGGCGGAGCCCGATCGCGACCGAAGCGGCGATCGCGCACGACGATCTGGAGGTCTGCGGGGGTCGGAACCGCCTTGCCCGATGCGGGCTGGAGTTCTACGTCGAGGGGGATCTTGGTGGGAGCGTTCATGCTCCCCGATATAAGGCAACTTACATTGATGTCAATAAGGAAGCGCCTGACCCAGGAAGAAAGCCGCACCGTCGCGCTGGAAGCCGCGCGCGCGCTGCTGATCGAACTGGGCCCGCAGGCCGTCACGCTGAAGGCGGTGTCGGCGCGAATCGGGCGGACTCACGCCAACCTGCTGCACCATTTCGGCTCTGCGGCCGGGCTGCAGAAATCGCTGGCGGAGCATCTGGCGGTAACGATCTGCGCCTCGATCGAAGATGCGGTGATCGCCAGTCGCACTGGCCTTGGCAGTCCGCGCGACGTGGTGGATCTGACTTTCGATGCGTTTGACAAGGAAGGCGGCGCGGCGCTCGCCAGCTGGATGCTGGTCAGCGGGAACGAGGATGCGCTCGATCCGATTGTCGATGTGATCCACGATCTGGTCGATGATCTGGACGAGTTCGGATCGGGTCAGATGCGCCCGATCACCCATGCGCTGTGCCTGATGGCACTGGGCGACGCGCTGATGGGCAGCGCGCTGACGCAAAGCCTGAACCTGCCGCGCGCCTCTGCCCGCAATCTGGCCGAAGAGATGCTGGTGGCCCAGGCGATCAAGGCCGGGATCGTCACTCCCGCGCAGGGGTAACGCGGACCGATCTTTCCACAGCCCTGCCTTTGCCCGAATCTCTCGTGCCCGCTATCGGCCTCGCTCAACCGATTCATTCCCTTGGAGTTATGCCCAAATGGCCGAAGCCACCGACGACCGCCTGCGCCTGCTGATCGAGCGTGTTGAACGCCTTGAGGAAGAGAAAAAGGGCATCGGCGACGACATCAAGGACGTCTATGCCGAAGCCAAGGCGGTGGGTTATGACGCCAAGATCATGCGCCAGATCGTCCGCCTGCGGAAGATGAAGCCCGATGACCGCAAGGAAATGGAAGCGATTCTGGATCTTTACAAGGCGGCACTGGGCCTTGGTTGATATGCCGCGGGGCGTTCCTATCTCATAAGCCAGGATGGCTCTGTGAAAGGACACCCCCGATGATTTCCACCACCACCGCCCTGATCGAAGGCAAGCCGGTCCAGCAATATCTGGGCATCGTCACCGGCGAAGTGATCGTCGGCGCGAACATCTTTCGCGATCTGTTTGCGGGCATCCGCGATATTGTTGGCGGGCGCTCGGGTTCTTACGAAAATGTACTGGCCGATGCCCGCCGCCAGGCGATTGCCGAAATGGAAGCCGAAGCCGGCAAGCTGGGCGGCAATGCGGTGATCGGGGTCGATCTCGATTACGAAGTGTTGGGCGCCAATGGCTCGATGCTGATGGTCAGCTGTTCGGGCACGGCGGTGATCGTATAGGCATGGAAATCCGCCTGGCCATTGCCGCGCACGATGCGGCGCGCTGCGCGGCGATCTATCGCCCGTTCGTGACCGATGGCTGGGTCAGCTTTGAAACCGAGCCGCCCGATGCCGCTGAAATGGCCCGGCGGATTGCGGACTATGGCGCCAGCCACGCCTGGCTGGTGGCGCTGCGCGGCGGTGAGGTGGCGGGCTATGCCTATGCTTCGCCGCACCGCACGCGGGCGGCCTATGCCAGTTCCTGCGATGTGGCGGTCTATGTCGATCCGGCCTTTGCGCGGCAGGGGATCGGGCAGGCGCTTTACGCCCGTTTGCTGCCGATGCTGGCGGATCAGGGCCTGCACGCCGCCTTTGCCGGAATCGCCTTGCCCAATCCCGGCTCGATCGGCCTGCACGAGGCGATGGGCTTTACCTCCGTGGGGATTTACCGCGAGGTCGGCTGGAAATGCGGCGGCTGGCGCGATGTCGGATGGTGGCAGCGGTTGCTTTGAACCCGCTTAGCGGTGTAAGGGCCGCGCCAATTCCACACCAATCAAGCGACGGCGAAAATGGCAGGCCATTCCAAATTCAAGAACATCATGCACCGCAAGGGTGCGCAGGATAAGAAGCGCGCAGGGCTCTTTTCCAAGCTGTCCCGCGAAATCACCGTCGCGGCCAAGATGGGGATGCCCGATCCGGACTTTAACCCGCGTCTGCGCGCTGCGGTCAATGCGGCCAAGGCACAGTCGGTGCCCAAGGACAACATCCAGCGCGCGATCGACAAGGCGAGCAAGGGCGACGCCGAGAATTACGAAGAAATCCGCTATGAAGGCTATGGCCCGGGCGGCGTCGCGCTGATTGTCGAGGCGCTGACCGACAACCGCAACCGCACCGCCACCAATGTCCGCACCGCCTTTGCCAAGAACGGTGGCAACCTGGGCGCCAGCGGCGCAGTCAGCCACGGGTTCGAACGGCTCGGCCTGATCGAATACCCGGCCAGGGCGGGCAGCGCCGACACGGTGTTCGAAGCCGCGCTGGAAGCCGGGGCCGATGACGTGGAAAGCGATGACGAAGGTCACGCGATCTGGGTGGCAATGGAAAACCTCCACCCCGTCGCGCGCGAACTGGAAAAGACCCTGGGCGAAGCCGAAGGCGTCAAGCTGGCGTGGAAGCCGGGGCTTAAGGCCGAAGTCGGCGAAGACGATGCCCGCACCCTGCTCAAACTGATCGACGTGCTGGATGATGACGATGACGTCCAGACCGTGTGGGGCAATTACGAAATCCCCGATGCGGTGATGGAGAAGCTGTCCTGATCCTTCCCCTTTGGGGGAGGGGGACCGCCGCCGCAGGCGGTGGTGGAGGGGGCATGGCCGTGTGCTTCAAACCCCCTCAGTCGGTTGCTTCGCAACTGCCAGCTCCCCCAGAGGGGGAGCATCTTGAATGCTGATCATCGGTCTTGACCCTTCCCTCACCTGCACCGGCTGGGGGATCGTGGCCAAGCAGGGCAACCGGCTGAGCCATATTGCCAACGGCCAGGTCAGGACCGACCCCAAGACCAGCCTGCCCGAACGGCTCGTCACGCTCGACCGCGAACTGACTGACGTCTTGCTCCATTACCGCCCCGATAGCAGCGCAGTGGAGGAAGTGTTCGTCAACAAGAACCCGCAATCGACGCTCAAGCTGGGGCAGGCGCGCGGGGTGTGCCTGCTGGCGCTGGCGCGTGCCGGGCTGCCGGTAGCGGAGTATGCCACGCGGCTGGTCAAGAAAGCGATTGTCGGCACCGGCGCGGCGGAAAAGGCGCAGGTCCAGGCGATGCTGGGCGTGCTGCTGCCGGGGGTGAAACTGGCCGGGGCCGACGCCGCAGACGCGCTCGCCGTGGCGATCGCGCATGCGCATCTGGTGCGGGGTTAGAGCGGCCCGAGTTCCTTCGCTTCAAAGGCTTCCAGTTCGGCCACGGCAGCTTTGCCTTCGGCGATCACGCGCTTGAGGTCGTCAAGCTTCTGGCTCAATTGACCCTGCGGGCTGACTGCAAAGGAATAGCCGCTAACCCCTTCCTTCAGCCGTTTGCGCAGTGCGTCGAGTGCGGCCTGGGCTTCGGTTGACTGCGCCTTGATCAGGCCATCAATCCAGCTGTCAGTGCTGCCGCGCAGCCAGGCGCGGATCGCGAATTTGAGTGTGGGTTCGGGTTGCTGTTCAAGATAGGCCAGCTTGGCCCGCACGGCATGGGCCGGGGCGACATCCAGCACCAGATCAGGATCGTGCCCGGCAGCGGCAATTGCCCGGTCAGCCAGGCTGCGCGCGGCGGTGAAGTCCTTGGCGTTGAGCCGGAAATTGGCGAGCGCGCTGAGCAGATCGACCTGGGTGGTTCCGATCGAACGTTGGTTTCCGATCACCAGAGCACCACTTGGGACATTGGTGAAGACCGGCTGCTTTGCCAGCGGGGGTGAGGTCAGCGCCACCAGTTCGGGTTCTGCAAGCGCGGGCTTGTCCAGCAGGAGCAGCATGTCGTACCGCTGGGCACGCGATCGCGCGATCATGTAGGCGCTCTGACCCGGCACATTGGCGCAGGCGAGCAGCAAGTCGGCGGCCTTGAGCGAGGGCCCCAGCATCCCGACCACCACGGCTTGGTTGCACGGCGCGGCAACTTCAGGGGCCGGGGCCTTGGCCAGCGCGGGGGCAGACAGCAGGCCAAACGCGGCAAGGGCAACAAAGTTTCGGCGCATCGAACGGTATTCCTCAACTTGGCGCAACCATCGACCGAAATACCGGATGAATCTGCTTGGACAAGATGGGACAGGTACGCGGCGGCCGGGATTTTCACCTTTTCCCATTCTGGTGCCTGTGCCATAGAACAAACCATGATCGCAAAGCTGACCGGCACGCTTGATGATTTCGGCCCTGACTGGGCGGTGATTGACGTGGCGGGTGTGGGCTACCTCGTCCACGCCTCGGCAAAGACGCTCGATGCGCTGGGCGTGCGGGGGGACCGGGTGACGGTCCACACCGAACTGCAGGTGAGCGAGAATGACATGCGGCTAGTCGGCTTCGCCAGCGGCGATGAACGCGCGTGGTTCCGCTTGCTGACCGGCGTGCAAGGCGTGGGATCGAAGATGGCGCTGGCCGTGCTCTCGGCCCTGTCGGTCGAGGAAGTGCAACGCGCCTGCGCCAGCGGCGACGCCGCGATGGTCGCCCGCGCGCAAGGGGTGGGGCCCAAGCTGGCTGGCCGGATCGTCAATGAACTCAAGGACAAGGCCGGGGCATTGCCCTCTGCCGCCGGCGTGGCGGTTGCGGCCGCCCGCCAAGGCTCCGCCAGCGCGGACGCGGTCTCGGCGCTGCAGAACCTGGGCTTCAAACCGAACGTGGCGACGGAGGCCGTTGCGCGGGCGCTCGATGAGCTGGGCGAGGGCGCGAGCCTCGATGCGCTGATCCGGGTGGGGCTGAAGAGGGCGGCGGGGTGAATAGCATGCAGTCTAAGCGCGAACGATTCTTCCTCTATGGTGTCATACCGATCATTGCCGCATTGTTAGGTTCATTGATGACGGTCTGGGCTACGAATTATATGGGGCACAGCGCGCCATCGGATGCTGTTTTAGAGATTATCAAAAACCAGAACATGAGTGCATTAGAAAAGATTAAGATGCTCGATTTGGTTAATCACGATAGTGATAAGTTTTATGATTTTTTAGGTCGTATACTCGGGGTGGTTTCATTTTTGGCAAGTTCACTTGCAGTCGCGATTGGTTATCGTCTGATGAATCGCAGTTGAAATCATGACCGATAACCCCCTCCTCACCCCGCACCGCAGCGCCGAAGACGCCGATGCGGCGCTGCGCCCCAAGACGCTCGCCGAATTCGTCGGGCAGGCGGCGGCGAAGGACAATCTCAGGGTGTTCATCGAGAGCGCCAAATCGCGGCGCGAGGCGATGGATCACGTGTTGTTCTTTGGCCCGCCGGGGCTGGGCAAGACCACGCTGGCGCAAATCGTCGCCAAGGAGCTGGGGGTGGGCTTTCGCGCCACGTCCGGCCCGGTGATTGCCAAATCGGGTGATCTGGCCGCGCTGCTGACCAATCTTGAACATGGCGACGTCCTGTTCATCGACGAGATTCACCGGCTCAACCCCGTGGTCGAGGAAGTGCTCTATCCCGCGATGGAGGACCGCGCGCTGGACCTGATCATTGGTGAAGGACCATCGGCGCGGTCGGTGCGGATCGATCTGCCGCCGTTTACGCTGGTGGGAGCCACCACGCGGCAGGGGCTGCTGACCACGCCGCTGCGCGACCGGTTTGGCATTCCGGTGCGGCTCAATTTCTATACGGTCGACGAGCTGGAACGGGTGGTGACACGCGGGGCCGGGCTGCTTGGCATCGGGATCGACAGTGCCGGTGCGCGCGAAATTGCCCGGCGCGCGCGCGGGACACCGCGGGTGGCCGGGCGGCTGCTGCGGCGGGTGCGCGATTTCGCCCATGTCGCGGGCGACGGCACGATCACCGGGGTGCTGGCCGATCAGTCGCTGACCCGGCTGGAAGTGGACGCGCTGGGGCTGGATGCCCAGGATCGGCGCTATCTCCACATGATTGCAGATATTTACAAGGGCGGTCCGGTGGGAGTGGAAACCCTGGCCGCCGGCCTGTCCGAACCGCGCGACACGATCGAGGAAGTGATCGAGCCGTTCCTGATCCAGCTGGGGCTGGTGGCCCGCACCGCACGCGGGCGCTGCCTCAACGATCGCGGGTGGAAACACCTGGGAATCACCCCGCCGCAAGGGGGGCAGCAAGGGCTGTTCGACGGGGCTGACAGCGGCGAAGATTAACCGTTGGCGCCGTGCGCCGTTGGCATTTGCCCGGCAATCGGTTCCATATTGGGACACAAGCCGTCCCGCCGGGGCATGACAGTGCAGATTCCCGATCCGGGACCGCAAAAACAGGGTTAACGCGATTGCCGCTTTAACTTTCCTCTGCGTTTTTGGCTCTACAGGGGCATGAAGGTTGCAGTCCGTGCAGCCCGGTTGCTCCCCGTAGAGCTAATTAGAGAGCAGAGCTTATGTCGGTTCGGATGGCACTGGTGAAATTGTCCGCGTTCGCCGCGGGTGGTGCGATCATCGGGGGCGGGGCGGTTCACGTCGCCGAGGCACCCGCTGCGCAGGTGCAGTACGTCAAGCATGCCAAGGGCGGCGCCACGGCGGCAAACCATGCCAAGGCCAAGCGCAAGGTCGTGCGCCGTTATGCTGCAACCGAACCGCGCAAGATGAAGCGCATTCGCCGCGTCGTGACCAAGAGCTACTCTTGCGCCGCGCCGGAAACCCCGCAGATGGCCGTGGCCATGCCGATGCTGCCGCAGCTTCCGGCCATGCCGGCACCCTCGGGTGGCGGTGAAGCGCCGATGATCATCGGCGGTTCGGGCGGCTTCGGCTTTGGCGGCGGCTTCTTCGGCGGCTTCTTTGGCGGCGGCAGCGGTGGCGGCGGCGGCAGCGTGGTGGTTTCGACCACCACCTCGGGCGGCTCGACCAGCACCTCGACTTCAAGCGGCGGTTCGTCCAGCTCGACAGGCGGCTTCACTTCGACCGGCGGTTCGACCTCGACCTCGACCGGCGGGCTGACCAGCACCACCACCACGGGCGGGATCACCAGCTCGTCGACCACTTCGACCGGCGGCGTCTCGACTTCGACCGGGGGTGTCTCGACTTCGACTGGCGGCGTTTCGACCAGCTCGGGCAATGTCTCGACCTCCACCGGCGGCGTGACCAGCTCCAGCTCGACTTCAACCAGCTCGGGCAATGTCACCTCTTCGTCGGGCAACAATTCGACCTCGTCGTCCTCGGGCAACGTCACTTCGTCGACCTCGTCCTCGGGCAATGTTTCGACCAGTTCCTCGGGTAACGTTTCGACCAGCACTTCGACCAGCTCGTCGGGCAATGTCAGCACGAGCTCCTCGACTTCGAGCTCGACCAGCTCTTCGACCTCGTCGTCGACCAGCTCGTCAACCTCCAGCTCGACCTCGACCTCGTCGGGTAACACCTCGGGCGGCACCACGGGCGGGACCGATGTCCCCGCGCCGCCGATGTTGCTGCTGTTCGGTGCGGCTGCCGCCACCCTGGTCGGGCGTCGCCGCCTGGCCAAGGCCAAGGCTGCCTGAACCAGTCAGACCTGTTTTAGGGGGAAAGGGCGGTCCGCGTGACCGCCCTTTTTCGTTGCGGGGTCAGAACGAGCGGGCCTTGGCCAGCGCGTTCAGCAGCGGGGCGATAGGCGCAGCGTTGTCGGAATACTTTTCCGCCATGTAACCGGCCAGCAGCGCATCCTTGCCAAGCGGGCGGCAGAACATCCGTTCCAGCTGGGTTTCCAGCGCGGTCGCGGGGCCAACCGACCAGCCGGCGGGCATGCCAACCATGGGCTTGCGCGCTTCGGCGGCCCACTGGGCGGGGATCGGCGGCAGTTTCAGCAGGCCGAACACCTTGTCGCAGGTCATATCCGGCAACCGCGCCACTTCCAGCGACACGTCAGGCAGCGAAGGCAGCAGCCGGTCCAGCCGGTCCGAATCCTGCGGCTTGCTTGCATCCGGCTTGGGCACGATCCAGAACTGGCCGTCATTGGGCAGGTCAATTTCCAGCCGGGTCTTGTCGAGCCGGACTGTCCGGGCGGCGCTGTTCTTGCCGCGGTTGGTGACATTGCCCAACCCCGGCTGGCCGGGTGCCTGAAAGCTGCGCGCGGCATAGCTTTTGGCGGCGGCGGCCAGGATCCTGGCCTTGCCCAGTTCGGCCAGCATCGCGGTCTTGGCCATGCCGGCCGGGCGATCGATCAGGAAGTGCTGCAGCAACAGCCCGCGTCCGTCCTTGTCGGTGCGGCACAGCGCGACCATCGGGTGGGTGCCGATGCTGTTGGTAAAGGTATAGTCGCCGCCGCCAGCCTGCCATTGCTGGCCCCACAGGGCATGGGGCGCGGACCAGCGGTTGCTGACCTTGAGCTCGCTGAGCAGGCCGTCGCAGTTCTCGACCGTGAAATAGCCGGTCAGGATCCAGTTGCCGCGCACCAGTGCGCCATCCTTGACCGCCAGTTCATCCACCACGTCGCGGGAATCATAGGATCCGCTGTCGCTCAGCGCCCAGCTGCCGCTGAGCATATAGTCGCGCGCCGGATCGTCGGCCACGGTGATGACAATGCCGGATATCGGCAAGGTCAGGTTTCCGCCCTGCACCTTGACCGGACCGGCCTGTGCCGTGGCGGTGAAGGCCAGCGCCAGCGGGAGGGCACCAAACAAGGCTGAACGTTTCATCTCCGGGTTCTCCCTGGCTTCAATTGCGGGCCAATCTGCGGCCATTCCGGCTACCGGTGATGTATAAACGCGCCAATCGCACAAAAGAAAAGGGGGCGCCGTCCGGTCTGGACGGCGCCCCCTTTGCCGGCGCTGGGCCAGGCGGATCAGGATGCCAGCTTGCGCAGCACGTAATGCAGGATGCCGCCGTTGTTGAAATACTCGATCTCGTTGGCGGTATCGATCCGGCACAGCGCGGTGAAGCTGAAGCTGGAGCCATCGGCGCGGGTGACCCGTACTTCCACGTCCTGACGCGGCTTGAGCGTGGCGACGCCCTGGATGGTGAACATGTCATCCCCGGTCAGGCCCAGGCTTTCGCGGGTCTGGCCGTCCTTGAACTGCAGCGGCAGCACGCCCATGCCGACCAGGTTGCTGCGGTGGATGCGTTCGAAGCTTTCGACGATCACCGCGCGCACGCCCAGCAGGTTGGTGCCCTTGGCCGCCCAGTCGCGGCTGGAGCCGGTGCCGTATTCCTTGCCGGCGATCACCACCATCGCCGTGCCATCGGCCTTGTGCTTCATCGCGGCATCGTAAACCGGCATGACTTCGCCGTTGTAGCGGCTCATCCCGCCTTCCACGCCGGGGACCATTTCGTTCTTGATGCGGATGTTGGCAAAGGTGCCGCGCATCATCACTTCGTGGTGGCCGCGGCGCGCGCCGTAGGAGTTGAAGTCCGCCTTGGCGACCTGATGCTGCATCAGCCATTCGCCCGCCGGGCTATCGGCCTTGATGTTGCCGGCCGGGCTGATGTGGTCGGTGGTGATCGAATCGCCCAGGATCAGCAGCGGCTTGGCCTCGACGATGTCGGTCACCGGGGCCGGGGTCATGCTCATGCCTTCGAAGTAGGGCGGATTGGCGACATAGGTGCTGCCCGCGCGCCACGAATAGGTTTCGCTGCCCGTCACGTTGATCGCCTGCCAGTGCTTGTCACCCAGATAGACGTTGGCATAGCGCGCCTGGAACATCGCGCGGTCCATGCACATGGCCATGGTGCTGGCGACTTCCAGATTGCTGGGCCAGATGTCCTTCAGGTAAACGTCCTGGCCGTTGCTGCCCTGGCCGATCGGGGTGGTGACGAAATCCTCGATCACGGTGCCCTTCAGCGCATAGGCC